>CAZOYK010000063.1:0-7413 GCA_964584065.1 uncultured Anaerolineaceae bacterium | reverse complement strand
TACAGGCATGGGGCAAATTATACCCGTAGTCTGCGCCATCCGTGCCTGATTTTTCCACAAGAGGATTTGAAGTGCCATGGAGGACAGCTTTGTCAAAAGTTAATACCATTCCAACAGACTTCCCCCGACAAAATGGGTATAATTCCGAGTGAGGAGTATGCTCATGCTTAACTTTGGTTTGATCATTCAGTTCATTTTCGTGTTCGGGTTGATCGTGTTTGTGCACGAACTCGGGCATTTTTTGGTTTCAAAATGGGTTGACGTTGAGGTGGAAGAGTTTGGTTTCGGCTATCCACCCCGCCTCGCTAAGCTTTTTACATGGAAAGGCACAGAAGTCACGCTCAACTGGATTCCCTTCGGCGGTTTTGTCCGCCCAAAAGGCGAAACGGATGACGGCGAGCCCGGCGGCATGCTGGCAGCACCTAAATGGAAACGTTTCCTGATCCTAGTTGCGGGCGCGACGATGAACTTTGTGCTTGGCATCCTGCTGCTGATCTTCCTCTACAATGTGGTTAATCCGGTTGACACCAGCAAGATCCTGGTGGTGGATGTCGCCCCAAACTCCCCTGCTCAGATGATAGGGCTGCAGTCCGGCGATATAGTGACCAAGTTAGGAAATGATCCGATTGATTCGACTGACGCCATGGTCAATGCGACCAAAAAGTACCTGGAGCAGGAAGTCACCCTAACTTACACGCGGGATGGCGAAGAACGCACTGGGCTCGTGATTCCACGTGAGAACCCGCCTGAAGGTCAGGGTGCAATTGGCTTTGTGATGTCGCATCCGGAAGTTGAACTCAATTTTGTTCAAAGCGTCGGCGTGGCTTTTGACACCTTCTGGCAACAGGTGAAAGCAACTGTTTCAATGCCTTACAACTACATCAAAGGCAAGCTTGCCCCAGGCGAAGCGCGTGTTATTGGGATTAAGGGCATCTACGACTTGTTTTCAAGCGCTGCTGAGATCGACCAGTCCAATGCAGAGGCAACCAACGAAATTCTGCCGATCACGCGACTCTCACTGGTTTCGATGCTCTCGATTGCAATTGGAATTACCAACCTGCTGCCCATCCCGGCACTTGATGGCGGGCAAATATTTTTCCTGCTGATCGAAGCAATTACGCGCAAACGCATCCCTGCAAGGGTGGCAAACGCTGTCAATTCAGCATTCTACTATCTGTTGATTTTATTGTTTGTCATTATTACTGTTCGCGATTTTCTCAATCCGATCCCAATACCTTAAGGAACTGCAATGGACGCTTCAACCTCAATTCACGACTTGATCAAATCTCTATTGGACCTGGAAAATCCATTCCCGGCACGCCTCCTTTATCAGTTTTCAGATATGCCGTCTGATGACCGCAAGGTACTTTCCAGCGCCTGGCATACCATCCCCGTGGTACGCAGGAGAGCAGTGTTGCAGGACCTGGTGGAACTCTCAGAGCATGACGACCTGCTGATGTTCGAAGACATTGGGCGGATTGCCCTGCAAGATGGCGACGCGGAATGCGAAGTGAGTGGGATCGACCTGCTTCTTGAAGTGGGAGACCCCAAACTGGTCCCCACCTTCTTGAGGATGCTTTCGGCTGCGGACGAGGCTGATTTTGTGCGTGCGGCGGCAGCCAACGCACTTGGCTTATATGTGTATCTCGGGGAGCTTGAAGAACTAAACACTGAGCTCCATCACAAGATTGAAGATGCCCTGCTGCTGGCATATGCCGAAGATCCCTCCGACCTGGTGCAGCGCAGAGCCCTGGAGTCGCTTGGATTTTCCAGCCGCGAAGAAGTGCCTCCGCTGCTGCGGTTTGCCTCCGCCAAGGACAGCGAGAAATGGCTGGAAAGTGCCTTGTTTGCGATGGGCAGATCGGCAGACCAACAATGGGAAAGCCTGGTGCTGGAACATCTCGACCACGACGATGCGGACGTCAAAGGGCAGGCAATCCATGCTGCGGGCGAACTCTATCTTACTTCTGCAAGATTGCGCCTGTTGAAGCAGCTTGACCGTGAAAAGGATGAATATCTCCGGAGCGAATTGATCTGGGCGCTTTCTCAGATTGGCGGCGAGGGCATCGAAGAAAAATTTGAACGCCTGCTCGCCACGACGGATGATGACGAAGAAGCCAACCTGCTCGAAGAAGCGCTGGATATGCTCAACTTTACCAATGAGGTCGCCAACTTAGACCTGATGAAAATCGACTTTGACCACATACATGATTCTCTTGACGGGGACGAGGATGAAATCGAGGACATTTGGGATGACGATGAGGACGAAGACGAATACGAAGATTTGGAAGACTTCGATAATGAAGAATGGCAGCGGTATGTGGACGAGGATGGAGAAGATTTGGATGGAAGCCTTGAAGACAGCTACACGCTTGACGACCCCGATGACGAGGACGATTTGTGAGTGAACCGTCCTTTTCACGCCCCGCAGACCAACGCCTGAACGCGATCGTTTTTGGCAGGGTGCAGGGGGTGGGCTTTCGGTTCTTCGTTTTGCAGCAAGCTGTGAGATTGGGGTTGAGCGGATGGGTACGAAACACTTCTGAGGGGATGGTGGAAGTGGTGGCAGAAGGGGATCCAGCGAGCCTGGGGGAGATGCTGACAGCTCTGCAAGAGGGTCCGGATGCGGCATATGTGCGGGATTTAAAGTACCATTACAGCCCGGCCACGGGGGAATTCCGCGATTTTGATATTCGGTATCGTTAGGGGTCATCAGAGCGAGAAACAGCGCTCTGCATTAACCTCGTCATCGCGAGCTTCTTTTGCGCGGTGATAGGCTTGCGAAGAAATTTGATGTGTTACCTAAAGGGCGAGAAGATTTTTGCGTAGGGCGGGATTGGAAGGACTGCAAAGATCATCAAGCAGAAACCTTAGTGTCCTTCCAATCCGCCATTGCGTAATCGATCAATTTAAGGTGATGAGCCTTGCTTTTCAGATTATCGACGACGGCGGATTGAGGGCACGATACATTCGTCCATCACATCGCTAACGGTGCCCTCAATCCCGCCCTACGAAAAACAGATCCACCTAACGTTTCAATTTGGATTATTTTAGTTCAGTATATGGATATCCCACCGTTGATCAACAAATTCTGCAATTTTTGACTTGAGATGGTAACGGATTTACTCATCTCTTCTCCCCCTTTGTAGTGTTTTAGCCAATTCACATTGAAAGACATATAACCTGCTATAAGACTTGTTATGTTGTACCCAGTACGCCCTGAATAGTCCTCGTAGTATTGATAAATATAGAGTTCCTTATCATCTTTGTTAGTTCCTTTACCTGAAACAATTGTTTCCCAACGACTAATATATTTGTCGCGATCGCCTCCGACAAAAGCAAACGCTAATTCCTCAATTGGTTGGATTCCCTCTGGCGCTTCTCCAAAATACATGGGCCATATGTTGTAGGAGAAATACTTATAGCCAAAACCGTCTCTAAGGTCGTTTGCCCAAATATTGTTTATCTGAACCTTTTCCCAATCTGAGGCTTCCCCACTCTTTTGAGCCTGCGCCCACAGCTCCATAAAGATCCAAAAATCCTTTTCGCCTGCTGTACTGAAATGTTTCTCGGGTCCATTGGACCACCAAACATTAAAGAACACTCTGGCAACATACTCTGCCAAAATATGGTCAGGAATAGTCAATTTTTTTAATAGCGGAAGATTTGAATCATCAACAACCAAACTCGACTTAATAAGAACACCAGCAAACTTACATTCTGTAGTTTGAACAAAAACAGGCTCCAAATCCATCTCCACAGCCGGAAATGCTGCCATAATCTCCGAAACCCCTTCCACTTCCTGCCATGGATAAGCATCATAAGACCAAACGCCTGAGTAGTCCATGTAATGTGTGAAGTAGCTGTTTCCATCGGGCAATTCCACGTAATTTGCCAATAATTGCGGTATTCCTTCAAACCACACAACTCCAATAGAGGTGTTGGGCACTTTCACCGGTTTGTAATCACCGGATAAAATCAAGCCGGCTTCACCTGTTTCGAAACTTGTAGGGAAAATTGGATAGGTGTTATCGCCATTTGCGTTTTTAATTATTTGGTAATAAATCGTATCCCCCATAACGATAATTATTATGTGGCTGTTGCTGGTACTATCCACATCAAGCAAAACTTCAGAAGTTGGGTAGAGGCTTTTAACCGCTTGATAGTACGCCTTCAATTTTTCTGCCCACGCAGGAGAAACATCAACAGGCAGACCCTTGATCTCCCCGCTCTCATTCAATCTGAGAGGAGTCGCAGGTTCAATGTTCCTGACCATATCCGATGTTATTGGAGGGCGTTCCGGGGGAGGAGCTGGAGTCGGCGTGGTCACAGATGTGGGAGTTGAATAGGCAGACACGGTGGAAAGCCACTGCGTGGCGTCAAGAGAAAATTCTTCTGTGGCTGTTGGAACAGTGGGTATTACTTCTGTTTCAGTGGGAAGGACAGGTATGGCAATAGGAACGGTACACCCGCTCAGGATCAAACATGTAACAATCAAGAAAATGATGGATCTCTTAATCACTATCACTCCTTTTATGAGTGCCCACCCACTTGATGGGGTAATTATAAATTGAAATTTTAGTGAGATAGAGCAATCTTTGCCGAGATATCACATGAATTAAGACTTTTAGATTTATGGGCAACGGTTTTCCACCCGCTTAGTGGCGACCACAGGCAGCACGATCAGCAGCGTCATCGCGAGCGTAGCATGGCGATAGGACTGCTATCCCTTAAGAAAAACGATGGGTTACCTGTTGGGCGAGAAGATTTTTGCGTAGGGCGGGATTGGAAGGACTGCAAAGATCATCAAGCAGAAACCTTAGTGTCATTCCAATCCGCCATTGCGCAATCGATCAATTTAAGGTGATGAGCCTTGCTATTCAGATTATCGTCGACGGCGGATTGAGGGCACGTTACACCTGTCCATCAATTTGTCCACAGTGCCCTCAAGCTCGCCCTACGATGAACAGTTTTGTGGACTAATCCCGCATTCCTGCCAGAGCTTTTTGCTTTTTCCAGGGCGGCATGTTTGATTCTTCGATGACGATTGCCCGAAGTTCAAAGATCTGATCTCGCAGCATGGCGGCACGCTCGAATTCGAGTTCAGCTGCAGCTGCTTTCATCTGTTTTTCCATCTCAGCCAGCATATTTTCCAGCTCACGATGCTGCATCTTGGCAGCCAACTCACGGGCACTGTGCGTTTTGTCCTTCTCCTCGGGGGCGATGTTTGCCAGGCGGGAGGTGATGTCGTAAACCGCCTTGGTGATGCCCACAGGTGAGATGTTGTGTTCGGTGTTGTAAGCTTCCTGTTTGATACGGCGGCGGGTGGTTTCGTCGATTGCCCGCTTCATCGAGTCGGTCATGCGGTCGGCATAAAGGATGACCTCGCCGTTGATATGCCGCGCAGCCCTTCCAAAAGTCTGGATCAGGGCGGTGGTGGAACGCAGGAAACCTTCTTTGTCCGCGTCGAGAATTGCCACCAGGGAGACCTCAGGCAGGTCGAGCCCTTCGCGCAGCAGGTTGATGCCTACCACCACATCAAACACACCCAGGCGCAGGTCGCGCAGGATGCCAACGCGTTCGAAAGTTTCCACCTCTGAGTGCAGGTAATGGACCTTGAAGCCGGACTCGAGCAGGTAATCCGCCATATCCTCAGCCATGCGCTTGGTGAGGGTGGTGACCAGGGCGCGTTCGCCGCGGTCCACACGCTTGCGCAATTCCGCGATCAGGTCATCGATCTGCCCAGTGGTGGGACGCACTTCAATTTTGGGGTCCAACAGACCGGTCGGACGGATGACCTGGTCCACAACCTGCTCTGCTTTTTCCATCTCGTAAGGACCAGGCGTGGCGCTGGTGTAGAGCGTGATGCCCATCGTCTTTTCGAATTCAGGGAACTTGAGCGGGCGGTTATCGAGCGCGGAAGGCAGGCGGAAACCGTAATCCACCAGCACTTCCTTACGCGAGCGATCGCCATTGTACATACCACGGATTTGTGGCACCATCATGTGAGATTCATCCAGCACCATCATGTAATTGGTGGGCAGGAAGTCCAGCAAGGTCCAGGGGGGGCTGCCCGGGGCACGCTGATCGATGTGGCGGGAGTAATTCTCGATGCCGGCACACGAACCAACTTCGCGTAGCATTTCGAGGTCATAGCGGGTGCGTTGTTCGAGGCGCTGCGCCTCAAGCAAACGCCCGCTTTGATTGAAGAACTTCAAACGATCTTCAAGTTCGTTTTCGATGTCCAGCAGGGTCTTTTCCATGCGGTTTTCTTCGGTCACGTAATGCTTGGCGGGGTAGATATCGACCTGGTCGGGTCTGTCGATGACCTCGCCGGTGACAGGGTTGAGGCGGATGATGTCTTCGATCTCATCGCCAAAGAAGCTAATGCGAATGGTCTCTTTTTCGCTGTATGCCGGCAGCACCTCAAGTGTGTCGCCCCGAACGCGGAAGATGCCCGGTTTGACTTCCAGGTCGTTCCGCTGGTATTGCACGTCCACCAGTTGGCGCAGGAGGGCGTTGCGGCGATAAATGGAACCCTTCTCGACATGCAGAACGTTGGCACGGTAAGCATTGGGGTCGCCCAAACCGTAGATGGCTGAAACGGAAGCGACGATGATCACATCCTGGCGGGACATCAGCGCTGTGGTGGCTGCCAGGCGCAGGCGGTCGATCTCCTCGTTGATGTCAGTTTCTTTTTCGATGTAGAGATCCCGCCGCGGGATGTAAGCTTCGGGTTGGTAATAGTCATAGTAGGAGACGAAGTACTCAACAGCGTTCTCGGGGAAGAAGTCCTTATATTCAGCGTAGAGCTGAGCGGCAAGGGTTTTGTTGTGCGTCATCACCAGCGTTGGCAGCTGCAGTTGCTGGATAACATTGGCGACGGTGAAGGTCTTGCCGGTACCGGTTGCGCCGAGGAGCACCTGGTGGCGGTAACCTTTCTCGATGCCTGCAACCAGCTTTGCAATTGCCTCCGGTTGATCGCCGGTGGGTTGATAGGGAGCGTGAAGTTTGAATTCCATCTTTTAATTGTACTGTTTTTGGGACTTTTTAGCTCACCACATCAGGCTGGATTTTGTGCCTGTTTTGCGTGATAGGCCAGTACCAGACTTGGGGGTAGGCTGGAATGGTGACATGACAGATCCTTGACTTTCTGTTGATCTCTGACTATTTAAAATAGACTATGCACTCTTGCCTGTCAACCCGCACTCACAGATAGAGCAGGATCACACCAACCACTGTCACCAGTGCACCGAGAACCTCAAACCACTTAATTTTTTCTCTAAAAGCCAGCCAGTTGAGCGGGATGATCAGGACAGGCATGATCGACATGATCGCTGCCGCAATTGCTGCTGGTGCATTTTGGATAGCCAACAGCGAAAATCCAACCCCCAGCACCGGTCCAAACAAAGC
>CAZOYK010000062.1:0-12570 GCA_964584065.1 uncultured Anaerolineaceae bacterium | reverse complement strand
GCTCAATAGCATAAAACCACTGCCAACATGGCAACACTGCACGTACAGAATGCCACTCTGAAAGATGGTGACGTGGTCGTGGCAGGCGAAGGCACCGGCAAGATCAAGGCAATGTTTGATCAGCGCAACAAGCGCGTCAGCAAAGCTGGTCCCTCAACACCAGTCGTTGTGATGGGGCTGAATGCCTTACCTGAAGCTGGCGATCTCTTCCAGGTGGTTGAGAATGAGCGTGAAGGGCGGGCGATTGTTGCCCAGCGCAAGGCTGAACGCGAAGCCAAACGGAATATCAAACGCGCTACCCTCGAAGAACTTTTCAGCCAGTACAAGTCCGGACAAGCAAAGGACCTGCGCCTGATCCTCAAGGCAGACGTGCAGGGTTCGCTTGAGCCAATCATCAACGAACTCGAGGACCTCGGCAAAAAGCAAAAAGGTCTGACTGTTAAGATCCTGCATGCCGAGACCGGCAATGTCACCGAAAGTGACGTGATGCTGGCAGCTGCTTCCAACGCGATTGTGCTTGGTTTTGATGTGGATGTTGACCAGGGTGCCCGTCGGGGGGCAGAGGTTGAAGGCGTGTCTATTCGCATCTACAAAATCATTTACCGCCTGATCGAAGACGTCGAAAAAGCTCTTAACGGTCTGCTCGAACCCGAATTGGTCGAGCGTGTTATCGGCAAAGCAGCTGTTTTGGCGACTTTCAAGGTGTCCAAAGGTGGTACTGCGGCAGGGTGCCGTGTGCTAACGGGTGAATTGCGCCGAAATGCCTCTGTGCATGTGATGCGCGCAGGTGAGGAAGTGGTGAAGACGGAAATTTCCAGTATTCGCCGTGAAAAAGACGACGTTCGCGAGGTTCGTGAGGGTATGGAATGTGGAATCACACTCAAGAACTTTGAAGAATTCGAAGTAGGCGACTTATTCGAATGCTTCGTAATGGAAAAGTTTGGCGGCTAATAAGCTGAACTGGTAAGGAGAAAAGGTATGCCAACACCCTTAAGAATGAAGCGGATCAACGACCGGATCAAGGAAGTCCTTTCGATCCTGTTGATTTCAAAAATTGACGATCCACGCCTGGCTGGTGTTTCTGTAACCGACGTCAAAGTTGATCGGGAACTGGATTTTGCCAACATCTATGTTTCTTCATTGGATGGCGCAAAATCATCACGCGAAGTAATAGCCGCCCTCAACCACGCCCGCGGCTATCTGAAGCATGAAATTGCCCAGGAAGTCGACTTGCGGATAATGCCGCGCCTGCGATTTTTCTGGGACCCAACCCCGGAGAGAGCAGATCGGATCGATACTCTCCTGGCACAGCTCCACGATGAAAGCGAAAAAATGGACGATATGGAAGAATTCATCTTGGATGGAGATGAGGACCTGTATGATGAGATCACCAGCAAAGATTGGGATTCAGATGATGACCTTCCCGAGCTGGATGAAATCGACGAGGACGGCTTTATCGATGATGATGACTAATTCACTGGATGAAACCATCAGCCAGCAATTTGCTTCGGCACAAAATTTTGTCATAATAGGGCATATCCGCCCGGATGGTGATGCGGTTGGTTCCATGCTTGGACTGGCGCATGCTTTGCTTGCCGGCGGGAAAAGCGTTGAGTGTGTCCTGCAGGATGGGGTGCCTGAGAAGTATGCCTTTCTTCCGGGTGCGGTGGACGTCCGCACTTCTGTTCCTCCAGAATACGATTTTCTGATTGTGGTAGATAGTTCCGACATCATGCGTGTCGGTCATGTGCTGGATGGGCTGCCTGAGCCAGATTTGGTGATTGACCACCATAACACCCATGATGACTTTGGAAAGTTGGAGTACGTCAAGCCGGAAGTTGAAGCGACAGCCTTGATCCTGGTGGACAGCCTGCCAAAATGGGGGCTTACCATCACCCAGGATGTGGCTACCTGCCTGCTGACAGGTTTGCTCTCGGATACGATTGGTTTCCGTACCGGCAACACCCAACCGGCAGCCCTTCGCGCAGCAGCTGATCTAATGGAAAAAGGCGCCGATTTTCACGACGTATACCTGAAGACATTAAGTGATAAAACCCTGGCGGAAGCACTTTACTGGGGGCAGGGATTGTCAAAGATTCAACAATATGGTGCAATTTTATGGTCGACCCTGACGCTTAATGATAGAATTATTTCCAGTTATCAGGGCAACGATGATGCTGACTTGATTAACATCCTTTCTGCCATAAAAGGTCCGCTGATGACCATTCTTTTTGTAGAACAAGAAGGTGGAGTTAAGATCAGCTGGCGATCTGTGGAAGGCGTGGATGTGTCAAAACTCGCAAGAGAATTTGGAGGGGGGGGTCATAGAGCTGCCGCGGGGGCTGATGTTGAAGGGAATTTACAGAAAATTCAAGAAAATGTGATCGTAAGCTCGGAGCGATACCTCAAAAAACTTGGGTCGAACTGCGTTGAAAGAGAAACAAATGACTGATGATCAATATAGTGATCGAAGCAATTTAGCAAATAGTATTTCAGGGGTCTTGGTAGTTGATAAGCCTGTTGGGATGACTTCTCATGACGTGGTGCAGCAGGTTCGCGCCGGCACCCATATTCGTCGTGCTGGGCATACTGGCACCCTCGACCCCCGGGCTTCAGGCGTGTTGGTGGTCTTGATTGGACCGGCTGTACGATTGAGTGAGTATGTTTCCACATCTGATAAACGTTACCAGGCTGTACTTCGATTTGGCGTCACCACCAGCACATACGACACGGAAGGTGAGATCACCAGCCGTGCACCGGTGGACATCAGCTTCGAAGAACTGGAAGAGACGCTCGCTACTTTTGTGGGTGAATTTGAACAAACGCCACCGATCTATTCCGCTATCAAAGTTGGCGGTCGAAAAGCCTACGACATCGCCCGTGACGGCGAAACGGTTGAACTTGAGCCACGCATGATCACTGTCCATTCTATCGAACTGCTCGATTGGGATCCGCCTGAAGCAGTGATCGACATCCACTGCTCTTCTGGTACATACATTCGCTCGCTGGCGTCTGACCTGGGTCAGAAGCTTGGCTGCGGAGCAACGCTGGTTGGCTTGCGCAGAACTCGCAATGGTCAATTCGGTTTGCGGGATGCGGTTTCCCTTAGCAAGCTTCAGGATGCTTTCAATAACGGTGATTGGTATAAATATCTGATCCCTGCAGCGGAAGCTCTGAACGATTGGTATACCGTTGTGCTCACTTTTGAGCAGGTAGATGCGGTCCGCCATGGTCATCGCGTTCCTGCACTCGAGGTGGTTGAGGCGGGCCTTTGGGGTCGCGCTGTCAGCGAAGAAGGCGAACTGGTCGCGCTGATTGAATACGACGCTGAAACGAACGAATGGCAGCCTCGAAAAGTATTCTTCAATTAGAAATGAGATGAAAAAGTGATAGCCCCGATTGGTAAGACCAGGAAGGGCTATTTATTTGCCTCGCAGCGGAAAAATAATGACTGAATTCATCACTGGCTGGCCTGATCATCCCCCAAGAAATGCCTGGTTGACCATTGGCAATTTCGATGGAGTGCATTTGGGTCACCAGGCGCTTATTCAGGGTCTGAAGGAGAGGGCAGAGGAACAAGAAGGTCAATCCCTGGTGCTGACCTTCTGGCCGCATCCGCGCGTGGTGCTCGGGCAGGTGAGCGAAGCCTTTCTCCTCACCACACAGCAGGAAAAACAGCGGCAATTAGAGAAAGCTGGGGTTGATCTGGTTGTGACTCTGCCCTTTGACCAAAACCTGGCAGAAATGAGTGCCGTGGCTTTTTTGGAGCGTTTGATTGGGAGTTTGAAACCAGCCGGTTTGTTGGTGGGACCTCAATTTCGCCTGGGTAAGGATCGGCAGGCCGACTTTGCTTTTATTCAGGACTTCTGCAGATCAAGAAATATCTCTTGTGAAAGCTTCTCAGCGTACACACTCGATGGTGAGGTTGTTTGCTCGAATCGTATTCGTGCCTGCCTGACGGAAGGGCTGGTTGCAGAAGCTGCCAGGCTGCTTGGGCGGTCATTCAGCCTTGAAGGCCTAATTCAGCGAGGTAAGCAGATCGGCAGAAAATTGGGGTTTCCAACTGCAAATCTGACCCCCGAACCATTACAGCTGCTGCCGCGTTTTGGCGTGTATGCCACGCGCGTTTTGCTCGAGAACAAGGTGTTGATGGGAGTGACCAACGTGGGCGTCAGACCGACGTTCGAGTCAGACGCAATGCCTAACGTGGAGACCCTTATTTTGGATTTTGACGATAGAATCTATCATGAAACGATACGGATCGAGTTTCTCAGTTTCTTGCGCCCGGAGCGCCGCTTTGAGCGTGTGGAAGATTTGATCGCACAAATTGAGGATGACGAAGCCCAGACCAGGAGGATTTTCCAGAATGAACCTTAACCGCCGTGTGTACCGCTTGAGCCCCAGTCAATTCAGCGCGGAAACGATTGCCGTTACCTTTGCCAAAACATCCCGCTCCCCCGAACCTTTCGATGTGATCGCAGCGGAGCTCAACGACGAAAAGAGCGCGCAGTTCAGTGAGAAGTGGATCGTTGGTTATGGACATTCAAGCGTGGCGGAGCATGCCGTGCTCCACCTGGCGCTCGAAAATGTTTCGCGCCTGGCGATCGAAACCATCGAAGCCAACCGGCTGGCATCCTACACCGAGAAGTCGACCCGCTACCAGGAATGGGACCCCAAGGCCTACGTCACTCCTCCAGAAATTCGGGGCAGCTCCTATGAGGGCGAATACCAGGCTCTGATGGATAAACTATTCCTCACATACGCTGAAGCCTTGCAGGCGCTGCGCCCGTGGGGGGAAGCCAACACACCGCGGCGGGAGAACGAGTCGGAAAGGGCGTGGGCAAACCGCGCGCGCGTGAAATCTGTGGATGTGGCGCGTTTTCTTCTGCCCGCGGCAGCCATGGCGAACGTCGGTTTGACCATTAACGCCCGTGCCCTCGAATATGCCATCAAGAAAATGCTGTCCTCTGAGCTGGAAGAGGTGCGCCTGATTGGCACGGAAATGAAATCTGTTGCGACCCAGGAACTGCCGACGCTGGTCAAGTATGCCGACCCGATTGCATTCCTGCCGCAGTTGCGAGAAAAAGCCCGCGCGTTTGCCAACCAGATCGACACCATCTCCGGTGCACCCTGGTGTGACCTGAAAGCTGTAGATGAAAACGCGGAGGACAGAGTCCTTGCGGCAGTACTCTACCGTTTTGGAGACGATTCCTACCAGGTCTGCCTTGACCAGGTGTTGAATATGGCAGAAGATGAGAAGCAAGCCCTGGTGGATGCCATGTTCGCGGAGATGACGGACTTTGATGTTCCGATCCGGGAACTTGAATATGCCGACCTGACCTTCAGCTTGATCATGGATCAGGGCGCATATTTTGAATTCAAACGCCACCGCATGATGACTCAAACGGTGCAGGATCTAAGCACCAGGCTGGGCTACGCGCTGCCTAAAGCGATTACCGAAGCCGGCTTTGAGGCACGATACCGGGAAGCGATGCAGGCAGCTGCAGCTTTGTATGACAAACTGGCAGCCTGGAATCCGCAGGTGGCAGCCTGTGTGGTCCCAAACGCTTTTAATCGCCGGGTTCTCTGCCGCGCTAATTTGCGGGAACTCTTTCACTTCATCAAACTTCGGTGCGCCAAGAATGCTCATTTTTCCATTCAGCGGGTTGGCAGGGGCATGCTGGAGCAAGTTCGTCCCTACTTCCCGCTTTTGAGCCAGAAAATCCAGGTAAAGGGCGAAATGAGCGCAGAGGATCTGACGAGGGAACATTTCAGCGATCCAGCGGTCATTCCGGGGGTTTTGACGGATTAACGGACAAACCCAGCAAGCCATATCGCAAGAACTATCAGGCTTGGTATAATCAATGCGGCGTCCCAGCAAAGATGCGGACGGAAAGGAACCAAATGAAAGCCAAAACAATTCTTTTGACCAGTTTACTTGTCGTCAGCCTGCTTTTGGCTGGTTGCGGCAAAAAAGAACCGACTGAAACGACAGTGAACCTGCCGGTTGTCAGTGGTGAAGTGGAAAAGGAAGTAGAAAATACACCTGTTCCGACAGTCGCAACAGAGGCACAGGTGCCACAGGATACCTATCCCGTTGATCAGCCTTTGGAGACTCTTAACCTGGAAGCCGCAATTGCTTATCCGGTGGATGATAACAGCACGACTTATGATGCGGATATGCGCGCCTACATCGAGCAAATCTTAGGCGGGACAATTGCGATTGAAGAGCTCTTTGGCAAGGAAGATGATCAACTGCGGGAGATCCTTTATAATGCCGCGCAAGGACGTTTCTCATTGACTGAAACTGGTTTGGATAAAGCTATAGACTGGCTGAAAAAGCAATAGCCTCATCATCGAGAATAAAGGCACCTGACTGTTACCGGGCAGGTGCCTTTTTTTTGTTAATGGACACTTTGAGGGGTAACTCACTCAAAATAGTTCAAAAAAAGCGATTTATGGGTTAGAATTATCATGGAAATAAATGGACTGATATACAAGAGTCTATTCTATTATTTCTCAACGACGACCCAAAACCTAATCGAGAATGGAGCGTTACATGACTATTCACTTATATCTATCATTATCTCCCGAAGCTCTGATCGCTTCAATGCTTTCACCGGAAGATTTCGGTTTGTATTATGCGCTTGGGTCGGCAAAAAAATCACGCGGTCAGGCGATTTTCTTCGAAGTTGATCCAAATTATCGCCATCCGTATTTCAAGATCGATGAAGCCTTCTCGCGCTGCGTTCCACATGATGATGGCAGTCTCAAATCTTCGGTCTATATTTCGGTTTATCGCGTTTTGGAACACGTTAAGTTGAGCGCACTCCAGCACCTCTTTCTGACCACCCAGGACGGACACACGCTGGATATTGCCCCTTCGGAAGACATCCCGAATATTACCGGTCAGTTACACCTCTACCAGGAGATTGCACCGGTCGCGCCATTAGTGGTGAGCCGACTTGGACCCATCCAATTCCTGGACCAGTTGGTACGAAATCCTGTTTCCCTGGTTACTGTGCCGGCGCTGGTGTTCACTGAATTGCAACTGGGGGAACTAGCTGATGATCCTGAAATGGGGATCATGATCAATCTGCCCTATGGCAACCAGGACCATCTGCGCCAGTGCCTGACTGATGTCAAGACCAAATTTGCCACTACCAAAATGGTAGACCGGACCCACAACACGACTGTTCAATATCGATCGATCAAGAACGGTTTTTATGTTGGTAACAACGAGGAAATGCGATATTATCCAATGCCTGCTGCTGAAGAGCTGCGCGTTTTGAACTACCGTTGGTTCCGTTCAGCTAACATGTAAGGCTGGTATCACTTCTTAAAAAATCCGCGAGTAATTGCGGATTTTTCTTTCTGGTGGTCATTCATGTATGACAGCCATGTTTCCGAGTACACCCCAGGAAGTTAAGAAGACTTCAGTAGGTACGGAATAGAAGAAACCATTATTCATGTAGGTGATGGTTGTTTCGTCGTAACCAACCAGGATCACAACATGCTCATAACGAGCAACGGTCACAGAGTTACCTGCTTGATCGACATATTTCAGCGGGTAACTATAGACCATGTTGCCGATTACCCAGGCAATGACGGGATCACCTTCAGCCAGCTCGGCTTTGATGTCCTCCAAGGTCATGCTCTTGACAGCCACGGCAGGCAGACCATATTTCCGCAGTAATTCTGCGATAGGCGGCGCATGTACCCCATAGGCGTCAGGTGGGATCTGTCCCCACCCATCGGTGGTTACGTTGCCCACAAACCCCAACTCAGGATTATCGGAGAGGGGCAGCTCAAACTGAAAGGTCGACTCGTATATCAGAACATCGTAATAACCTGCCCAATCCACCGCTGCGCTTGCCTCGCAGCCCAATTCGTAGGTCTGCTCATGACCACTGATTTCCGTGATCATGGCAGAAGGTGGAAGGGCGATCTCGGTTGCGGCTGGGCTGGCTTGGGGGGAAGGCTGAACGATAAGCGGGATTTCCGTTGTGGGTGTTGGTGGAAAAGTAGGGGAAGGGTTCGGCAAAATTGCTGTGGGTGATGATACGGTCAAGGGAGTTACCACTTCAGCTGGCGTGCATCCCGCAAGAACCAGAGTTGTGAGAACAATGATCAAACTAAGGATGGGTCTATTGGTTGGAGAGCCTTGCCTGGTAGCCATGGATGCCAGTAACCGGATGCCAGAAGCCTAAAAGCCCATTTTTATGCGTTTTTGATGCATGCGGATGGAAGCCTGCAAACCCTGGCTAACCTCTTCCTCAAAAAAAGGCAGATAGGACCGAACACGCTGTTCAATGCCAGTGCCTTCGGTATCCGATAATACTTCCTTAAGAATGTAGGCTGTTTCAGCCGGTGAACGGCGTGCCAGAGCGGCAATGGCACTGCTCAAATTAGGTTGGATCAAGGTTTGATCGTTTTGTATGAAAGGGCGGATCCAACGAAAAAACTGAGGAAATTGATTTGAGTCCGATTGCTCCACCAGCAGTGAAAGCGCGTAAAGCCCATGGTTTTGCAGCCGTTCCAAGGGACTGGCAAGCAGACTGCCAACAAAGGCTGACCAGCCTTTTGGGTCTTCAGATCGTAAACGTTGGCTGCCTTTGCTGAAAATTGCGCTGACCACAGCCCTGTCCAGTGGCATTGAAGACCACTGCCTGATGCGTTCATAAACTTCCCCGCTGGCGGTAAATGGAACCTGACCGAGCAGGTGAGCTGCAAGGTCGCGCGCTTCATAATGCTCATCCAGCCAAAGCTCATCCACAACAGCCAGGGTTTCGACTTCATCCTGGCGTGCCTTCAGACTGAGCCCATTGGCGATGTGAGGCAGGACTTGATCTGGCAGGTTGTAAACGCGCATGAAACTGACCGGCACGGCGTCCTTATGCTGGCGGTGGGCATAGCGGTGGTAAAACTGCAGGGTTTCATGCAAGCGCTGGCGGAATTCTGCGGGTTGCGAAAAGGCTTCCTTCAATGCTTCGATTTGTTTATTGAGACGGGTGAGGTCAATGGCGGCCATGAGAGAATTATAGCGTGAATCATCGGGTGAAATGATAAGCGCTGTCTGATCTTTACTAATCTTTTGTATTTGGAGGTAATAACGGTGGGGTGGTTATCTGGAGTCCTGTGTGGGTTGGGGTTCTTTGACGCCAATCCACCTTACTGAATCGACGCCAGTATCCTCGGCGGAGTGCGCAAAAAAGGCGCATTCCGCCCTACGAATCATAGTGCAATTGAACCAGCCGTAGGTCGGAATGAGACTGCCTCATGATGCTAATCCACGCAAGACTCGGCGCAGGCTCACTCCGACGTTTGTAGCGATCTCGTTGGTCGGGTCATCGTGCTCGAAGAGTATGCGGGGTTCAACCTGACATCCACGATTGAATGGTGGGTTGGCTATCAAGAATCCTTTGATGGGTGCGGTTCTGTGACGCCAACCCACCCTACAAAAAACCGGCTCTTGGACGCCAATCCACCCCATAAAAAACTGGCTCTTGGACGCCAATCCATCCCATAAAAAAGTCGGGCTAAGCAAGCGCCAGCCCGACAGGTGTATTTTCAAGCAAAAAATGAACCGATCTCAATATCCCTTGGCAAAGTAGACCTGTTTGTCGGTTTTCATACCGGTGAAGAAACATGTTCCTTCGCCCTCAGATTTGGCATAATTGCGCAGTGTAGCTTTGGTTTCCTCTTTGATTTTTGCTTCGTTTTCGGCGTCTTCATACCACCAAACCTTAGCCCAGCCTTTGTTCTCAACGACATCCTTGAATTCTTCGTAATTGGCAACTTCGAAGATGTGCTCATCGCGGAATTGGGTCGCCTTGGCAAGCATATTTGCCTGGATCTCAGCCAGAGCTGCAGGCACAGCCTGTTCAAAACCTGCCATTGGGATGAAGCGTTTGCCTTCCCTGCCTGGAATATCCCGCCGGGCGAGCGCGAGCGTGCCATTCTGCACATCTTTCGGACCGACTTCGATGCGCAACGGCACACCTTTCAACTCCCAGTCGTTGAACTTGAAGCCAGGTGTGAGACCTTCGCGCCGGTCGACGAAAACCCTTAGATCGCCCAAGCCGCGCACGATATTGTCGACTGTTTCCATCACGAGGGCTTTTTCCTCGTCCTTGCGGTAAATCGGCACAATCACCACCTGGTGAGGTGCCAGATTTGGCGGTAGCACCAAGCCCTGGTCGTCGCCATGGGTCATGATGATAGCACCGATGAAGCGTGTTGAGAGACCCCAGGATGTGGTCCAGCAGTATTGCAGCTGGTTGTTCTCGTCAAGGAATTTGATGTCAAAGGCCTGGGCAAAGTTTTGTCCGAGGAAATGAGAAGTACCTGCCTGCAGCGCTTTGGTATCGCCCATCATGGCTTCGATCGAATACGTCGCCTTTGCGCCCGCGAACTTCTCGGATTCGGACTTCTGCCCGGCCAGAACTGGCACAGCGGCTTCGTTGATTGCAAAATCGGCATAGACGTCAAGCATACGCTGGGTATGTTCAGCTGCTTCCTGCTGGGTAGCGTGGGCGGTGTGCCCCTCCTGCCAGTAGAATTCGAGCGTGCGCAAAAAGAGCTTGGTGCGCATTTCCCAGCGGACCACGTTGCCCCACTGGTTGATCAGCAGCGGCAGGTCACGATAACTCTGGATCCACTTGGCGTACATCGTGCCAATGATGGTTTCAGAGGTTGGGCGAACCACCAGCGGTTCATCCAAAAGCTGTCCACCGCCGTGGGTTACGACTGCCAGTTCGGGGGAGAAACCTTCGACGTGCTCTTTTTCCTTGGTCATAAAGGACTGCGGGATCAGCAGCGGGAAGGCGGCGTTGACGTGACCGGTGGCTTTGAAGCGCTCGTCGAGGGCAGCCTGGATGTTTTCCCAGAGCGCCCAGCCATAAGGGCGCACCACCATGCAGCCGCGTACGGGGGCATAATCGGCTAATTCAGCCCGGATCACGAGCTGGTTGTACCACTCGGAGAAGTTTTCTTGCCTGCTGGGTAATTTTTTATCGTCCATAATCACTCTTTTTCCTGTTGTAATAATGCCACGGCGCTTTCGGCATCCGCAGCGAATTGTAAGATTGCACGGGTTGAGGCGTTCACGTTCGCGTTCTGACCCTCGAAGAAAGCCTCAAAGGTTTGCTGCCAACCCTCCCCGATAACGATCAAATGGCGCACCGGGATGGCGCCAATGGCGATCAGATTGTATGACATGGCCACTTCCACCAGCGTGCCAACACCACCTGGCAGGGCAATGAAGGCGTCCGCCTGGCGGGTGAGGATGGCGATCCGGTCGCCCAGCGTCACACTGGGGATGACTTCCCGCACCCAGGCATTCGGTCCGCCGGGGCGAAAGGCTTCAATCTCTTCGGAGGTTACGCCGATGGTATGCCCGCCAGCTTCTTGAGCTCCGCGCGAGGCGGCTTCCATGGTCCCGCAGTAGCCGCCTGTCATGACGGTGTGACCAGTCTCCGCCAGCAGTTTTCCAAGCTGATATGAGAGCTTATAGAGGTCGTCTCCCTCGTTTGCGTTGGCAGAACCAAAAACAGCTACTTTCATGCCTGATCACTTTCTTCAGTCCAACTGCGGTCCCAATTTGCGCGGATCTTGTCCAGGATGGCCTGTTCAAGGTCGATCTCTGCAATGCTGGCGAGTTGAAGCAGGTAAAGCGCCACGTCTGCCAGCTCTCCACGCAGCCCTTCAGGATCATTTGTTTCCGCGGACCACTGAAAATGCTCCAGCACCTCGGAAGCCTCAAGGTTGAGTGAAATCGCCAGGTTGCGGGCGGTTTGCTGCTTGGGGGAATCAGGCTCATACCAGCCGTGATGGCGTACGAGATCGTTCATCTGCTGCGTGAGTTCTTTGAGGTCCATAACCAAAAGATTATACCCGAGAAAACCCCACTGGAAGCGGGATTCCTTAACGGGCTCGATAAAGGTTGGATTGGATCAGAGAAAAAACAGGATCAAGGCATTTCCTCGCTGCCGAAGATCAGCTCTTTCCAGATCTCCAGGCGCGTGAGAATGATGGTTTCTGGTTTTGGTGTGGCGATCGGTGCGGGCGTATAGTCGCTGGGGGGCATGATGATGATGGGATGGTCGCCTTCAGCGATCAGGCGGTCTTTCTCGCGCGCCCATTCTTCAAGGGCACGGTCGGAGGTGGCGTAGGCAATGTCATCTTCGACCACCAGGCGTGTCGCTTCCAGATCGGCAAGTTTGGTTTCGAGGATTTTTTCCATCTGGTTGAGTTGGATCATGTTGCTCATGCGGTTGTTAAAGTCCATCATAAGAACGACCAGAATAACGATCACCACCACGGTGATGAGCCGGCGGTCAGCCCAATTGATCTTTTTGAATTTATCGACCAGTTTACTTGACATTGCTACCTTTGTTGCAAATATTGTACCACTGCGGGTGTGTTTCGCAATTGTTTTTTTGAGGAACAAAAAGACCTCCTTTGAAGGAGGTCTTTGGTGCCGAAGGAGAGATTTGAACTCTCACGAGCGCTGTGCTCACTACGCCCTGAACGTAGCGCGTCTGCCAGTTCCGCCACTCCGGCGTGAAT
>CAZOYK010000061.1:0-12656 GCA_964584065.1 uncultured Anaerolineaceae bacterium | reverse complement strand
TTTATCGAAAGCTTCCAATGACGCTTCAAGGGTCCTCAATCGATCCTGGTAAAGCGATAATCGCTTCCTGTCGTTTTCGAGCCGCTCTGTGACAGAGATTACGCTGACCTTGCTGTGCTGGAGAGCCTGCTGCAGAACTTGTTTCTCTGTCTGGAGATAATGCACCTGGCCTTCCAATTCAATGGTGTTGAATCCTTCTTTTTTGGTTCTGATAGTATGGATCTCAACTTTGAGCTGTTCACTTTCTTCTTGGTTGGCTGTTTCCCTGCCACTAATTTCTTCGAGCTGCTGCTGAAGGTGATTCTCTTGTCCGGATCCTGTGTTCAACTGTTGTTGCAGCCAATTTTGTTGACCTTTAAGCTTATCCAGCTCCAACTGAAGGGCGTTCAGCTCATTTCGGCTTTGCTGAAGCTTTCCGTTTTCAGTCTGCCTCTGCTTCAGCACACCTTGCAGCTTGACTTCAAGATTGCTGATATCAGCCTTGCTATGCTGTTCCAATTCACGCGCTTGCTTCAGCGCAACTTCAATTCCGTCCAATTCCTGCTGCAAGGATTTGGTAACACGTGAATAACTGACCTTGCCGGCTCCATTCGTTTTACCCAGCAACGCCATGCCGTTTTCCAGAAGCACATCACCATTCAAAGTAACAAAATTGGCGCCCTTGGATTCACTCCACAGGTTGAGAGCGTCATCCATCTCACTGACAACCAGATAACTGCCGAGCAACTGGTCGATGGTTGGTTGCAGGCTTGCCTCTGTTTTCACCAGGTCAGCTGCATTTCCAATCACGCGGGGATCATTCAATACAGCCTTATGCGTAACGCGCTTACGAGCCATTTCCCCAATTATCGCAAAACGTTCCTGCGTTTTACCAGAAAGGTCTTTCATCATGGCATGATCAAGCTCGCCCTTAACTACAAGCACATCAACGGCCTCCCCAAGGGCTGCATTGATTGCCCGCTCGTAAGCTTCAGGCACTTCCAGCTTCGTGACCAGATCGGTTACTTCGCGCTTTAACAGATTGCTTTTGGCAGCTTTTAATACGCCTTTTGCGCCTTCTGAAAAACCTTCCAGGCTTTCACGGCTCTGATGCATCAACTCCAACCGGTTGACAATCCGGTTCTTTTCAAGGTTCAAGTCGTTTAGTTTGCGATTGATCTCATCCAGTGATTTTGCCAACGCGGTCTTATCGGACCCCTGCTTTTCAATATTTGCCTCAAGCAGGGAAATTGCCTGTTCCTGTCCGGAAATCGAGGAGATCAGCGCGTTTAGTTGCTGCTCAAGTAAAGCCTTCTTGTCCAAAATGTCCTGCAATTTTTTCTGGTTGGTCTCCCTGGTCTTTGTCAATTCTTCAAGGCGGTAAGCGTATTCCTGCCTTCTGGCGCGGTAAATTGCCGCATTCTTCTCAGATTCCAATTGCTTTGAGCTTAGCTCTCGTTCTTCTTTTTCCAGAGCATCTTTTTGGGCTTTTATCGCTTCATAATCTTTGTTAGCTGTATTGAAACGCTCGTTGAGTGTTGCCAGTTCTTGTTCCTGGCGACTCTTTTCAGCCACAAAACTTGAAAGGATCTTTTCTTCTGATAAGATGGTTTCCTCAAGGTTTCCAGAATCCATCACCAGTTGACTGCGAGATTCTTCTGCAGACCGTTTCCGTGAATCCAGGACAGCGATAGCTTGATTCTGTTGCTGGATCTCATCCCGCAAGGCTCGCAAATCGTTCATCAACTGATCAATTGCGCTTCTTTTCGTGTCGACTTCTTCTCTCAGGCTCTCGATGCGGTGGCGGTCTTCATCAAGAGCAGTTTTGGAATTGGCTGATGCAGCTTCAGCTTCCGCAAGCGATTCCTGGATCTCCTTGATCTGACTTTCGGCGAGCATCCATTGATATCCATACCATTCACGCAGGTTGTTCTTAAGGCTTTCCTGAACCAACTTATATTCGCCAACCCGGGCTGATTGTCTCTCCAGGCTGCGCAACCTCGGACGAATTTCTTCAATGATGTCAGAAACTCGTTCCAAGTTCCGTTGGGTTGTTTCCAATCGGCGCAGAGCCTCCTCTTTCCTGGAGCGATACAAACCAATACCAGCAGCTTCCTCAAAAAGCCTTCTGCGCTCGTCCGGTCTGATAGAAAGGGCAACGTCAACCAAACCCTGACCGATGATCGTGTATGTTCGATCAGCCAGGCCTGTCTTAGCCAACAGCTCGTGGAAATCCTTCAACCTTACTCGCTGGTTATTTAAAAGATACTCGTTCTGGCCATCCCTGTATGCACGGCGGGTGAGTGTCACTTCGGAGTAATCAATCGGCAGCCAGTTGGTTTGATTGTCAAATGTAATCGACACGGAAGCCATACCAGCCCTGGACCTGTTTTCGGACCCTGAGTAGATCATGTCTTCTGTTCTCTTGGCGCGCAACATCGAATAGGATTGCTCACCCAATACCCACCGGATAGAATCCGCGACATTGGATTTACCCGAACCATTCGGACCAACAATTGCGGTTATCCGGGCAGGGAATACGAGGTCTGTCTCTTTTGCAAAGGTTTTGTAGCCATGTAACCCGAGAGAGGCTAACTTAGTTTCTGTCATTTTCTGATAATTCCCAATACTTTCATACTCTGATAGGCTGCGCGTTTTTCTGCCATTTGTTTATTTGATCCAATCCCTCTTGCGATTTCTTTGCCATTGATTAACGCACTAATTTCAAAGACCTTTGCATGGTCTGGTCCAGTTTCATTTACAAGTACATATGTCGGCGAAGAAAAACCCTTGGCCTGTGCCCATTCCTGAAGACGACTTTTGACATCTTCCTCGGTGTGGTTCTGCAAGATATTGTCAGATTCTAGTTCGAGTAATGGATGAACAAAGTTGCGAACGGTTTCAATATCGGTACTCAAATACATCGCAGCAATTAATGCTTCGAAAGCATCACACAAAATGGCATCACGATCTCTGCCACCGGCCTGCTCTTCACCCTTGCCAAGGAATAAGGCTGGTCCGATCCCAATTTGACGCGCAAATTCGGATAGCTGATGTGTGTGGACCAAAGCAGACCGAACTTTGGTCAGGAACCCTTCTTTTTTTTCGGGAAAGCTTTGGTACAGCCATTCCGCGACCAGGAAACTTAGGATCGAGTCGCCCAGGAATTCCAGGCGCTCGTTATCCTCAAGTACGTCGCGACTTTCGTTGACGTAAGACCTGTGGGTTAATGCCCGAATGAGATAAGAATCCTCTGTAAAATTTTCTGGTAAGTTCTTTTTTAATTCTTTGCCGGCAGCAGTGTTTAACATTTATCCTCCAGCTGAACTGCCGATTCGTTTAACATCAAACACATTGATGCCAAACGGTTCCCCAGTTCCGCTCATTTATTTGATTTTAACCCAGAACCACTTAAAATGAGAACTGACTTTCCACTAGCTTCACTCATCTTTTTGCTGGCTGCCAAAACCATTGCTGAAGTCGGCTCAACATAAAGCCCGGCTTGGATCATCATTCGATGGGCTTGTGCAATCTCTGATTCTGTCACGGATACGATCTGATCTCTTTCCCGGTCCAAAGAAGCGAGTATTTCCGCCGATCTGGCAGGATTTTCAACCATGGTGCCCTCTGCCAGGCTGCTACCCAAAGCTCCGGAAAATGCTTGCTGTTGCAGGGCTGAGGCAATTGGCGCACAGACTTCCGGCTGGACCCCAATCATCCTGGGTCTTTTTTGAGCTATTCCTGCTCGCACCAACGCATCAAAACCCATCAAAATTCCTGCAAACAAGGATCCATGCCCTATCGGACAAATAATTGTGCCAGGCATTTCCCCCAGTGATTCGAAAATCTCAGATGCAATTGTCGCGATTCCCGCCATGCCAAACGGTTGAGCAGCATGGCTTGCGTATGGCAGACCTTCTGCATATACCGCTTCCAGAGCAGCCTTATGGGCATTCTCCCTTGGTCCATCCACCTGGACTACTTCAGCCCCACAAACCTCAATTTGCCTGCGTTTTGGTCCGCTCGTGCCACTGGGGATGTAAATCCGGCACTGTATTCCGAAAGCTGAGCCATAGAGGGCGAGTGAACCTCCCGCGTTTCCAGAAGAATCCTCGATGACCTTAAAGAGATTCCGTCCTCTCAGCACACTAACCAGCACTGCTGTAGCCCTGTCCTTAAACGATCCGCTTGGATTGAGATTTTCCAATTTAGCCCAGAATGGTTTCCCTTCAATGGTCACAGGAACAAGCGGAGTGTTCCCTTCCCCGAGGTAGGATTGCGGAAAAATCTCAGGCAATCCGAATGACTTTGCATACCTCCAGATGCCCTGGACTTTGCCTTGCGCTATGTTTGGTTGCGTATAAGTCAGATTCCTTAACGTAAAAACGCCGCCGCAGTCCGGGCAATGATGCGGTAAGCCAGTTGCCGGATAAGTTTTTGAACAGTCTCTGCAAATGTATTCGCTCATTTTTTATACCTGATAGGTTAATATCCTTAAGTGTACAACAATTCCAACTCACTCAGGCTATAATTACACCATGGCCGGTTCATGGATCCATGAAACAGACAATTACGAAATCGAGACTGAGCTTTACTCAGGTCCGCTCGATCTTCTTTTGGATTTAATTCAGAAGTCCGAACTTGACATCACAAAAATCGCCCTTGCCCAGGTCACTGACCAATTTCTGATTTACGTTCGCGAAAACGAACATACAGATCCGGACTACATATCTGAGTTTATGGTTATCGCCTCAAAACTGGTGCAGATCAAATCCGAAGCTATTCTGCCCAAATCCCCCATAAGAGCACCTGAGGAAGAAGATCTTGGAGAAGCCCTTGCCAGACAGCTAAGGATTTACCGCGAGATCAAGAACACCACAACCTGGCTCAACAGCCGCCTGAACCAAAACCTGCGTTGTCACCTCCATGTGCCGAAATCCTATCCTGTAAACGTCCAGCTGGATCTGACAGGCATTGACCTTACAGATCTGATCGTCGCTCTTGAAAGGCTTGCCAGCCAGGAAAACCCGCTGCTCGAAGGCTCTTCGATCCGAATTCCAAAATTGACCCTGAGGAAAAAAGTTCAGGAAATTGTAGGGATTCTAAAAGACACGGGCAAAGCCAGCTTCTCAGGACTGATTGGCGAAGACTCAGACCGAATCCAGATCATTGTTATTTTCCTGGCAATTCTTGAGTTGGTCAAACAAGACATGATCGACACAGAACAGCAGGATTTGTTTGGTGACATCAATCTAAGACCAAGTGAAAAACTATTTGCCACATCCGATGAAGAGCTTGCCATAGGTGAGGATCTGTGATTAAAATTCTACAAGCACGTAGAGAGTGCTTTCAATGCGTTATAATCATTGAGAGGTAAAAAATGTCTGAATTTCCCACAACATCAACTGAACCAACAACCAGCGAGAAAGCTGAGCAGCTCATCGCCCAGGCTGAAGCTGCCACTGAAAAGAAACCAACACTGGCGATCATTATTGGTGTGCTTCTGCTGATAGGTTTGATCGTTGGTCTGTTTTTCCTTGCCAGAGCTGAAGGTGAGGTTGTTTCCCAGGTTCGCGACATTTTCATTATCCTCATGGCTTTGATGATGGTTGTAATTGGTGCGGCATTAGTGGTATTGATTATTCAAATTGCCAACCTGACAAACTTGCTAAACCATGAAATCAAACCTATTCTGCATTCCACAACCGACACAGTCAATACACTCAAAGGCACTGTTCGGTTCTTAAGTGATAATGTTAGTGAACCGGTGATCAAACTAAACGAATCACTGGCTAGCGTCCGAAAACTTGTTGATATATTTCGTATAAAACGATAAAGAAAAGAGGAGAATACTATGTCTGACGAAAGCAATTTTGGATCATTTTTAATGGGTTTCACTGTTGGCGCCCTCGCAGGTGCAATCGCATCCCTTTTGATGGCACCACAAACCGGTGAGGAAACTCGCCAGGTTATTAAAGAAAAAGCCATTGAACTAAAAGAAAAAGGCGCAGAAACTTACGAAGAAACCAAGCGCAAGGCTGAAGTAGCCTACAAAGATGCCCTTGCCAAAGCTGATGAATTAGCGAAGGTCACCAAAGAAAAAGCAAGTGAGTTAGGACACAGCACCAAAGTTAAAGTCGAAAAGCTGGCTGAAGAAACCACCGAGGCAGCGGAAGAAGTTGCCGAAGCAGCCCAGGAATAAACCTGGTAAGGACAACAACTAATTGATCTAAAAGCAGCCAGGACTATTACTCTGGCTGCTTTTTGTTAGCGCATTATCTGACCAGCCTAATACTGATCCCGTTAGCCCTTCTGCCTTTCGTTTTCTTCTTGACTTTAGAGAATTGGCATGATAAACTATGCTTCGCTTTGGGGGCGTGGTGTAGTGGTCGAACATGCGGCCCTGTCAAGGCCGAGACCGCGGGTTCAAATCCCGTCGCTCCCGCCAGAAAAAGAAACTGCCTTTCGGCAGTTTCTTTTTTATTATTCAGTAATGCCAAATTCCCTGGCGCGATCTTCCAAAAGTTTCCGGTTTTTTGCCAGATCTTTCGGATAGGTCAGGTAAAAACCACTAAATAGAATCGCGCAGATGATCCATGGGAAAGGAATAGTCCAGAGCATAGCTGTTTGCAAGTTAATCCGGTCGGCAATAATACCAAAAATCAAAGCCACAATTGCCGCAAAACCGCTCTCAATGAAAGTCGTCATCGCGAATGCCGTCGAACGTAATTCGGGAGGTACCACCGCAGACATCATCGGCTCTTTGGAACCCTTGCCCGGCCAACTGATAAACAAGGCTGTGACGAAGCAGAGGATCGTCAAAGGCAGGATATCCCAGTTCTCAGTTCTCAAAAAGAGAAACAAGGTGAAAGGGATGCCGATGATGACGGATATTTGACCGATGATCGTTCTGCCATACTTGGGATTTTTCTTGTCCGCCCAATCACCCAGAAATCCTCCCAGGATATTGCTGAGAGCCGTCCCGACGATCATCGCCCCAAACACCATCGGGGCTACCTGGGTGGAAAGTCCTCGCTGCTCAACCAGCCAAAGGATAAGGAATGCACCCATAATTACCCAGGGCATCGAACCCGCCAACCCTTGCAAAATTGCCACGCGAATAGTTGGAATGGAAAGAACTTTTTTGATGTCACTGATCTGTGCCATATATTTTTGAGAGTCTTCAATTGTCAATTGCCCATTCATTTCAGGCTCAGCTTCACCTCTAAGCGGTTCATCTACAAAAAGAAGTATGACTATACCAGATAGAATGCTGGCAATTCCCAAAATTGCGAATCCATAACGCCAGGTTTCGGGTGTGGCTAAGCGTCCAAGCCCAACCGTGAAGATGATGATGCCAAGCACACCAACCGATTCCAAAAGCCCGAGCATTCTGCCGCGGATCTTCGGCGCAAAAGTGTCAGCCATAATAGAAAAAGTAGCTGGCATCAGACAACCCAAACCTATTCCCGAGATCACTCTCACAGCTAACAATTGGCTGAAAGTTTGGGTCAAACCAACTGCGATAGTCCACAGCCCCCAAAAACCCGTTCCCCAGAAGAGTACCTTCTTGCGTGAGTATCGGTCGGCGAGGTATCCCCAAAAAGGAGAACTGAGAGATTGCAGCAGACTGCGGATAAATGTGATCCAGGAAAGGTTCTTAAAACTCAAGCCCCAGAGTTGTCTCAACACCGGGCTAAAGATGGACATCGCCTGCCCCTCACCCTGATCCACAAAATAACCCAGGGAAAGAGCGAGCAAGGTTTTCCACTTTGCACGTTTGACAACAGGAGCATTTACTTTTACTTCTATGATTCCATCCATTCCAGCCTCCTCAGATTTGATTTCCTAATTCTACTCGTAAGTTCTGTAAAAAACGGTTTTTAGAGTTAAACTAAAACAACAAAAAATTCGGAGGCACAAATGATCCAGGCCATTAACCCTACACCCACCCCAAAAGCTAATCCTGCTGCTGTCATCCATGAAGGCAATGCCAGGTTCACAATCCTGACCAGCCGGTTAATCCGCCTGGAATTTGACCCGCAGAAGCGCTTTGAGGATTGTGCCAGCCAGGTGTTCCTCTATCGCGATCAAATTGTTCCGCCTTTCAACACGTGGAAGCAGGACGGGTGGCTCAACGTTGAAACTGAACACCTTCACCTAAGTTTTAAAGAGAATGGTCGCTTTCACTGGCGTGATCTGCATATTACCCTCAAGCAAACGGGTCAGACCTGGCAATACGGCTATCCGGACGAAACAAATCTTGGCGGCACTATCCGCACACTCGACAGCACCAATGGTCGACTGAGCTTTCCAGACGGTTTGATCTCGCGTAGTGGCTGGGCTGTGGTCGACGACAGCCAAAGCCTGGTTTTTGATGAGGCTGAATGGCTCCAGCCGCGCGAAACAGCTCCCGAAAAACGCGACCTTTACTTTTTTGGCTACGCGCAAGACTACCTCTCCGCAATCACCGATTACCAACTGATCTCAGGTAAACCTGGCTTGTTACCCCGCTGGGCACTCGGAAATTGGTGGAGCCGCTATTGGGCCTACTCGGACCAGGAATTGCTGGATCTCATGGACGCATTCAAAGATCATCAGATCCCGCTTTCGGTCTGCATCGTGGACATGGACTGGCACATCACCAAAACCGGCAACTCCAGCTCAGGTTGGACGGGTTACACCTGGAATAGAAAGCTATTTCCTGAGCCAACCGAGTTTATAAAAGAACTCCACAAACGGGATCTGAAAACCGCCCTCAACCTTCACCCCGCTGAAGGCGTTCACCCTCATGAAGAGGCGTATCCTGCCATGGCATCCGCGCTCGGGCAGGACTCAGTTGAAGGCAAACCCATTCCGTTTGACATTGCCCATCCTGCATTCACGGAAGCATATTTCAAGTTTCTCCATCATCCAATGGAAGAACAGGGTGTTGACTTCTGGTGGATGGACTGGCAGCAAGGCACGCAATCCTCAACAGCCGGTTTGGACCCACTGTTTTGGCTCAACCATCTGCACTATTATGACCTTGGCCGAACACCAGATAGGCGCCCTTTCATTTTCTCCCGCTGGCCAGGCTTGGGCGGGCATCGCTACCCGATCGGCTTCTCAGGTGACACCATTGTTTCATGGGAAAGCCTGGCATTTCAACCGGAAATGACCGCAACAGCCGCCAACGTCGCCTATGGCTGGTGGAGCCACGACATCGGCGGACACTGTGAGGGTGTTGAAGACCCGGAACTCTATCTTCGCTGGGTCCAATTTGGCATATTCAGCCCAATCTTCAGGCTTCATTCCACCAACAACGCTTTCATCGACAGGCGTCCCTGGGGGTTTGGTAAGGATATATTAGAAAATGCCCGGTCTGCCATGCAGCTTCGGCATTCTTTGCTCCCCTTGATCTACACCGCTAACTGGCTCAACGCTGATCAGGGAGAGCCCCTGATCCTGCCCATGTACTACTCTTATCCAGGTGACGAAGCTGCTTATCAAGCACCCAATCAATACACTTTCGCCCGTCAGCTGATTGTTGCGCCAATCACCCAACCAGCAGATCCGAGTACCAAGCTCACCCGACACTCAGTCTGGCTTCCAGCAGGGCAGTGGTTTGACTTCTTCACCAATGAAGCCCACCAAGGTGACCGATGGTTGACGCTCTACGCCGACCAAAGCCAAATCCCGGTGTTCGCCAAAGCTGGCGCCATCATCCCTATGGATGCTGAAGGTCCTGCAAACGGAGTCAGGCTGCCCTCCCGATTCCACATCAAGTTCTTTGCTGGTGCAAATGGAAGTTATCAACTCTACGAAGATGACGGGGAGACTCAGTCCTATCGGGATGGTAATTTTGCTCTGACCAGCTTCTCGCAGAGCCTTAGCGGTGAAACCTTCAAGCTTACGAAGTCAATCGTGGAAGGCCAACCAGATGCAATTCCAGGTTTTCCCCAGGACCGGGATTACGATTTCGAAATCATTGGTATCAGCCAGCCAAAAGAGATCAAGGTCAGCAGTGGTGAAGGAATATTGTCTTTTGACAGCAGCTACAACGAAACTTGCAAGACTTTGATCATCAGTGTCGAGAAAGTGCATGCAAACCAGGAGCTTTCAGTAAATCTTACTGGCATTCAAGTGGATCGATTGGAAACCACCCCAGTCTCCCGTCTTAGCCGAATAATGCACTATTTCCGCCTTTCGACCCTGGCAAAGGGATTGTTTATGCAGAAGCTCCCATCGCTGCTAACCAATCCGGCTGCCATCTTCGAAATCTCCCATCATTTTACGAAAGCTCAATTCCTGGCAATCTATGAAGCGATCGTTCAAACCAGCGAGAAAAAACCTTTGCAGGATTCAGATTCAGCTTTTGAAATGATGATGGGAGAAATGCGAAAATTGATGAAATGACCAGGCGATTTAATCTGCCTGGTCTTGGATCTGTTCTTTACCAGCTTCAAGGTCAATGACCTCATCAGGCGGATGGAGCATGCTCTTTTCCACCTGGTCGTACATCACGGGTTGATCCAGCATGGCTTCATTCAGGATTTTTCGCGGATAATTGCGCAATTCGTCAGTTGTCTGGACTACTTCCCGAAACAGACCGTCCTTGCTCAATTTTCGCAGAAACGTCCCCAGTTCGCCTCCAAATTTCTTGATTCGATCCGGACCAAGGACAATGAATGCGAGCGTGAGGATTAAAAGGATCTCAGACCAGCCGAGATTAAAGAATTCCATTTTTGCGCCTTTTAGGAAGTCTTAGTCTCGTCTGATTTGTTCTCTTCTTCAGACTCTTTCTTACCGTTCAGACCTTCTTTAAATGCCTTGATACCGGATCCCAATTCGCCGCCGATCTTTGTGATACGACCTATTCCAAAAACCAGCACCAGAACCCCCAGTATCAAGATCACTTCAGGCCAATGTAAGCCACCTATCATTTCACTCTACCTCCAGGCTTTCAGCTTCTGTGGCACGCCTTGCTCTGTATGCCAACGCCGATAATCCAATACTTAATAAATATAACCCAAATAATGGCAACATGAAAATTACCATGTTTACAGGATCACCGGTCGGAGTGATCACTGCCGACAAAACTGCGATTGCTACCAAAGCAACACGCCACCCTTTGGTTAGAATTTCCGGCTTCATGATCCCCACTCTGGTCAGAACAAAGACCAACAGTGGTAACTCAAAACTTATTGCAATCCAGAAAATCAAGTTGACCACAAATCCAAAATAGGAACTCAGCCGTAATATCGTATTGACTTCCAGTAAACCTATAAAAAATTTCATTGAAGCTGGGAGCATTACCAAAAAAGCGAAACCACCACCAGCCAGAAATAGCAATGTGGCAAACGGGATGGCTATTAACAGACCGCGTTTTTCGCTCTTTTTCAGGCCTTTACCAATGAATGAAAAAAGTTGGAAGAATATCCAGGGCAAAGCCGCGATCAGGCCGATCAAGAGGGCTACACGCATATAAACCGACATCGACTCGGTTACTTCAATCACCTGTAAATTGTCCACCCCTCCGATAGGTTGGGCAAAGAAATCAAGCACAGGTTTGACGAAAAAAGCACCTGCAATCACCCCTGCCATCAAACCCAGAAGTGCCCGCAAAAGAACTTTGCGTAAATCCTCCAGGTGTTGAGCAATGGGCATCTTGTCGGGCGAGTTTTCTTCCATATCGGGATTATACATAACCAGGGCTGCTTTTGCCTGAGTTTAGTCTAAATTGAATAGACTTTTGACGTCACAGATGACTTTCTCCTCAACGCCAGTGCTCTCCAGATCGTAAATTGTCATTTCAGGGTAGCGTTTCCTGAAAAATTCCTGCAGTGAAGGTCTGAATGAAAGTATGTACAGGTCGAACTTGCGGGCATCCACAATGTCAAGCGCCTTGACCCACCCTTTCCCTTCCAGCACTTCCAACGGTCCGATTTCATCGCAAAAAAAAGCCTGGCATTCCATCAACTTGCTTAACTTCTGATCCACCCACCCAAATGCATCTGGATGAATTTGCCATCGTCCAACCGTAAGTTGACTTTCTTCTGTAACAGGGGTCATCAAAAGCCGTTCATCACTGCTCTGCAGCCATTGGACCTTGATGGCTGTTTTCCTGGATCCCTCGAACACGGCCGGCGAAATAAATCCACAACACGCCAGATTTCCAGTGCGTAATTCTTGAACTAATTTTTGGCAGGCAAGGGTCTTTCCGCTGCTGCTTGAACCACACAAGCCTATGATTGTTGCTTTGGATGTCATCAGGCAGGTTTTGCCAACTGCTGGCAAGTTTCCAATAAAAACACGGCGGCAATGATCAGGCTGCTTTCATCGATGTCCATGCAGGGGTGGTGCAGCGGGAAGCGCTTTTCCAGATCTTCTTTTCCCGCACCCACAAAGAACATTGCGCCAGGGATCAACTGAAGAAAAAGCGACATATCTTCCGATCCCATAAGTTTGAAGTTTCTCCCAATCTCAAAACCAGGATTAATCCTCAGAGCAGCCAGGCTGGCTGCCTCGCAGACAGCTGCATCATTGACAGTCGGTGGAATTTTTGTGCCAAACTCAACCTCAACTTCACAACCAAATGCCTGCGCGACGCCCTCACAGATCCGTTCTGTGGAGCTTACGATCACTTCTTCGGCCTCGTCTGTAAAAAACCGCGGTTTCCCGCTCATAAAGGTGCT
>CAZOYK010000060.1:0-12720 GCA_964584065.1 uncultured Anaerolineaceae bacterium | reverse complement strand
TGCCCGTCATAGGTTAGATGAGGTTGTTGATCACGTCCGTGTGACATCAAATTCCTCGTTATTTTGATAGCTTAACCTTATCCCAAAATGCCCTTTTGGTCAAGCAACTGATACCTGCGGTTTGATCTCATCAGGCCACCCGCACGTTTGGGGAGACAAAAAAACCCGGGGGTTGCCCGGGTTATTGTTGATCGACTTTCCTACTTCAATTCCAAAACGTATGTGTGAACACCGTTGTTCTCAGAGACTTCTTTGAAGCCAAGGTCTTGATACATTTTCGGCAAGCCGTGGTATTGGCGCTGGGGATGGGCGCTCCAAAGGAACGGTCTGCCAATGATGCGGTCAAATCCCTCCTGGCGGCTTATTTCGACCGACTCTGCCAGCATACGCTTCGCCAATCCTTTGCCGCGATACTCAGGGTGTATTACAAAACAGACAACCATCGCGCTTCGTCCGGGGAATTTGTGTAGTTCTTTGTCATTTTTGAGCAGGGCAAAGTTATTGACGTCATTGACGTTGACCCAGCCCACCATTTGCTCGCCATCGAAAGCAACAAGCCCGCGCATCAGGCCACTCTCAATATTTTTCACCGCAAGGGCTTTATTTTGCTCAGCACTGCGTTCACGCCATTCAGCGCTGCTGCAATCTACATGATAGTACTGGCAGTAGCAAAAATGCCAATGCTCAGCATGGCTGTAATCCATCTCACTCAAGTAGGATGTGAACTGGTTCGCCATTTCCGGGCTCAGAGGTTTTATTTGCAAGTCATTTATAGACATATTCCTTACACTCTCCATCATTCTATTCAATAAATGAATCCTACCAGTATTGCCGTTTTATTGTCCATAAAAAAGTTGTGCAAACTCACTCGACTCGCTTCACAAAACGATCGATCCGCACCAGGGCTTCCTCAATTTTTTCATAGGAAGTTGCGTACGAAACCCGCGCAAATCCAATGCCAGCATCCCCAAATGAGTTGCCTGGCACCACTGCCACAGATTCCTCTTTTAGAAGTCGGTTGCAAAATTCCTCATCGCTCAGACCGGTCGAACGCAGGTCCGGGAATGCATAGAAAGCGCCCCTGGGCTCGAAAGTCTTGAGACCAATGGAGTTCAACCCGCTGACGACCAGTTTGCGGCGGCGATCGTATTCACGCAGCATTTCCTGCACGAAAGGTTCGCCAACCATCAACGCGGTTAATGCGGCATATTGCGAGACTGTGGGTGCGGACATGATGGAATACTGGTGCACCCGCACCATGCCGGCGATTATCTCTTCTGGTCCGGCAGCGTAACCAATGCGCCAGCCAGTCATGGCATAGGCTTTCGAAAAGCCGCCCATCAACACGGTGCGCTCCTGCATTCCAGGCAAACTGGGGAAACAGACGTGTTTGGTGCCGTAAACAAGGCGATCGTAGATTTCATCGGAGACAACCATCAGGTCGCGCTTTTGCACCAGATCAGCCAGCTGAACGAGGAATTCATGCGGATAAACAGCGCCAGTTGGATTGCTGGGACTGCCGATGAAGATCGCGCGGGTTTTGGGAGTAATGGCAGCTTCGAGGTCCTCAATGCGGGGTACGAAGTTATTTTCAGCAAAGGTTGGTACCTCCAAAGGTACGCCGCCAGCAAGCGCAACCTCCGCCTGGTAGGAAACAAAGCACGGAGTGGGAATAATAACTTCATCACCCGGATCCAATATTGCCGCAAAAACAAGGTAAAGGGCTTCAGAAACCCCTACCGTTATAATTATTTCGGACTGAGCAAAGTACTCAACATCATAGAGACGCTTAAGATGGTCGCTGACCGCTTGACGGAGCACGAGCAGCCCATGGTTGGAGGTGTAGTGAGTTTCACTCCGCTTCAGAGCTTCAATGCCTGCCTGGATTATGGGTTCAGGCGTGTCAAAGTCCGGCTCGCCAATCCCAAGTGAGATCACATCCTTCATTGTTGCCGCAATGTCGAAGAACTTGCGGATGCCAGACGGCTTCAAGGTTGCCACCTTTTCAGATAATCTGATTGCCATGCACTCTCCTTTTATATTCAGTTCTCAATTTTTAATAATTTGCCCAGGAGTTATCTCCCAGGTTGAACTTGCCTGTCAAACCGTTGACGACCACATCATAACCGAGGAGGGAGCCTTCGATGTTTGCATTAGTGATGTGGGCTCCGGGACTGAGGATGGAGTCGCGGATGGAACTGTGCTGCACCAGGCTGCCCGCCCCTACTGAGACAAATGGACCGATGATCGAGGTGCTTACACGCGCCTCAGGATGGATGAAGACCGGTGGAATGATAACTGTGTCTTCCAGCTGACCCGGAGCGGGTACGCGATCGCATCCATTCTCGAGCAAGTGGCGGTTGGTATCCAAAAGCGCCTCAGAAGTACCAGCATCCAACCATGTTCTGACCTGCTCGATGTGCATCGGGATCTCTTTTTCGAGCATCAGGTTGATCGCATCCACCAGGAAGTATTCTCCTTTCAGGGAGATCTTCTTTTGGAATTGCTCTTCGATTGCATTAACCAACTGGCTCCCATCCGGGAAATAGTAGCAGCCAACAACAGCCAGGTTGTTGTTCATGTCATTGGGTTTTTCGATCAGGCGTAAAACCTGTCCATTGGCATCAACCTCCGCCACGCCAAAACGGCGCGGATCGGGTACGGCTTTGACCCAGGCAAGGGCCTCAGGCTGGGACTTCGCAAGGAAGGAGAAATCGTTGTCGATCAACGTATCTGAAAAGAGGATGAGTGCTTCGCCCGACAAAAATTCGCGCGCGTGCCAGAGGGCATCCGATTGACCCTTTTTCTCAGGCTGTTCGACGTAATGCACCTTAACCTGTGGATGGACTTTTTGCATGTGGGCCTGGATCAGAGTTTGCTGACCAGGCGACATGATAAACACATACTCAACATCATCCCGATCCGCGATTGATTTAAACATTGCCAGCAGATGATCGAGAACGGTTGCACCCGCCAGCGAGACCAGGGGCTTGGGTCGGCTCCAGGTAAGGGGGCGCAATCTGCTGCCCAAACCCGCCATTGGGATGATGATGCTAAGTTTGTCAGACATTGACTGCCCTCCTCTTTTTTTCCACTTTTTAAGTGGTTAGTTTCATTATATCCTCATCGAGTGGATGTAGTCAATTAATGCGCCAGGAAAGACCCCGTCTTAGTGAGCATTTACTGGAAAAGCATAAGCAAGCTTGGGTGGGGCGAAATTTTTCAGGGAAGATGGCAGAGCCTGCACCTTCAACACCGCTATGGCGCGTAAATGACCAAATCGGAAATGGAAAAAGTTGCCGCATTGCTGCCAGCGCCTTGCGCGATGACCCCCAACGCGCCGCTCAGATCGCTCCGGGTCTGCAAGCTGAACTGCTCAACGCCGTTCGCAAATACTCTGAGCTGCCCATCTTCCGCCCAGACCGCGATCCGGTTACTGGCGGGTGCCCCTGGCTGCAGTTTGCGCGCAATCTGCCAGTTTAGCAAGCGCCCGGTGTTGGCACCCAGCTGCCGATCCGCCATGACCTCAGCCTGGCAGTTGAACCAGATCCGAAAAGTTCCTGAAGTGCTGTTGCGCCAGAGGATCAAGCCATATTGATCCGCTTCGCTGCACAACAAAGTTTCAATAGTGAGTTCCAGATAAAAGTTTCCCGGAAGGATATGGTCGCTCAGGCTGACAAGTGGAGTTTTGCCTGCAGGCAGAGCCAGCGAGAGGGAGTTGGTTTCGTAGGCGACCGTACCCTCTGAGCCGCTGGTTTCCTGCCAGTGGCTTGGATCGCTAAAGTCATCTGCTGCCATTAATGGCCAACTCACTGGCACCTCGGAGATCTGCGTCGGCAAACTTGAGACCTCGGTCGGAATGCGCTTGGGGGTTGGCGTGCCGGGAAACCAATCGATGGTAGGGCTGGGGGATGGGACCAGGGTCGGTTCCGGTGGAGGAGCAGGTGTGTCTTCAGAAATCTGCGGCACACAGGCAGCCAATACCAGGAGAATCAACGAAAGGAGCCGAACAATCTTTGGCATGACTCAATTTTACTAAAAAGCAGCGATTCAGTCGCAGCTATGGGCAAATTAGATCGGTGCGATAATGTTATAATGCAAAATTGAGGTAACTATGAAATTAAAGTCAAAGACGCTGCCCCTCTTTTTACTGCTACTGATCGTCCTGGGCCTAAGCCTCAGCACACTGCGCTTGCCAGCGTCGGCACAGGGCACTCCCTACCAGACGCCTACGCCAAACGCCAACGGCGACATTATTTTCAAAGTCCGCCCCGGGGATGGCTGCATCAGCATCTCACTGTTGACCAACGTGTCCATCGAAACCATTAAAAGCCTCAACGGGCTGGATGACGCCTGCACCTTATATGAAGGTCAGGATATCATCCTCGGCAGAGTTGAACCTGTGGTTCTCACACAGACAGCCGCGCCAACAGCCACCATCCCCCCGGAAATGATCACGCCCTCGCCCACCCCTTCGCCGGGAACTGCCACCATTTGCGTGGTGCTCTTCCACGATATGGACGGCAATGGCATGCGCACAGAAGGTGAGGATTATCTTTTTGGCGGCGAAATCAGTGTGAGCAACCGCAGCGGTTCCGTTTCGCTGACCGGTACCACGGTTGCAGGTATTCCCGATGAGATTGAGCCACGTTGTTTCCCTGACCTTCCCCAGGATTCCTATAATATTTCCGTCGCCATCCCGGATGGCTTCAATGCGACTACCACCACAAACTACGCGCTCGAAGTCAAAGCCGGAGAGGATGCCACGATCGATTTCGGTGCACAGGAGTCAGCTCCCTCTGCCGGCGTGATCGAGCCCGACTCAGCCCGGCGTTCACCCGTGCTTGCGATCGTTGGCGGAGTTGTGCTGCTGGCAGGGCTCGGCTTGGGCTTTTATCTCTGGCGCACGCGCAAGATATAGCTAATCTCAAAGATCAAAAAAACAGGACCTGCGTCCTGTTTTTTTTATTTGGGCGAAATGCGCTTCTGCCTGCCCCGCGTATCTTTTTGCGGGGTTCGCGCACTACGCCAAACGAATCTATGGCGGGGCCGGTAGGGTGGGTTGGCGTCACAAAACATGTGCAGGAACACACCGCGTTATAGCCAACCCACCGCACCACAAGCAAATTGATCCATCAATTTTGTTCGTAAGGACCTGTTTTTGGTGGGTTGGCTATTTTGATGTTAAGGCAGGTCAAGACACTGTGACGCCAACCCACCCTACGAAGGCTATAGATTGCGGAATAAGGCGGTCTCATTCCGACCTACTGAAGGATTAAAGTCACTATATGGTCATCATTACCGGCGGATTGAGGGCACTATAAATTTGTCCACCAAATCACACACGGTGCCCTCAATCTCGCCTTACAACTGCTGTCTTTATTGTTGTTGGTGATTATCGATTAATAACCCCTGGCGTGGCGCTGTTCACGCCAGACATCGCCCTCGTTGTGGTACCCTGCCCGCTCCCAAAACCCGGGAACGTCGGTGGTTGAGAACTCCAACCCGCGCAGCCATTTGGCGCCTTTCCAGAAGTACACATCCTTCAGGTCATCCCGTCCCGGGATTGCCCCGCAGATGCCGCGTAAAGGCGCGCCGTGTTCCAGGCTGATCGGCTGCCCTTCGTAGTGGGTTGCCAACAGGAAGTTATCTGAATCCATTATCTCGAAAGGCAGGTTGGCAGTATAGCCAAATTCAGCATGCTGAATGACGAAGCGCGCGCCTGGCTTTGGCACCACCAGTCCCATTTCGCGCAAGGTCTTCATGCTGACGCCTTCCCAGTGCGTATCGAGCTTGCTCCAGGTGGTCACACAGTGGATGTCCATATGCAGCTTGGTGCGCGGCAGCACGTTGAATTCCTCCCATGTGAGCAGCAGGGGTTTTTCAACTTCGCCCCAGACTCTGAAGGTCCAATTTTCAAGATCCAGTTTAGGCACGGGACCATAATGCAGGACCGGGAAACGATCGGTCAGGTGCTGCCCTGGCGGTACGCGCTTTTTTAATTCAGGATCTACTTTGCCAAACATTTTCCCTCACAGACTCAGGCTCTCGCCCGGTTTTAAAATCATTACTTTCGTGTCAGTCTCAGCTTCAACGCGGATTTTCCAGGCTTGCGGATCCTGCGCGATCAATTCCCAGGTGTTGTAGTGCACCGGTACAACCAGCCTGGGGCGCAGTAGTTTTACGGCTCTGAGCGCGTCATCCGGACCCATGGTGTAATTATCCCCAATTGGAATTACCGCCAAATCGATGCCTTCGTCTCCGATGAGTTGCATATCCCCAAACAAGCCGGTGTCGCCGGCAATATAGATCCGCTTTTCATCAGGTGTGGTCAACAGGAAGCCTGCCGGGTTGCCGCCATAGCTGCCATCAGGCAGGGCAGAACCATGCATCGCCGGGGTCAGCTTTAGGTAGCCGAAGGGGTAGTGGTAGCCACCGCCAATATGCTGCCCGTGGGTTTTGACGCCTTTGTTGCGCAGCCAGGTGCTGATCTCAGCATTGCTGATGCAGAGGGCATCCGTGCGCTTGGCAATTGAAAGCGTGTCGCCGATATGGTCGCCGTGGCCATGCGTGATGAGGATATAGTCAGCGCTAACCTGCTCCGGCTTGAGCGTGGCGGCAGGATTACCGCTGAAATAGGGGTCGATCAGCAAACGGTTTTCGCCCACATTTAAGCCATGTGTCGCGTGGCCATACCAGGTGTAAATTGTCTCCATAGCAAAGTCCTCCGCTGTCCATTATAGCGGTTTTGGGGCTTCAAAATTGGGCTTGTAATAGCGCCAACGATGTTTTCCTACCAAAAAACTCTGATCGCGCCGGTGTCCTCACCATGCGCGGATTGTGACCGTTAGGTCTCATGTTTTGACCAAGTACAACTGAGATAAGCACGTCGGAGACCTTCGGTCAAATGCGCGTGCTCGGTCGGGAGACCGGCACAATCATGAGAAGGTCATTCCGCCCTACAAAAAAATTACACGATCTCGAGTTTCGCCAGCGAAGCTACCAGAGCCTTCAGACCAAAGCCCTCAAAGTAGATTTCCACGGTTTCGTCGCCGTGTTCCAGTTTGCTGGTTTTGACCACGCCGCGCCCATATTTAGCATGTTTCACCTGCATACCCGCTTTGAAGCGCGTGATGGGGGCTTCTTTTACGGGAGGCGCACTGCGCATCCAGGAGGGGGTTTCCCACCTGGAATAGGTGTTTTCCCGTCCGTAACTGAAGCGCCCGGGCAGGTCGCGCGGGCTTCCCTGCAAGAGCTCCGAGGGAATGTCATCCAAAAAACGGCTTGGGACGGACTCTTCGTAGCTGCCATAGGGGCTGCGGCGGCGGCGGGCGCGCGTCAGGGTCAGGCGTTTGCGGGCACGGGTAATGCCCACGTAAAGCAGGCGGCGTTCCTCTGCCAGGTCTTCCTCGTCATCGCGCGAGCGGCTGTGGGGCAGGAGCATCTCATCCAACCCGGTGATGAACACCTGGTCAAACTCCAAGCCCTTGGCGGCGTGGAGCGTGAGCATGGTGGGCGCGTCGACGTTTTCGGGCAGGGTGTCCTGGTCGGCTACCAGCGCCATGGATTCCAAAAAGGTCTGCAAGCCCTGCTCTTCATACTCGAGCACCACCGCTCGCAGCTCCATCACGTTCTCCCAGCGGTCCAGCCCTTCTTCGCTTTGGTCCTGAATATGTGCCTGGTAGCCGATGTCCTCCAGGATGCGGTCAAACAGGAGCGTGATCGGATTCTTCTCCGCGCAATCGCGCCAGCCTTGCAGCATGCGTCCGAAATGTTGCAGGCGCGTTAACTCCCTGCCAAACCCCTCCTGCCACTGCGTGTTACCCTGCGCCAAACCCAAGAGGATTTCGCCCACGCTCAGGTTTTCCTCAGAAGCAAGCGCTTCAATTTTCTCAATGGTCTTATCGCCAATGCCACGTGGGGGCAGGTTGATCACCCTGCGCAGGCTGATCTCGTCCAGCGGGTTATAGATCAGGCGCATGAAGGCGATGATGTCCTTTACCTCACGCCGGCCGTAGAAGCGCTGCGCCCCCACCAGGCGGTAGCTCAACCCAACCCTTCGGAAAGCTTCTTCCAGCAGGCGGGACTGCGCGTTGGTGCGGTACATGATGGCAAAGGCACCCGGGCTGATCTTCTGATGGGTGATGGCTCTCTCAATCGCGCTGGCGACCATCTCGGCTTCTTCGCGGTCGTCCTGGGCAATCAGCAGGTTGATCTTCTCTCCCTTGAGTGCCTCGGTAAAGAGTTTTTTGGCAGTCCGGTTGCGGTTGTGATCAATGACCGCCATGGCTCCATCCAGAATGGTTTGTGTGGAGCGATAGTTTTGCTCGAGAAGGATGGTTTTGGCATCTTTGAAGTCCTGCTGGAAGCGCAAAATGTTGCGGTAATCCGCGCCTCGCCAGCGATAGATGCTCTGGTCCTCATCGCCCACGACGTAGAGGTTGCGATGTTTTTGCGCCAGCAAGCGCAAAATGGCGTACTGCGCCAGGTTAGTATCCTGGAATTCATCCACGAGGATGTGTTCGAACTTGTGCCCGTAGGTTTCCCTTACGAGCGGATAATCTTCGAGAATGCGGTTGGTGTAGACGAGCATGTCGTCGAAATCCATGGCGTTGTTCTTGACCAGCCGCTGTTGATATTGAATGAAAAAACGCCGCACCTGTTCATCGCGGAAGTTTTTGACCGGGTAGTTATCCGCGTCGATCAGATCATTCTTGGCGCGCGAGATGGCATCCAACAGGGATGCCGGGCGGTAAAGCTTTTCGTCGAGGTTGCTCTCCCGCACGATCTCTTTCATCAGGGCAAGCTGATCGTCTGCGTCAAAAATCACAAAATTCTGATTGACGGGCAGCAAATCGGCTTCGCGCCGCAGGACCCTGCCGCAGACGGCATGGAAGGTGCCCAACCATAAGCCGCTGGCCTGCTCGCCGATCAGTTTCTGCACGCGGTCTTCCATCTGGCGGGCAGCTTTATTGGTGAAGGTCACCGCCAGGATCCGATAGGCGGGCACGTTGAGAGCTCCAATCAAATAGGCGATGCGGTAGGTTAGCACGCGGGTTTTGCCAGAGCCGGGTCCTGCCAAAACGAGGGTTGGTCCGGCAGGAGTTGCCACAGCTTGTTGCTGTTGGGGATTAAGAAGATCGAGTAAATCACGCATAGACAGATGATTGTACCAAAGGGGGTCAAGAGTGGGGAGATTTCAATTCCATAACCATCTCAGGTAGCGCAAGGGCTTGTCCCCTTCCGGAATATTGGCAAACGGAACGGCACACCCTATCCGCTTCGCTACCAGGGCTGGGACCGTTTCCTACAAGATCAATGCCTTAAGTAAGCCCATCAGCAAACCCGTCAGCACCAGCATATAAGGCGGGGCTTTCAGCAATATCATGGCGAGAAATCCTGCCGCCAGGATCAGTACGGTCCAGATATCGACCAGAGCATTTTGGGCCAGACTGACGCAGACCATCAAAATTAATGCCACCACAGCCGCATTCACGCCCTTCAGGAATGCGCTGGTGATTGCGTTTTCACGCATTTTCTTAACCAACGGTGCTGTGATTGCCACGATAATAAAGGAAGGCAGGAACACGCCCACCGTGGATGCCACCCCGCCCCAGAAACCGCCCGAGAGGAAGCCGACAAAAGTACTTGAGGATAGTACTGGACCTGGAGTGATTTGTCCCATGGCAATAGCGTCGGTTAGCTGTTGTGTTGTGAGCCAGCCAAAACGATTGACCACATCATCTTCGATCAATGCAAACAAGACCAGCGAGGAGCCAAAGAGTACCGCCCCGGTACGTAAAAAGTACCAGAAAATTTTCCAGGCACTGTTACTGACTGTTTCAAACATCAATTTCACAGCGATAGCAACAAAAGGCAGAGGCGCAAAGGATAAAAGCCGGTTGGGCGGTGGTCCAAACTTATGCTTGATGCCGTGATGCAGCAGCACTGCCAACACCCCACAGCCTAGCATGATAAATACCTCGTTGATATCTACCAATCCCATGAAGTCCAAGGATTTTGCAGCCAGCGCCAAGCCAAATAGCAGATACTGTTCCCAACCGATCAGGCTGCTTTTGCCAATTCGCCAGGTGGTCACCAGTACAACGCCAAGCACCAGAGGATTTAAAAAGTAGAACAAGCCCTCAAGCTCAGGCAGGCTGCCAAAGCGCACATAGACCCAGGAAAGTAACATGCTGGCAATGAAGGCTGGCAGGATAAAGCTGAATCCCGATACCAGCAGCCCCAGGTAGCCGGCGCGAACATAGCCCACGTGGTAGCAGGTCTCACTGGCATTTGGACCCGGGATGAGATTTGCAGCTGCCAACAAATCACAAAAATGCTCAGGAGTTACCCACTTGCGCTTGCGAACATATTCATCTTCCATCATGGCGATGTGGGCGGTGGGTGCGCCAAAACTGGTGCTGCCGATTTTCAAGCTCACCAACATTAGTTCGATCAATCTCTTCTTCAGTGGGAGTGACTTTAGATCTACGGGTTCTTGTGTGGATTTCACTGATTGCGGCCGTTGTTTATGCTGAGCATTCTCACACTTCAAAATTGGTTCTTCGTTCAAGATCAAGACTCCAGATGGGGTAAATTTAGCAGCAGATTTTCAAGAATCAGGCGGGAATTAACATACTGGTCCAGCATGGTCAGCGCTTCTTCGTGACGTTGCAGAATGCTTGCTACGCGCTGCAAGTCTAAACCAGCTGCAGTATGCCGGATCAGCCCTTCTTTCTCCAGGTTGACCAGGGGCACCTCGCCCGCTTCACTGCAAATCAGGACATCGCGCCAAAAGGTCAGCCAGGTTGCGATCATAAAACTGTAAGTTTCGCGCGCCTGCCCCTTTGCACGCTGTAATTTCTCAACATATTTGAGCCTGCCGCGCAGGTTCATTGCCATTATTTCTTCAAGCTGATCGAGCGCGTTATTGTACTTTTCGAGCAAATCATCATCTCGCAAATAGTTCAATGCGGTGCCCACACGTCCGCCGGCAAGCTGCGCCAGTTTGCGTGCCTCTTCCTCTTTCAACCCATGAGTCGTGTTTTGGTCGTCTGGCAGGTCATCAAAGCGCAAAGGACGTAATCGCACCATTTCACAGCGGGAGGCGATTGTCTCGAGCAAGCTCTCCCGAGCGTCAGCCGTCAGGATGAGGATCGCACGAGACGGCGGTTCTTCGAGGGATTTGAGCAAGGCATTTGAAGCCCCCGTCGTCGCCCTTTGAAAATCCGGGATGAGGACGACGCGGTATTTTGATTGGTACGGAGCTAGCGCCAATGACTGCTGCATCGTACGTACCTGCTCAATCTTGAGCTCTCTGGCTCCATCAGCTACACGCAAGATTGTCAGGTCAGGATAAGCTTGCGCCTCGATTTGGCGGCAAGTTTGGCACTCACCACAAAAATCCCCTTTTGAAGGAGGATTGGTGCAATTCAGCGCTTTCACAAAAGCAAGTGCAAGCGTTTTGCGCCCCACACCTTCCGCGCCTGTGATCAAATAGGCGTGACGAATTTTCTCAGGTTGGGAGTGAATTTGCAGAAACTGGATGGCAGTTTCGTGACCCAGGAGGTTCCAAGACATGCGTGCATTTTAACACACGTTCTGGCTGACACCATGTTATTACTCGGGATTTCTCCCGTCTTCCTGGCGGCGCTGACTTTTAGAATATAATAGAGGGCTGACGTAAAAAAGCTCAGTAAATAAATCGAAATCTTATGGAGTAGGTATGACCAAAGACATTTTAACATTATCATGGCACGCACTTGAACCTGAAGAGGTTTTGGAGAATCTCGATGTACCTCTGGAAACGGGTCTCAGTTCTGCAGATGCTGCCGAGCGCCTGGAAAAGTATGGCCACAACGAACTCGTTGAGAAAGCCGGACGCACCATCTGGCAGAAGTTGTGGGAACAGATCAACAGTTTTGTGATCTGGCTGCTGATCGGCGCGGCTGTCATTTCGGCAATCCTGGGAGACTGGGTGGAAGCCGGAGCGATTATGCTCATCGTTGTCCTCAACGCCATCATGGGCGTTGTGCAGGAATCCCGCGCTGAAGCTTCACTCGCCGCCCTCAAAAAGATGGCTGCGCCTGAAGCCCAGGTGTTGCGCGATGGTCACCGCCAGTTGGTGCCCGCACGCGACTTGGTGCCCGGAGATATCGTCTTCATCGAGGCAGGCAATTTCATTCCCGCCGATGTGCGCCTGATGGAAGCGGTCAACCTCAGTGTCGACGAAGCCTCCCTCACCGGAGAATCCGTGCCAGCCAAGAAAGATGCCGAATCCAACCTGCAGGCGGACATCCCCCTGGGAGACCGCGAAAATACCGCCTTCCTGGGCACCACCGTCACTTACGGACGCGGCAAGGGTGTGGTCATCGCCACCGGCATGCACACACAGCTCGGTCTGATCGCCACCATGCTCCAATCGGTGGAAGAAGAACAGACCCCTCTGCAAAAACGCCTTGAAGAGCTCGGCAAAACCCTCGGCATCGCTGCCTTAATCGTGTGTGTCCTGGTTTTCGTGATTGGTGTCGTCCGCCTGATTGCAGCCCCTGGTGAGCTGGACCTGGGTTCAAGAGCCTTCTGGGACGAGATTGTAGTCCTCTTCATGGTGGCTGTCTCGCTGGCAATCGCTGCCGTGCCTGAAGGCTTACCCGCGGTCGTAACCATCAGCCTGGCTGGCGGTATGCGCGAAATGGTCAACCGCCACGCGCTGATCCG
>CAZOYK010000059.1:0-12743 GCA_964584065.1 uncultured Anaerolineaceae bacterium | reverse complement strand
CCGATGGACAAATTATTGAAGTTGTCCAAACCGGTTATCAAATCAAAGATCGCGTCATCCGACCCGCCCTGGTCAGAGTCGCAAAATAGGAGCAATTATGGGAAAAATTATAGGTATCGATCTCGGAACCACAAACTCTGTTGCAGCCGTCATGATGGGCGGTGAGCCGGTTGTCATTCCTTCTGCTGAAGGGGAACGCCTGGTGCCATCCGTAGTGGCTGTCAACAAAAATACTGAACGTTTGGTGGGGCGTGTTGCCCGCAACCAGGCAATTATTAATCCTGAAAACACGATCTTCTCGATCAAGCGTTTCATGGGTCGCAGGGCGGATGACCCCGAAGTACAGCGTGCCAAAGCCCATGTGCCGTATCAAATCAGCAAGGCACCCAACGGCGACCTGCGCGTGATGATGGGCGGCAAGGACTATACTCCCCCCGAAATTTCCGCCATGATCCTGGGCAAAATCAAGCGCGATGCTGAGGCTTACCTTGGTGAAACTGTCACCCAGGCAGTCATCACCGTGCCGGCTTATTTCAACGACACTCAGCGCAACGCCACCAAGGATGCCGGCAAGATTGCTGGTCTCGAGGTGCTGCGCATCATCAACGAACCCACCGCCTCATCCCTGGCTTACGGGCTCGACAAAAAAGAAAAGAACGAAACCATCGCCGTTTATGATCTCGGCGGCGGCACCTTCGACATTTCCATCCTCGAAGTCGGGGACGGCGTCTTCCAGGTGAAATCCACCTCTGGCGACACCTTCCTTGGCGGTGATGACTTTGACCAGCGCATCATTGACTGGCTCGCGGACGAATTCAAACGCGAGAACGGCATCAACCTGCGCGAGGACCGCCAGGCGCTCCAGCGTCTTAAGGAAGCCGCTGAGCGCGCGAAAATTGAGCTCTCCACCACCATGCAGGCAGAAATCAACCTGCCATATATCACCGCGGACGCTTCAGGACCCAAACACCTGGTCACCACGCTTACACGCTCAAAACTCGAGCAGCTGACCGGCGAACTCGTCCAGCGGTCGATGAAACCTGTGCAGCAGGCTTTGACCGACGCCAACCTCAAACCAGCTGACATTGACGAAGTGGTTATGGTCGGCGGCATGACTCGCATGCCCGCCGTGCAGGAAGCTGTGCGCAAATTCTTCGACAAGGAACCCCACAAAGGCGTCAATCCCGACGAAGTCGTGGCGATCGGCGCAGCCATCCAGGCTGGTGTGCTCGGCGGCGAAGTAAAGGACATTCTCCTGCTTGACGTCACGCCACTGTCGCTTTCCATTGAGACCCTGGGCGGAATTGCCACACCCCTCATCAAACGCAACACCACCATCCCCACCCGCGAGAGCCAGGTTTTCTCAACCGCTTCCGACAGCCAGACCCAGGTGGAGATCCACGTGCTGCAGGGCGAACGCCCAATGGCTGGGGACAATAAGTCTCTCGGGAAATTCACGCTTGACGGAATTCCACCTGCCCCTCGCGGCGTGCCCCAGATTGAAGTTACCTTCGACATCAACGCCAATGGCATTTTGGAAGTCACTGCCAAAGATAAAGCCACCGGTCGCCAGCAGAATATCACCATCACTGCTTCATCCGGCTTGAGCGAGACCGAGGTAGAACAAATGCGCAAGGACGCGGAAATTCATGCGGAAGAAGACCGAAAACACCGTGAATTGATTGAAGCCCGCAACACTGCCGACAACGCTATCTACAGCTCGGAAAAAACCCTTTCTGACCTGGGTGAGAAAGTACCTGCTCACTTGAAATCCCGCGTTGAAGATGCAATCGTAAAAGTTCGCTCGGTACGTGATCAGGACGACCCCAACGCGATCAACAGCGCCGTTGAAGCGCTCATGAAAGTGCTGCAGGAAGTCGGGCAGGCTGCCTACAGCCAAACCCAGTCCGAAGCCCCCGAACAAACCCAGACGGATCAGGGCGAAGCACCTGAGGACGATGGCGACGTGGTCGACGGTGAATTTCATCACGCAGATTAAGTAAAACGGTATAAAATACATCCCTGGTAGTGACACTACCAGGGATTTGGTCTAACTAGCAAATGACAAATAAACGAGATTATTACGAAGTTTTAGGGGTGACCCGCTCTGCCAGCGCAGATGACATCAAGAATGCGTTCCGCAATTTGGCGCGCAAGTTTCATCCGGATGTGAATAAAGCTGACGATGCCGAAGAGAAGTTCAAGGAAATCAATGAGGCTTACGGCGTGTTGAGCGACCCTGATAAACGCGCGGCTTATGATCGATACGGCTTCCAGGGCGTCAACACCAACGGTATGCCTGATTACTCCACGATGGATCTTTCGGATCTTTTTGACCTATTTGGTCTGGGCGGCTTTGGCGGTTTTGGTGGCTCTTCGCGTCGCAGCCGCAACGCGCCCCGCCGTGGTGCTGATATCAGCACACGCCTGAAATTAACCTTTGAAGAGGCTGTTTTTGGCACCGAAAAAGAAATTGACATCACCCGCAACGAAAAATGCTCTGTTTGCTCCGGCTCTGGTGCTGAACCAGGTTCCCGACCCACCACCTGCCAGACCTGCAAGGGCGCAGGTGAAGTGCGCCAGGTGCAGCAGACCTTCCTGGGACAAATGGTGCAGGTTGTCACCTGCCCGACCTGCGGCGGTCGGGGTGAGATGATCGAAAAGCCCTGCACCAATTGCCGTGGGTCTGGACTGGAACGCAAAACCACCCGGAAGAAAGTCAACATTCCTGCCGGAATCGACAATGGCAACCAGGTTCGCATGGTCGGAGAAGGTCAGCCGGGTGCCAATGGCGGTCCGAACGGTAATTTTTACATCGAAATCGAAGTTGCCCCGCACAGTTACTTCCGGCGCAACGGCTACGATATTTTGCTCGATATCGACATCAACATGGCTCAGGCAGCCCTTGGCGATGAGATCACCATCCCTACGCTTGACGGCGACGTAAAACTGCGCATCCCGCCGGGTACCCAACCCGGGCGAATTTTCCGCCTCAAGGAAAAAGGCGTTCCCATTCTCCAGAGAACCGATCGCGGGAATCAGATGGTGACTGTCAACATTCAAATCCCAACCTCGCTGACTGATGAACAGGAAGAGCTGCTCAAAACCCTGGGTAAAACCATGGGGACCGACATCAAGATTCAGGAACGCAGTTTCTTCGAAAAACTAAAGGATGCATTCAGTGGATAAACCTCTTGCCTGGCTTGAAGCCTCAATGGTTTGCAGTGGAGAATTAGCCGAAGCTGTCGCCGAGGTATTCTCGCGCTTTTCCCCCAACGGGGTGCTGATAAACAGCATTACCCATTACGACACATTGGGTCACGAGGAAATCCCTACGGGTGAGATGCAGGTTGTGGCGTATTTCCCTCAGGATGAGCAATCCGAAAAAATTCGGCATCAGCTTGAGGAATCAATTTGGCACATGTCCCAGATTGCCCCGCTTGGTTCCATTGCTTATAAGCTCGTGCTGGATCAAAACTGGATGGAAGCCTGGAAAGCCAATTACAAGCCGCTCAAGATCGGGCGCAACCTGATCGTCCTGCCCGCCTGGGTGGACCCTGCTTTGGCTGAAGGCCGTATGCCGATCATCATCTCGCCCGACATGGCGTTTGGCACGGGCACGCACCCCTCAACCCAACTTTGCATGCTTGCACTCGAGAAGTATGGCGTCAAGGAAATGAATGTGATCGATATTGGCACGGGTAGCGGTATTTTGTCTATTGAAGCCGCCAAGCTTGGAGCCAACCGCATCCTGGGCGTGGATAACGACCCGGTCTCCATCCCTTCAGCCATCAACAATGCTGATCTGAATGGCGTGGCTGATAAGATCATTTTCGAAGTCGGAACGCATACCGATGTGCTCAATCGCGCGGACGGGCTAAAGCAAGCTCCGCGAGTCATTGCCAATATTCTTTCACCAATTTTGACGAACATGCTTTCCTCTGGTCTGGCAGATTTAGTAAGTCCTTCGGGTTTGCTATTTCTCGGAGGAGTGCTCGAGCATCAGGCTCAGGACCTGGCAGATCTTGCCCGCAGCCTGGGGATGACCCTGCGCGAAACCCTCCACCAGGAAGATTGGGTCGTTCTCGTCCTTCACAAACCGGGTTGATAGCCTAAGTCTGATTCGCGGCATAATTAATTGTAGGGCAGGATTGAGGGCACCGTGAAACATGTGATCAGCGAGTTTATCGTGCCCTCAATCCGCCGATAACAGAGTTTTGACGAGCAAAGTCGTAGGTCAGGTTGCGCCGTTCAACCTGACGTCGGAAGTCTAGCTTTGTTGAGGGCTTTATTTGCCAACATTCGTGATGTCAGGTTCAACCCCGTTCGCTTTGCTCAGGGGCAGGCAGAAGAACCTGACCTACGCGCTAATCCAAGATAGGTACAGGCGCAACGGCCGCTCGCGATGACGGAGTCGATGGCAGATCGCCATACCACGGAGCTCAAGTTTTTCGTAGGGCGGGATTGAGGGCACCGTGAAACATATGAGGGGCGAATATATTGTGCCCTCAATCCGCCGATGATGTATATTCGTGATACAAAGGTCATTTTTGAGGTCTTGAGAGGTTGATGGCGGATTGGAAGCACGCCAAGATCCTTGCATGACGAAGTGTGCAGTGCTTCCAATACCCTGCTTCGCGGGCACTTCGTCTCGCCCTACCGGCACTGGCACAGGCGCAACAGCCATCGCAATGACGGAAAAGCTACCCCCCCCCTGACGATACCTTATGGATTAATCACACTGCTCACTTTGGATTTGTTCCCCCGGATGCACACCTGCCATCAAAAGCCCAATGTTTTCCTTGGTGGCTGTTTTCCTTGGCAAAATGTCCATAATTTTGCCTTCGTAGATAACTGCAATTCGGTCCGACAACGCCAGGATCTCATCCAGGTCTTCAGAGATCAGCAGGATTGCCGTGCCCTTCTTCCGTTCCATCAGCAGCTGCTCCCGCACATACTCACTCGCGCCAATGTCCAGACCCCTCGTGGGCTGCGCCGCAATGATTGCACGCGGCTGACGCGAGAGTTCGCGAGCCAGCAGGACTTTCTGGATGTTCCCACCCGACAAGCTCTTCGCCAGTGTTTTCCTTGATGGCGTCTTGATGCGAAATTGTTTGATCAGCTGATCAGCATGCTCGTTGATATACTGCATTTGCAGGAATCCATGCTTTGAAAAGGGTGTTTTGTGATGCTCTCGCAAAACCAAGTTTTCCGAGATGTTAAAGTTTCGGATCATGCCGTCCTTCATGCGTTCTTCAGGGATATAGGAGAGACCTTTTTCAGTGATTTCTCCCGGTTTTCTGCCCGTCACATCGGCCCCCTCAAGCATAATCTTTCCCTTGGTGATTGGTCTTATTCCGGTCAGTGCTTCCGCAAGCTCGAGCTGCCCATTCCCGGAAACGCCTGCCAGCCCGACAATCTCGCCAGAATGCACTGCCAGATTGACACCGCGCAGCCCTTCCACTCCCCGGTCGCTGCCACAACTGACACCCTCAAGCGCAAAACGCACCTCCCCAACCTGGGGTTTTTCCGTGCTTTTGATGAACTCAATTTCGTGCCCCACCATCCACTGTGCCAGCGTGTTTTGCGTCACATCGCAAGTCGGGCGTGTACCTACGTTTCGTCCATCGCGCAAAACTGTTACGCGATCGCTGATGGAGATGACCTCGTGCAACTTGTGGGATATAAAAACCAGCCCATATCCATCGCTCAGCATTTGCCGCATGATGACAAACAGCTCATCTACCTCTTGCGGAGTCAAAACTGCAGTTGGTTCATCCAGCAGCAAAATTGCCGCTCCGCGGTACAGAGCCTTAATGATCTCCACCCTCTGCTGCTGACCTACGCTTAGTTGCCAGATATAGGCACTCGGGTCAATGCTAAGGTGATATTTTTCAGCCAGTTCAACAATCTTTTCTGAAACCCGATCCAGATCGGTTAATGGTTTCCTGCTCGAAGGCAAACCTAAGGCCACATTTTCCGCAATGGTCAGCGTAGGCACCAGCATAAAATGCTGGTGGATCATGCCAATGCCATGTTGGATTGCCGACGTTGGTGAGTTTATCTTTACTACTTCTCCATTGATCAGAATCTCACCTGCGTCTGGATGATACATCCCGTACAGGATTTTCATCAGGGTACTTTTTCCGGCACCGTTTTCGCCCAATAATGCATGCACCTCACCAGTCCGTAAATCGAAATTGACGTTATTGTTTGCCAAAACTCCAGGGAATCGCTTGGTAATCCCGCGCATCTCCAGGGTTTCAAAGGCAACTTTTTCGCTGATATCGGGACTGTTTTTCTGCATACTCGATCCTTTTCGGGTCAGGCATTGCTGCCTGACCCGTTCTTGATAGTTTTAACTATGGCAGAGGAACAATGCTGCCATCATTGATGCCAGCAATCACTTCCTCAACCTTGGCCTTAATTTCTTCGCTAAGTTCGATGTCGGGGTTAATCGCGATAACCTGGCCGCCATTTTGCAAGGTTGCAGAGAAGGTGTGCCCGCCCATTGTGCCTGCGGCACGCAGAGCAATGATCTCACGCAGGATGCCTTCCCAGTGATAAACCTGGCTGGCAACCACCGTGTTCTGGGCAAAGTCATTCTGATTTGCCTGGGTACCAAACCAATACAAACCAGCTTCTTCTGCCTTACCAATAGCGCCAACCACCATTTGAGCAGAGCCGCTTAGAATATCCGCTCCAGCCGCGATATGGGTGGTTGCAGCTTCAGCCGCCAAGGCAACATCCGAGAAGCTGCCAATGTAGGTAACGCGTACATCGATGTCTGGATCGACAGACTTGGCGCCTGCCACGAAACCATCCACGTAGAGCTTGGCATCGCCGGTCTCGATTGGACCAACAACACCAATGATCTTGGATTTAGTCATCATGCCAGCCATGACGCCATTGACAAACCCGCCCTGATCCGAAGCAGCTTCATATGCATGCACATTCGGAAGACCAAATGTATCCACCGTAGTGCCCCAGGCAAAAACGATCTCGGGGAAGTCCGGAGCAATTTCCTGCAGAGAGGAGCCATACTGTGAGCCATGGGCTATAACAATATCGTAACCCTTGCTGGCATAATCACGAATGGCAGCTGCAGCGTCATCAACAACAAACATATTTTCGGTGAAAGCATATTCCAGACCATCACCCATCTCGCCCTTCAGAACCAAAAGGGCATCTGAAATACTTTGGGTGAAAGCCAGGTCATTTATGCTGCTGGGGGAGACTACCGCAACACGCAAAGGCTTGGTGGGCTCTTCAACAGGGGCTTGAGGCTCTTCAACAGCGGCTGGAGGCTCAGCTACGGGGGTCTGCGCACAGGCACCCAGGAACATCGCCAGTACTAAAAGGACTGAGACTAAGGCAAATACTTTCTTCATAATTCTCCTTTATATTAGGGGAGAGGCTTTTCTGCCTTCCTCCCGGATTTATCCTTCCCGCTCAAAAGCCTTGGTCAAGGCGGATGGACCTCGGCTCTTTGAAACAGAAAGGGTCAAAACTAAGATAGTCAAAATGTATGGCATCATCACGGCAAATTCAGCCGGGATGGGGATGCCAAGCACCTGGATCCAAAGCTGCAACGCATTCACCAGGCTGAAAAGCAGTGCACCACCCAATATCCCAAACGGTTTCCAACCGCCAAAATAGACCAATGCGACGGCAATAAAGCCCTGCCCGGCGGTCATGTTTTGCTGGAATACATTTAAGAGAGCAATCGAGAGCGATGCGCCAGCAATACCTGAAAAAACGCCGCCCATGATAACGGTCAGGTATCGGATCCCTGCCACGCTCACCCCCAGCGAGTCTGCCGCTTCGGGATTCTCGCCTACTGCGCGGATCTTCAAGCCAAGTGTGGTCTTATTCAAGACAAACCAAGCAACTGGCACAAGCAAAAACGCCAGGTAGACCAGTGCGTTCTGGTTGAAAAAGATATCGCCGATTACCGGGATCTTGCCCAATAGCGGGAGTGAAATTTTTTGAAATCCTTTTACTCCCTCCACCGTTCCAACCAGTTTTTGGAACAAGAGGTTGCTCATGCCCATTCCAAAAAGGTAAAACCCGATACCGCTGATGCCCTGGGTGGCATGCAGATTGACGGTCACAAATGCCATCGCCAACCCCATTAGCGCCCCCACCCCCATGGCAGCGAGCACACCAAGCCATAAGTTTTTCGTGTTGAGTGTGACGTAAAAGGCGACAAATGAACCGAGCAGCATCTGTCCTTCCACCCCCAGGTTCAGGACGCCGCTGCGCTGCCCGAACATTTCGCCGATCGAGGCAAACAGATAGGGTGTTGCCAGGCGAATGCCCGAAGAAATGATCCCAATGATAACCGTGGCACTGAGCAGGTCCGAAATCATGCTTCACCTGCTTCCTGCTGTAATTCAGCATCGTCCGGATTAGGTCTATTCATCCCGGATTGACTAAGCCTCTGTTTCTGACTGCGCTTGCGGAAGAACTCGCTGCTCACCACAAATACCACGACCAGGCCATTCAAGGCGGTGATCAGCGACGACGGCACCTGCACCACACGCTGCATGGCATTAGCCCCTACCAGCAGCCCACCGAAGAGTACTGAAGCGGGAATTGTGATCAGCGGGTGCAACTGACCGAACAAGGCAGCCACAATTCCATTGAAACCTGCATTGCCGGTAAATCCAGTCGCGGAGCCATCCGTGATCATGCGATAATTTACACCATAAACCTGCATCATGCCCGCCAACCCGGCAAACGCACCGCTGAGCAAAAGCGCCACCACGATATGCTTTTTGACGTCGATGCCACCATACTTTGAAGCTGGCTGGCTTTGTCCGACGGCTCTGATCCGATACCCCAGCGTAGTGCGCCACAACAAAAAGTAGACCGCCACTGCCAGCAGGATCGCGATCAGCAGACCAAGGTGTAAGCGCGTCGGTGAGAGCCGCGGCAGGCGATAGGTTTCCAAGAGTCGCGCTGTCTGCGGGATTTGTGACGATGCTTCCTTTTGGACTGGGTCAATCATAGGTCCGCGCATCAGAAAGTTCATGATCTGCACCGCAATGGCATTCATCATCACCGTGCTCAGGATTTCGTTTACATTGAAATAGGCTTTTAGGATTCCAGGTATGCCGCCCCAGATCGTCCCGCCCAAAATTCCCAGCAGCATGGCGATGATAATCGCCAGCCAACCAGGCAGCTCGGTAAAAGTCAGACCAAACCAGGTGGAGAGGATAGCCCCAATGATCATCTGCCCTTCGCCACCAATGTTGGTGACACTCCCGCGGTAGGCAATACAAGTTCCCAAGCCAACCAGCAGCAGTGGAATGGCCTTCACCAGGGTTTCAGCAAAGGCGTTGAAATCGCCAAAGGCCCCTTGAGCCAGGGCGCCATAAGCCGTTAGAGGATTAGCGCCCAGCAGCAGTAAGAAGATGGCACCAACCAGCAAGGCAGCCAGCGTGGCAAAAATTGGCATGAATTGATCAAAAATGGAACCTGCTCGGTCTTTCAGTCGCAAATCCGCTGTTGCTTGTTTTGGCGGCATAGTCAAAACTCCAGATCGGTTTAATTGCTCAGGAAAAGGCCCACTTAACCCGATAGGTTTTCCCTGACGATTAAATGATATCGATTATTGATCGATTTTACCAGTAATACAAAAAAAACAAAGTACAAAACCCATCGATTGAACAAAATTCTTTTTCCTCACAGGCTTGATTAACGGATGTATAATTTATTTCTTGCTAGCCTGGTATAAGAAATCAGGTCAGGCAGTGTCTGCCCTGCCTCTGGCAATTTGTCTTTTTACTGACTTTTTTTATCGAATTTACGTGGAAAGGTCAACGATCATAATGTCATCAACGAATCCTTTTATAAACCCCAATTCCGCCAAGAACCAAGCACAATCAATCCTGCGCAACCGCTGGTTTTTATTAGGGGTCGGAGTGCTTATTGTCAGCATAGTGCTGATGCTTGTCCTCGATATGCAGCTTTATGCAGTATCCATGGGGACTGGTTTAGCCGGTATCGCGCTGGCAGCGTATTTCATTTTGCGCATCACACTTCGACCAGTTAAATCGAAAAGCATGGCTGCTGCAGCAACGGACATCCGTGATGGAGCACGCACCTACCTCAGGCGGCAGATTAAAACGATATTACTGGTCACGCCTTTCTTCGCTGCGCTCTTGTATTGGATCCTGGACTGGAAAGCTGCAGTGACAGCCGTTGCTGGAGTTCTGACCTCTCTATTGGCGTCGTATATCGGTATGAGTGTGAGCGTGCGGACAAACCTGCAAACTGCTGATATCACAAATGAGGGAAAGGGAAGTCCCTTCCGTATCGCTCTGTTTGGCGGTTCTGTCATGGGTTTTTGCATCACCGGTTTAAGCCTGATTGTGCTTTCTGTTTTGTTTAGCATTTTCAAGGATCCTGATTCTCTGATCGGCTTTGCCTTTGGCGGTGGCCTGGCAGCTTTGTTTGCTCAAATTGGCGGCGGTATTTTCACAAAATCCGCGGATATTGGCGCGGACCTGGTGGGCAAGATTGAGGAAAACATTCCCGAGGATGATCCGCGCAATGCGGCTGTGATTGCGGACCTGGTGGGCGATAACGTGGGCGACTGCGCCGGACGAGGCGCGGACCTGTTCCAGACGTTTAGTGACGACCTGGTTACCGGGTCCATCGTGGCCGTCGCAATGGCCTCGGTTTATGGTCAGAAGGGAATTTTCTTCCCGTTCCTGATGCAGAGTGTAGGCATCGTTGCTTCTGCAATTGCCATTTTTGCCAGCCGGGAATGGAAACCGGGCTTATCTCCTTCAAAGCAATTTAATATTGGCCTATTTGTGAGTTCCATTTTGAGCATCGCTGGTGCGATGATTCTTTCGATATTATTGCTGGATGATTGGATTATCGCCATAGCGGCAACATTGGGCGTACTGATCACCACGATCGCTTCTTTGAGCACGCGTTACTATGCAGGCATGGAAGGTAAACCCGTTAAGAACATCGCCAAAGCCTCCAACCGCGGCGCTGCCTTGAACTTGATCACGGGAATTTCTTACGGTCTTCAGAGCCCTGTGCTGCCTGTGATCGTCTTGATGGGGGTGGTGGTTGGCGTTTATACCATTTCTGGCAATAATCTTCTGGCGTTGGTGGGGGTGAACATCGGAACTGACCTGCTGATCACATTTATCATGGCTGCTGATGCATTTGGACCAATCGTGGACAATGCGGCAGGGATCGCCGGCATGGCAGAGGCGGACAGGGAAGTTGTCCACAAGCTTTCCAGGCTCGATTCGGTCGGCAACACGATGAAAGCGATCACCAAAGCTTATGCCATGATCTCTGGAACCATTACAGCCTTCGTCATCTTTTTGACTTTTTATAAACTCGCAGGTATTGACGCAATCGATGTTACAACACCTTTTAATCTAAGTTTCCTGTTTATTGGGGTCTGTCTGCCTTTTCTCATCTCGTCACTGGTGATTGGATCAACCGCGAAAACTGCTGAAAAGATGGTGGACGAGGTCCGCGACCAATTCAGAAGAAACCCGGACATTCTCAAAGGGACTGCCAAGCCGGATTATTCTTATTGTATCGATATCGCCACACGCAACGCGCTGCGGGAGATGATCCTGCCAAGCGCCATCAGCGTTTTGGTGCCGATTGCAATTGGCTTTGCCTTTGGGATGAATGCCCTTGGCGCAGTCTTGGTGGGTTCAGTGGCATGTTCCGCCCTTTTGGGACCCTTCTTCAACAACTCCGGCACCGCCTTTGATAATGCCAAGAAGACCATCGAAGACCTTGAAAACATGCGCGGCACCTCTGAGCATATTGCTGCTGTGATTGGAGACACCGTTGGAGACTCGCTCAAGGATGTAGCCGGACCTTCCACCCTGATCTTCATGAAGCTGATTGGCATGGCTTCGCTGTTGATTGTGCCGCTGATCAAGTAAATTCGGTATCTTTTTTGGATGGCAAAATGATCGTGCCGGGGTCACCGCCGAGCACGGGAGTTGACCGAAGGTCTCCGATGATGGAAATTCAAAGGCAGATCGCCATGCTACGCTCGTGATGACGATATCTCCGTTCTTGCCAGAATGGAAGTAAGTTGGGATTTTGCTCAATAGATTTACAAACAAAAACGATTTCTTTGTAGGGTGGGCTGGCGTCAAAGGATTTTGTCCTGTCTTAACCTTGAAATAGCCAACCCACCAAAAACAGCTGATACCGCGGTGGGTTGGCTATAACACGATATGCTTCTGCAGAGGCTTTGTGACGCCAACCCACCCTACCCGCTACCTGCTTCACGACGCCTTCCACCCTACCTGCGTTTCTTCTGCTTTGCGTGAAAATTTTTTCGTAGGGCGGGATTGAGGGCACCATTAATGGTGTGATTAATAAGTGTGACGTGCCCTCAATCCGCCGTTGAAGGTGATCTTAGGTGGTTAGGGTGGATTTTACAATTAATTATTTACGTCATGGCGAATTGGAAGCACACCAATGTCTCTTCGTTATAATTTATGTGGTGCTTCCAATCTCGCCCTACCGGCACTTCGTCTCGCCCTACGCACATATTTTTTTATGTTAATTGATGGAAAGGCAGATTGCCACGCAAAAGAGCTCGCGATGACGAAAGTGATCGTGCCGGTCTCCTGACCGAGCACGGGAGTTGACCGAAGGTCTCCGATGATGGAAATTCAAGGGCAGATCGCCATGCTACGCTCGTGATGACGATATCTCCGTTCTTGCCAGAATGG
>CAZOYK010000058.1:0-12769 GCA_964584065.1 uncultured Anaerolineaceae bacterium | reverse complement strand
TGACACTGTGTGGGTTCGACCCCCTCCCGCCCTATGAGAGACCTTAACGGGTCTCTTTTTATTCCTGTTGACCCGTGATATTTTTGAGCCACCCCTTTCCACAAAAAATAATAAAACCCTCTCAAAGTTTCCTCGACGGTCTCCAAAAAATAAATAATGATAGGATTGAGTTTATTTTCGATCATGTAATCTTCCTTATCGTGAAAGGTATAACACATTCCTCATGCAAGTAAGTTGGAATTGAGTAAGTAAGGAGTATTTTTGAGCCGCTCCTATTTGGTTTAAATAGATGCTGAATTTTTTCAAGTGGTCATCGTTTTATTATTGGCAAGAAGAGATATTTCATCTGATTGTCCAGAAAGATTGTTTCTTCGGGATTCCCATCTCCATCAGTATCCACATCCAGTTGGGCGGTTCCGGAATCCAGCCAACCCTCGAAATGGATGGAATGCGTGACTGCTGCTGGGAGATCGATTGCGTTGGCCGCAAAGAACATAGTCCCATAATCGGAGACACGTTTGAAAAACAGGTTGTAATCTCCAGAGGCGTTCTGAAGGTTATTGACCGTCAGGATCTTTTGAGCGGGATCAACCGTGATGAAGCCTTTCTGCCCTGCCGCAATATCCACCTGCCCTGTTTGGAGCTGCCAGCTGGCGGTATCAGTATCAACATATAGGCCAACATCTACCTGTTGGGATTGATTGGGTTGATATGTAAAAGCGGTTCCATTGGTTGAAATTGAGATTTCATCGAAGGTTGAGGGACCTGTGGTGATCCCCGCGATCTGGACGGCGTAGCCAGGGCCAAAGGTGACCAAAGAGCCTGATTCTGACGTTGCTGTCGCGGCACCATCGATGGTTATGTCGTATTCATCTGACACCGGAAGGTAGAAGATAGGTTGGGAATCGACCTGAAGACCGCCGAAATGAGGGTTCGCAAATGCCCCGGGAATCTCATCATAGAAAACGCCATCTTGGTAACCAAGGCGATTACCAAGGGAGTTCGTGATCAGGAACTCTCCGCTGCCTTCGTAGTTGAGCTGAATGAGGGGAGTCGAATTGAGTGAACTCTCGCACCAGAAACATTGCGGCCGTTGGGCAAACAAGGATATTGGCACAAAGCCAATATTATGAGAAGTTGCATTGCCATTGTAATCCCCATAGTAGGACCAAGTATTTTCATGTTGGTTAATCGTAATCTTTCTACCTGAATCAGCAGGGTAATTATTATCATAAATTCTGATCAAGAACATACCGTCACCTTGATCTTCAATCGCGTAAGGCGTGACAGCGTGCCCACCCGTCTTAGCACTATTGTAGATGAATAAAATTGGGTAATCATTCCCTGAGTCAGCTATGAAAGCTGAAAGCTCGCTCAGGAACTCTGAAGGAGTCTTCTGCGTGCTCTCTGACATATTGCTGGCAATCGGTTCAGTTGCTTGCATGACATGGAAATAAGAAATATTTCTTCTTGCAGTAGACGAAAAGGTTTCATTTAGCCAGTTGATATTGACGGAAGATTCTTTAGACAAATCAAAGGCATGGTCAAATCCAGTATGAAGATCCAATCCTTTGTAAAAACGGGAAGAGGTAACAGCCATTCCGAGACAGTGACCGCCATACATGCCTAAGTTGGCTGCATAGTTGAATAACTCAGCGTAAGGTTTTAAAACACACACAGGGCCAATACTCCAACACGCTGCTTCAGCCCCAAACATTCTAACGACATCTGCGTAAGTGTAGTCGGAATATGTGATACTCGCCCAGTTTTGGAAGCTATACCCATCTTGATTGGGTTGGAATGGTATTTCAGGGAGAATACATATGAGACCAGTACCTTGCCAATCTGTAACTGTTTCTTTCCAGGCAAGGAACCCAGGGGTGTTTGGCTCGCAAAGATCATTTGAAAAAAAACTGAAAGCAGACAAGATGGTAAGCTGAGTGAAAGATAGAGGAATAGACCCGCTAAACTGGTTAAATTCCAGATGGAGATATAATAAATGAGTCAATTTACTAATCTCTGTTGGGATTTCACCGTTTAACTGATTATTGTTTAACTTGAGATCAAAGATATGAGGCAGGTTACCCAGTTGAGGTGGGATACTTCCGCTCAGCTGATTAGTATCCAAATAGAGTATCACCAAATTTGTCAGGTTACCCAATTGTGGCGGTATGGGACCTGAAAGTTGGTTATCAGAAATGACCAGGTTTTGCAGATTGGAAAGGTTAGCGAGTCCAGAAGGAATGCTACCAGAAAGTTGATTGTTTCCTAAATCAAGATAATATAGATTGGTTAAGTTTCCTAATTGAGATGGAATACTACTGGTTAACTGATTATCAGACAGATATAAAAATTGTAGATTCGTCAGGTTGCCTAACTCTGATGGAATACTACCAGAAAGTTGATTGGAATATAAACCCAGAACCCATAATCTATTCAAACTCCCAAGCTGCGGAGGGATAGCCCCTGTCAACAGGTTAGCGCCCAAGTCGAGATATTCCAGATTTGCCAGATTAGCTAGTTCCACAGGGATATTACCTGTGAAGTGGTTAAGTGTAAGATAGAGTGTTGTAAGCTTTGTGAGATTTCCTAATTGGGATGGAATATTTCCAGTGAGTTGATTGGATCCAAGATTAAGAAATGACAGGTTCGTGAGGTTAGCCAATCCTACAGGTAGAGGACCTGTAAGTTGGTTGAAGCCAAGAGATAAGTGCTCTAAGTTAGTCAGGTAGCATAAGCCAGACGGGAAGGGACCGGTGAGCTCGTTGTTTTCAAGGGATAAATAAACCAAGTTGATCAGGTTGCCTAACTCGCTAGGGATGGACCCGGAAAGCAGGTTATTACCAAGCGAAAGATACGTTAGGTTAATTAGATTGCCCAGTTGTGTGGGAATAACGCCACTAAGTTGGTTGTCATTAAGATAGAGCCAGCCAAAATTGAGGAGGTTACCAAACCCTGGCGATATACTACCATTTAATAAATTACTAGATAGGTTAAGTAAACGCAGCGAAGAAAGATTCGCTAACTCAGTAGGTATAGATCCAGTAAGTTGGTTTACATTAAGGCTAAGGTCTTGTAGGTTTTGGAGATTTCCCAGTTGAGGAGGGATACTTCCGGTGAGCTGATTATTATTCAAGTCTATTGAACGAACATGGCCTAGATTTGTAAATACACCCCACCAACTTCCCACGGTTGTACCGGAGAGCCAATAATTATTGAATTTCCATCCTGCCCCATTGGTGCTGGCGTAAAGCTCCACCAATGCTTCACATTCTATCTGTGGTACATCGGTGACGGTAGAGCAGTCAAATGCTTCCGCTTGTGCTCGTGTCTTGGCAATCACCTCTGGCGTGGGTGGGGTGTACTCAGGCTTTCTGAATGGTTGGTTCTTTTCCAGGATACGGGTTCGTATTTCTTCCGGCAAATCAGGATCAAGATGATTCTCCACGTATGGATCCCCCAAAATATTGCGATACTCAAGACCAAATGGATCTGGAGAAAGCTTGTCTTCATCTATTTCATAGGTTTGGGCAACCTCGGGTTCACTAATCCTGTATTTTGTGATCGCTATTGCAGAAGAAGGTTGAAATACAAAAGAAAGGATAAGAAAAGAAACGATAACCGTTATTAATAATTTTTTCATGGAACCCCTTTCATGTACTAAACAGTGTAGCAAGATTATTATAAACTAAAGTCCATTTTTATTAGGAAACAACTGTTAGGATTTGGGTCCACTACCTATCAGTTCACCTTAGTGTTATCCCGTAGCTACAATGTAAGTATTACACCAGCCAAGTCTATTCCAAATTTGATTTATCAACTTTCCTATCAGAAATTCTACCTTGCAAATCTCAGTTCTCGCCAGGTTTCCAATTCAGATGCGACTGAAGATTTGTTAGAAGAAGATCTTCCACGATCAGGCAGTTATTAAGACCTGTCCACAAGCACTTAGTGCTGGGATCTGCGAGAGTCAAGAGCTGTGCTCGGCCTGCAGGCTGGCACCATCATAGGGAAAATGATCCTCTTCAGTCTCCTGTCCGCTCCGCGGCAGGAGCCAGCTTCCCTCCCTTTCGCTTCGCTACACGGATCTTTGACCAGGGGAAGCCCAAGGACCATTCCATCTCCCATCACCTATCAGCCATCAGCTGTCAACTAATACCCCCTTGAAAATATAGAACAAATGTGCTATTATATTCCCACATGATTGTGTTTTCAATCCGGCACGTTAACAATATAGGTAATTGCAGTAAAACCGCCCTCCTGTGCCATCATAAAACATTGCAATTTTTGCATTTATTGCAAATAAGGCTCGCGATACCCTACGGGCACGATGTGACGAAAGTCCGTCTTTGCGACTGCTTGCGTACAGAGTATGAGCGCAGCGACGTGGCAATCTGCTTCTCAGCCTTCCCCTTTGGGGAAGGGGGACCGCTTGCGGTGGATGAGGGGCACTTTGGTTAGGCTTTTCCCTCTTCAGTTTCCCATCCGTTTCACGGTGGGATCCAGCTTCCCCCAGGGGAAGCCCAAGGCACAGCCCTCTCTTCGCGCCAGTCTTCTGGGTGCAACTGCTCGCGTCCCTTCAGGGAAGCCTCCCCGTGGGACCATGCGTGACAAGTGACCGTCGAAGATCCCAGCACGAAGTGCGTGTGGACAGTTTTCCAGTTTTTCCACCAATACTGCCTTCCTGTGCCATCAAAAAACAGCGGAAATAGCGGAAATAGCGGAAAAAACCCTAGTAAAAAACGATCACAGCTGTCATGACCGCTTCCCGGAAGCAATAGGGGCTATCGCCTGCCTTTCACCTAGCGTACCCTCAAGCGAAAGGAAATAACTCATCCACACCGCCCGGTTTCTTGTATAATTTACCAATCCACAAAAAATGCGAGGTAAATATGGCGCGGATACTTGAATTGCGCGATCTGGTCAAAAAGTACGGGGATTTCACGGCTGTCAATGGGATCTCCTTCAGCGTAGACGAAGGCGAGATCTTCAGCCTGCTGGGACCTAACGGCGCGGGCAAAACCACCACCATCTCGGTCATCTCCACTCTCTTCGCCCCTACCGGCGGGGATGCCAGCGTCTGCGGTTTTTCCGTCCTCAAAGACCCGATGGCGGTCAAAGGCTGCATCGGCGTCGTCCCGCAGGAACTGGCGCTCTACGAAGACCTCACCGCCCTTGAGAACCTGCAGTTCTGGGGGCAGATGTATGGCCTGAGCGGCAAGGTGCTCTCGGACCGCATCGCCGAAGTTCTCGACCAGATCGGTCTCAAAGACAAAGCCAAACAGCGCGTCAAGACCTTTTCCGGCGGGATGAAAAGGCGCGTGAACATCGGCATCGGGTTATTACACAAACCCAAACTGCTCTTCATGGACGAGCCCACGGTCGGCATCGACCCGCAATCACGCCGGGCCATCCTCGATTCGGTCAAAGAGCTCAACCGCCAGGGCATGTCCATCCTCTACACTACCCACTACATGGAAGAAGCCCAGGAACTCTCCGATCGGGTCGGGATCATCGACCACGGCGAGCTGATCGCCCTCGGCACCCAGGAGGAACTCACCCGGCAGGTGGACGAAACCGACACGCTGGTGCTGCACATCGCCGAAAATGAAGACCCGCAGCCCCTGGTGGACCGCCTGCAGACCCTCGAAGGCGTGCGCCGCGCTGATGCGATCGATCACGAGATTTCCATCATCACCCACTCAGCGCAGGAATTGATCGCCCCGGCAATCCGCACTGCCGAAGCCATGGGGATAAAAATCTACTCGATGGACATCCGCGAACCAAACCTCGAAGCGGTCTTTCTGCATCTGACCGGGCGCGCATTGCGCGACTGAGAGGCAAACGATGCGAAAATTGCTCATCATCGCTCTCAAAGACCTCAAACTGATTTTTCGCGACCCGGCAGCCCTGATCCTGATGCTGCTGGCGCCCTTCCTGATCACCCTGGGCATGGGCTTGGTCACCGGCCGCTTTTCCGGGAATACCAACGCGGGCATCAGCAGTATGACGGTGGCGATCGTCAACCAGGACGAAGGGGAACTGGGCAAGGCGCTGGAGGCGATGTTCACTTCCGAAGAGCTCGCCGACCTGGTCGAACCCACTTTCCCCACCACCCCGGATCAAGCCGGCCGCTTGCTCGAAGCCGATGAGGCTTCGGCTGCCATCGTCATCCCGCAAGATTTCAGCGCGTCCATTATTCCGGATGAACTCGGCAGCACCAGCGGGGAAGTGGTCCAGATCGCGTTTATCGCCAACCCCAACGCGCCCACCAACGCCGGCATTCTGCGCTCGATTTTGGACGCGTTCCTGACCCAGGTGGAAGTCGGCAGGATCGGTGCGGAAGTGACTCTGAGCCAGATCGCTCAGACCGGCAAGCTCACCCCTGAGCTGGCAGCTCAACTGGGAGAAGCTTTGGGCACACAGCTCGCGCAGCAATCCGCCCAGGCGCAGCCCATCCGGCTGGAGAACACCACCGCCAGCGGGGCAGCAGTCAAGTTTGACCTGCTGATGTACTTCGCCCCCGGCATGGCGTTGATGTTCCTGATGTTTGCGGTCACTTACGGCGGGCGCTCGCTTTTGCAGGAGAACCGCACGGGCACCCTGCCGCGCATGTTGCAGACCCCTACTTCATCGGCACAGATCCTGGGGGGCAAGGTGCTCGGCATTTTCCTGACCGCCGTCGCCCAGCTTACCATCCTGATCGGCGGCACCAGCCTCCTGTTCAGCCTGGATTGGGGGGAACCCCTGGGCGTTGTTTTGTTGATCCTGACGGCTGCCTTCGCGGCCAGCGGTTGGGGTTCGTTTATCGCCACCCTCTTCAAGACACCCGCGCAAGTTGCCAACTTCGGATCGATCATCATGCTGGTTTTTGGCTTATTGGGGGGCAGCTTCTTCGATATGAGCCTGCTGCCGGGTTGGGTTTCTGCGCTCGGCAAGGTCACGCCCAACGCCTGGGGCTTGCAGGGCTTCACCACCCTGGCAGGTGGAGGAACGCTGAGCAGCATTCGCGAACCGCTCCTGGCGCTGGCGCTGATGGGGATCATCCTTTTTGCTGCAGCTTCCATCTGGATGCGCCGGCGCGGATTAGTGGGAAAGTGAGGGCTTTATGATGCAAAAGATGATTGCAATTATTCTCAAAGACCTGCGCATCCGTTTTGGCAACCCGGTGGAATGGCTCTTTTTCCTGATCCTGCCCATCTTTTTCACCTTCATCATCGGCGGGGGCACCGGCGGACCCACGGACAGCCGCGTGGGTTTCTATGTGGTCGACGAAGCTCAAACCAGCCTTTCGGCCAGCCTGATCGAAGCCCTGGATGCGTCCACTGCGATCCGTCCTGTGCTAAAGGAAAGGCTAGAAGCGCTGGAGGACCTGGACGAACGCGATGTTGCTGCTGTGCTGCTGCTGCCAGCCGACTTGGACTGGGACGACCTTGGCGAAGGTACGCAAAGCGTCGAACTGCGCCAGCTTCCCGGCAGCACCAACGCCCTCGTGGTGCAGCAGGGCGTGCAGGCTGCCCTCGGCGAGGTGAGCAGCGCGGTTCAAATCGCCAGCTTCAGTACTGAGCAGGTTGAGGATTTGGTTGGTTTTGAGGGTGAGGCTGGGCGCAGTGCCTGGTTTGCGCAAGCCCTCACGGCAGCCCAAACCGCACTGCAAACTGCGCCTGATCGTGTGCAGGAAACGATAGCGGACGTGCCCGACCCAATCGAATACGACCCGAACACCAACAGTTCCATCGGGCAGATGATCACCTGGGTGTTCATTCCGCTCATCGGGCTTTCCGCGATGCTGGCATACGAGCGCCAAATCGGCACGCTGCGGCGCCTGCTCACCAGCCCCACCAGCAAGGCAGTTTACCTTGGCGGCACGATCATTGGAATGGTGCTCACCGCCTTGCTGCAAATGACCATCCTGGTGGCTTTCGGGAGGTTTGTGCTGCACGTCAACTGGGGCAATTCGGTCCTGGCGATCGCCATGATGCTGGTTTCGTCCTCGCTGGCAGCCGCGGCTTTGGGGACCATGCTTGGGACCATTGTCAAAACAGAATCGCAAGCCAACGGGTTGAGCATAATGGTGGGGATGGTGATGGCCATGCTGGGCGGCTGCTGGTATCCGCTCGAGCTGTTTCCGCAGGCAGTACAGAATGCGGTGCGCGTGCTGCCCACCACCTGGACGATGCAGGGCATGCTGGACATCGCCCTGCGCGGGCAGGGTCCTGAGGGCGTGTTGTTGGAGATGATGGTGCTGTTTGGCTTTGCGCTGGTCTTTTTCCTGGTGGGCATCTGGCGGTTCAAGTACGAATAGGTGATAAACCCAAGAATCTGTTCGCGCCAGTCTCTTGCGAAGCACCCCAGCGCTGAAAGCGCGTGTGGGCAGACCGAGCGCGGGAATTGACCTTTAGGTCTCGAATCCGTTAGATAACTCAAAAGAGTGGAGAGTGTCTTTATTGTTTTGTCTTATATGGTAAGAGCCGGTTTTTCGTAGGTCGGACATCGTGCCCTTTGGGTATTGCGTTTTCCAATCCGGCTCATACCTAGCCATCTTTAGTCTTTTAACCCCTTTAATTTCCCCGCCATTCTTTGCCGGAGTGAGACCGCGCTACATTTTCGTATGAACTGCATTATCCGGCGGTCTCATTCCGGCCTACGAAAAGATTACTGAAAGAGACCCTCTTCAGTCTTCCATTTGTTCCACGGCTGGAGCCAGCTCTCCTCCCTTTCGCTTCGCTGCACGGATCTTCGACCAAGGTAAGCCATCCTTAGCCCTCCCTTGGGGGAGGGTCGGCGTAGCCGGGGTGAGGGTGAATTCCATCCGCGCCGGTCTCTTGCGAAGCACCCCAGCGTTGAAAGCGCGTGTGGGCGGACCGCGCGCGGGATTTGACCTTTAGGTCTTCAGCTTAAATAAAACACAGTGAATGTAGCCCTCCGGTCAATGACTGTGCTCGGCTAGGAAGACGGTACAATCAAGAGTTTTGAAAAAGCAATACAATTGAGTCATCAAAAGACCACTCAATTCACCCGCATTTCTGCTCCCCTTAAGCTGGTGGAAAGGATTGCCATGACCACACAATATCGGGATTTGGATCCAAATAAGGATTTTACCCCTCTCGCCCGGATGTTCACGGTCGAGATGGAAGACCCCACCACCGAAAACGGCTTGCGGGAGGATTACGAAAAGCACCTCGAAAGGATCCTGTGCCTGCAGGTGGCTGCCTCGAACCAAGGGGAAGTGATGGGGTTTAACTGGCTCACGCGCGATAAGCTCGACGAGCATCGAGCATATTGCTATGTGGTTGTGTCGATGGATCACAGGCACCAGGGCATCGGCAGCCGGCTTTACGAAATGGTCGAAGAGGTTTCGTTGGCTTCGGCCGTTCGTGAGCTGCGGGCGACCTTCCCCGACACGCTGCCTGAATCGCGCGCGTTCGCGGAGAAGCGCGGCTTCACTTTGATCTCTCACAGCATCGGCATGCAGCTGGAGCTTGAAACGCTCGATCTGCAGCCCTACCTGGATCTTGCGGCTGCATTGGAAAAGCAGGGCTTCGTATTTACCACCATGGAAGCCCTGGGGAACACAGAAGCCGACCAGCAGAGGCTCTACCAGCTCAACGATATCACTTCCAGCCAAACCATGGGGACCGAAGGAGAGCACTTGTGGAGCTCCTTCGAGGATTTTCAGCAGTCTGTTTGCAAGTCGGATTGGTATAACCCCGCCGGGCAGATGATTGTGATCGAAAAAGCCACAGGTAGATGGGTGGCGATGAGTGCCATCACCCGCTTTGAGGGGCAGGAGGAGGCTTACAATCTTTTTACGGGCGTGGATGAGGCCTATCGTGGGCGTAAGTTAGCCCAGGCGGTCAAGTCAAAGGCACTGCTCTTTGCCAGGGATGTGTTGGGCGTAAAAGTTGTCCGAACAAACCATAATTCGCTTAACGAACCTATGATCGCGATCGACCGCAAGTTAGGTTACGTCCAGAGCCCGGGTTACTATTACATGCGCAAATACTTGTCTTAAAAGTAAACACTCACAACCTGAATTTTCCGTGTCACCAGCCAGATATTCTTTTGGTTGTGAGTGTTATTATGTGCTAATGAGCGGTACGCTCGTTAGCAGGGTTTAGAGCTCGTCCTCGTCGATGAAATGGATAAGCTGCTTCAGGACCTTCAGCTTTCCGGATTTCATCATATCCCGTGCGATTTCCGTCAAAACTTTGGTGTCGATGAACGGTGCCAGACCGACCAGGTAGCGTTCCTTTTGTTCGGTGTTCATTAACCTGGCAATTTTCCCGAGGCTTTTTTCATCCATAAAGGGAGCTAAAGCGTTCAGGTATTGCGCGTCTTTTTCTGAATTGAAGATCCTTTCGGCGAAGTTGCTCAGGTCTTTTTCATCCAGGAAGGGCGCCAGGGCGATCAGCTTGTCGAAGCTGCCGGTGACGCCGTGCTGGCGGTCGATGAGACTTGCCAGTTGCGAGCTTTCCAGGAAGGGCGCGAGGGGGATGATTTGGGATAGATCTTTGATACGGGTTTTATCGATCATCTGAGCCAGGCGTTTTGAGTTGAGATGAGGCGCAAGGGCGATCAAGGTCTCCAACTGATATTCTTCTTCAGAGGCTTTTTCAACGGCTTCCTCAACCTGGGAGGGCTTCATCAGCTCGGCCACTTCCGCGACCTCTTCCAGGTTGATGTCTTCACTCTGATCGATGATCTTGTTGACGATGGTGGTCTCTTTTTCGGAGCCCAACAGTTCCTGTACGTCCACGCCCAGGATTTGCGACAGTTCCAAAAGCTTGGAAATATCGGGCATGGTGTTGCCTCGCTCCCAGTTGCTGACCGCCTGGTAGCTGACGAACATCTGATCTGCCAGTTCCATCTGGGTCATATCCTTGGCTTTGCGAAGCGCTGCGATTTTCTTGCCGATAAGTTTTGTGTCAAACATGGTTACCTCTCTTCTAAAATTATAGTTCAGAAGAGCCAGGGATTTCTTACTTCCCTTGGCTCTTTTGATTGGCTGTGGTGGTTTTATCTGTTCAGTTGGCTGAAAGGATTGATTATTGCTACGCTGTGAGCCTTGTAAAGATCTTCGCTCTTTGTAATGTTGATCCTTTTGTCCAACCCGGCGATAATTGTGTCGTTAAGGTTCTGAGCTTTTGATTCGCTGCGGGCAATTGCGTTGTTTGCAGCGCTTGGCTTTCCGAAAAAGAAAGAGAAGACATTGATTTTCCTGGTGACTAACATTTCATACTCCTTTTTTTGATCTGCTCAGATTGTAGGGCAAAAGGGTTCAAAAACCTATCAAGCAGCGCTTGAATTTGCCCATTTCAAGCGTTAATTGAGTTAACAGTTTAATGGGGGTTAGTCGGGAGAAAATTGGAACCTCCACCTCACTGGCATGAGCTTGCTATGTTTTGGGACTACTTCGCAACACAGAAGGAACATGTTAAAATGAAAATAAGAATGGAGAGGCTGCGCGTTCTTCCCCCGATCTTTTGCGTGATTTGTCTGCTTCTTAGCAGCTGCGTTTCACCGATCACTTCTGAAGCCACGAATGTGCCAACTTCGATCGATCAACTCGCGCTCACAACTGACCAAACCCCTGCCGCTAGTCCCACCTCCACCTCACTGCCGACATCCACACTGACCGCTACACCTCAGCCTGAACCAACCATCAATTTTAAAGCAACGAAAATCACAGAACCTACCTTAATTCCCCCTGCTGAATGGGACCTAAATCCAACGTACGAAAAACACATCAAAGTGGTATACGCTGGTGTCGAGATCAAGGCAGGATTATTGATCGATGCATCAGTCTCTTCAGTTATCGAAAGTCTGGAAATACCTGACGCGATACTGGCTGAGATCATCGCAAAAACGATCTACTCATTTTGGATGAGAAGACACTATCCCGAAACAGATACCTGGTCCAGTTGGCAAAAAGACCAGTATGACTATCTTTTTAGCTTTGACCAATTCATGAAGGTATGGTCAAAAGCCCAGGAAAGCGGGGAGTCCTCAGATTGGCGAAAAGTGCAGCTTTATAACGTTTGGGCAAATGACATGACAGATGGAGATGGCTATGTCCCAGGTCGCTATCTTATCTGGCCAATGTATGACGGTGAAACCCCTCAGGGCATAACGGCACTGAAAGAGATCACATTGGTTTGGGTGGTGCCTTCAAAGGTGCAGAACCTTTACTTCGACCGATACCTGGACCCAAAAATGGATGCCGGGCGTGGATATAACCTGAACGATGGCAATTTGTTGGTTTATTACGGTCACAGCTTCACGGAAGGGGACTGCAAAGAAACATGGTGTAGCTCTCATGCAAGTTGCATCAAAGAAACGCTTTTCCTTGACATTGGGTGGGGAGCTTACTTCCTGACCAATAATTATGGTGGAAAGCCCCAAATGAGTCGTCTGACACATTACTTCGAGGCGCCTTACAAGATGGGTTATGACAATTATTTATATCGATTGGCAAAGAAGCACATGATAGTTGTCACAAAGGTTAATTAAGGATGTGTGAGTAAGTTTCCTGACAATTTATGCTGATCATTTGAAATTAACTGAGTGCTATTCCCTTTGACTAATATCGATTCTTATTTCAGAAGTTTTGAAGGCCTTTCCACACGCACTTCGTGCTGGGATCTGCGACGGTGAACAGACCGTGCTTGGTCTGGAGACTACCCATCCGTTTCAAGGTGGGCACAGGCGGCCTGATCAGGTGTTATTGCCCTCATCAGTCTCCCAAGACTTGTTCTTTCATGGTCTC
>CAZOYK010000057.1:0-12863 GCA_964584065.1 uncultured Anaerolineaceae bacterium | reverse complement strand
TCATTACCAGTGCTTCATCAACGACCTTTATAAAATCAAGTGCGAGCAGCTTTACAATCACCACCAGCGGATATCCGGTTCCGACGATCTCAATCTCAGGCACCTTGCCGGCAGGTGTCAGTTTCAAAGACGATGGCAATGGAACGGCTAGAATTTATGGCACAACTAATACGACAGGGACATATAATCTGACGATAACAGCGCAAAATGGCGTCTCTCCAAACGCGACTCAATCTTTTACAATAAAAGTAATTGAAGGATGTCCGGATTCAAACAGTTGTCTTATAACTTTTTCTATGAGTATGAGCCCATACTTAGATAGAACGAGAAATGTTACGGTCTATCTTCCCCCAAACTATAATCCCGGTGAGTCTTATCCAGTAATTTACGTGCTGGATGCTCAGCATATGTTTGGAGATCCGATTGCACATCCAGCCGATCTGGATGATTGGAAGATGGACGAAAAGCTGGACAGTTATTATGCTTCATATGGAAGAGGAATTATTGCTATAGGCATTTGGTTTGACTATGATCACCCATGGACCGAGTACACGCTTTCTGCTAACCTCAACATGGATCATTGGGTAAATGGAGCTAGTCAATTGACCACACCTGAGGGCGGGGGTATGATCAACTTCATCCGATATGTACTAAAACCTCAGATAGATTCGCGGTTTTCCACACTGACTGACAGAAACAACACTGCAATTGGCGGTGGAAGTCGCTGTGCCCTGCTTGCCCTCAATGCAGGTCTGCATGCTCCTGAAACTTTTTCAAAAGTCATGTCCTTCTCGCCCGCAGTGTGGGTTGCTGAAGGAGGTGCCCGAGTTGCACTTCCTGGACTAACAACCTGGTTTTCAAATAACGGATTGCAGAAATGGTTTACCCTTTATCAAGCCCCAACAAACGTGAAATATTTCCTATATATTGGAACAAATGAACAAACCGGAATTATTAATCCTTACGTCCAAAAAGAAGATGTTCCAGGAGTTCAAATCTCCATTCAATATGCATATGATTCAGGTTATGTCAGAGTCAGAGGGGCTTTAATCACAGAGGGAATACCGGAATCAAATTTGTATTTTATTCGGAATGTTGGGGGAACACACCACCCTAGTGTCTGGAGAAATTACATAATTCCTAATGTTCTGCCTTTCTTTGGATATTAACATTGATGGATTAGTGAACGCTTACTCTCCAGTATTTTATTTATGAACTTTCTCCTTTGCACTCCCAAACTTATTTGATTATTCAGCTATAATAATTTTTTAGGCTTTACCAGGAGAGCGACATCCTGAAAGGATATTAATGCCATTTTCTAGCATCACATTTATTTTTGTATTTCTACCAATCCTCCTGATTTTGTTTTATATCATTCCCCAGCGCGGTTGGAAAAACATTGTTATTGTTGGTGCCTCTCTGGCTTTCTTTGGATGGTCAGATCCAACCCATATTCACGTCTTGCTTCTTTCGGTTGTTGTCAACTACCTGGCAGGGCGATTAATTGGCAGATCCATTGATAAACAGTCTACTAGATCAGCCAGGGTGTATATGTGGACAGGGGTTTTGATAAATATACTCTTCCTGGTGTTTTATAAATACACAGGATTTTTCCTCACAAGTTTACAAGCCCTAATTCCAATTAAAATAGCGTACCAAAGCCAGGCTCTGCCCCTTGGAATATCCTTTTTCACTTTTTCGGGCATCTCTTATATTCTTGACATCTATAACGAAGTAAATCCCCCTGAGAAGAACTTGGTTCGTTTTAGCGCTTACCTGGCAATGTTCCCCAAGTTGCTTCAGGGACCAATCACGCGATTTATTCAGGTAAAGAACAGCCTGGTAAATCATAAATTTGACTCCCTGTTGATCATGCAAGGCGTAAGGAGGTTTATTGGCGGTCTGGCGAAGAAAGTTTTGCTTGCTGATAGCCTAAACATGGCGACCACCAAGATTTTTGAGGGAAACTTCAACGAAATGGGGGCTGGGTTGGCTTGGTTTGGGTTGATAGCCTATACGCTTCAAATCTACCTGGATTTTTCCGGATACACGGATATGGCCATCGGAATTGGTAATATGCTCGGATTCAAGCTTCCGGAGAACTTTAATTTCCCATACATCAGCAAAAGCATATCCGATTTTTGGCGCAGGTGGCACATGACACTGGGAGCCTGGTTCAGGACATATCTGTTCATACCGCTGGAATTTGCCCGAAAGAAACAAAAAACTTTGCGCCAGGAATCAAACCTGATCATTGTATTTCTGCTAACCGGGCTTTGGCATGGTGCAAACTGGAACTTCATCATTTGGGGTCTGTACTTTGGGGTAATTCTTGCCATTGAAGCCAGCTTTCTGGCGAAAAGACTCAAGAAAGCGCCAGCCTTCGTTCAGCATTTTTATTCCATTGCTATCATCATGCTGGGTTGGATCTTTTTTAGAATCACGACTATTCAAAATTGGGGTCCCTTCTTTAGTGCACTGTTTGGTTTGAATGGATGGACAAATCTGGTTACTTTTCGCTCTCTAAACATTCTTTTCTATATCCCCTTTTTATTCCCGGCGGTTTTATTTTCCCTGCCAGTTTTCTCCAGGATTGGTGAGAAGATTAAGGAAAAGGGGGGTGGAAAATTACTGTTGTTGGATATTGTCTACCTGGGTTTATTCCTCTTTACCCTTACCTACATACTTTCAAAGGGTTTTACCTCTTTCATGTATGCCCAGTTCTAATAAAGCACGGCAATGAATAGAATCGCGAAGCACTTTTTATTATTGTTTTTCTTTATTATTCTTTTGGTTCCAGTTTATTGGCTAACCAGAGGTCAAACCGATCCCCAGGTGTCTCTGATCGAAGGGAGAATATTAGAACTTCCTGAAAAATCTTATCCGACACTCAAAGTAGCAATGGACTTTATCAAACAAGGGCATCCAGAAAAAGCAGCAGCGCTGTTGTGGGACTTGTTCACAGGCGGGTCGTTACAAAGGAAATTCGACAGTGCGGCAACTGACCAATTTCCAGTTCGAATGCCTTTGATCCAATTTTCAAAATCCGTCGATCGGAAGATCATCGATTTTTCTTATGGCTTCTCAGATGACACAGTAATACCTGCTGATATGACCTCCGATATCTATTATGATCGTGATCGTGAATCTTTGTTTTACCCACCGGAGACCTTGGACGAGACCAGTTACGAGAAAATTGATCAGAGGATTGCAAATTACTCAGAGATAGCGAAACTTATTCCTGAACTTAATGTTTTCATACTTTTTCATGAAACCCTCTCTTATTCCCGGGCAAATCCATTAAATGTGTATTTCCCAAATAGTGATCGTGGAAAATCCTATGCATACTTCAAGGAAAACCTCGGGAATCAAACGAACATCGGCGAGATGCTTTTGCCATCCATGGACACACACCTGGAAGATTACTATCGGACTGACCATCACTGGAAAACTGAGGGCATCCTAAAGGCATACGATCTTGCCTACGACTTAATATCCAAAAGTTTCACAGGAATTTCAGAGAAACTGGTTATCTCCGATCCAATAGCCTTGCCTGATGTCGAATTTTTGGGCACTCTGGCGCGCAAATCTCTGTATCCTGTGCGTGGCGATGATTTCACTATCTTCGATGCGGATTTACCTCAATGTGAGGTTTTTGATGATGGGGTAGAAGGTGAATATGATTACCGCGATGATTATCTTGCTGGTAACTATGCCTTAGATCCCTACACAGATTATTACGGAGAATTTTTTGGTACCCAAAAGGGTTTGTTAGAATATTTCTGTGAGAACGAAGCGAATCGAAACATTCTGCTAATCGGAGATTCGTACGCCCGTCCATTGGTCGCGCTGATCGCAAGCCATTACTCACATACATATTTTATTGATCTGAGGCAAAATCAGAATTTTTCTCTGTCGAATTTTTTGTCCAACCATTCGATCAGCGACCTTTTGATAATAGGTGATAATGAAGTAGCCTTTCTGGATACGGATCAGTGGTATATAAACCCCTGATAGAAAAGTGAACCCTGAGCAGTTCCATGCCGCGTTGTCATCAGCATCAGGTTTGATCAGAAGGCTAAACTTAGATATAGGATATTTGGTTTGAAAAGTAAATTCTCATTTGTATTGGTGATATTTTTTGTTTTTCTCTTAGCGATTCCACTGTCATTGCCGTTTGAGACAAGCACTGCCCAGGAAAGCGCAGTTCTAAAACAAGGCGCTGCCGAACGAACAGCCGAACAAGCAGCACCAAATCTTACATATGCGTTGAAGCTTCTGCAACAAGGAAAAATTACTGACGGACTGGACATTCTTATTCGGCTATTTACCAGCAGAGAATTTGTTCAGAAGTTTGAAAATCTAATTAATGAAAAAATCCCGTTTCAAGTTTCTGCGATCCGATTTTCAAAGGCAGTTGATAGATCAATCATTAAACTTGCTTATGGATTTACTGATGATAGAGTCATGCCTGCTGACATGACCTTAGATTTTTATTATGATACTGAATTTGAACAATTGCTGTTCACACCCACAATGTTTGACAGCCACGCTAAACAGATCATTGATAACCGAATTCAAGACTACCAGGAACTTATCCAAATGTACCCGGATAAGAATTTTTACTTGTATTATCACCAAACCTTACACAACTCCGATTTCCACCCTCTCAACCCCGTATTCCCTGAAGCTGACAGCGGGCAATCGCTCGCATATTTTGAACAGAATCTCCCGGATGGATTGATCTTTGAAAAATTCCTATTGACCAGTCACGAAGACCATCTTGAGTACTATTATCGAACCGATCATCATTGGCGCGTAAATGCAATTATTCGAGCCTACCAGGAAATTTATACAATGCTCTCACAAAATTATCCTGACATGCCCCAGCCGTTGACGATAACTAAAACAATTGAGTTCCCTGATATAAATTTTCTTGGTATGATGGCTCGGCGAGCTCTTTATCCAATAAAAGCCGATGACTTTGTTGTCGAAGACGTGATAATTCCGCCGCATGACCTGATTGAAAGTGGACAAAAAGTAGATAACAACAGAAGATCTATTTATTTTGAGGGAAAGTATTCCACAATACCCTACATAAATCACTACAACGCCTTTTATGGTGAGGTTGCCGACCTGATTGAGTATGACTTTCATAACACCTCAGATCGCAACTTGCTGATTATTGGTTCATCATATCAAAACTCCTTGGACCCTCTTCTTGCTTCTCATTACGATAAAACTTACTGTGTTGATTTAAGATATTACACTGACTTTTCATTATCCGCCTTCTTAAGTGAACACGAGGTGGATGATATACTGATTATTGGTGACAATGAAGTGGCGTTTCAAGACGTTCAATACTGGAAAATTAATCCTTAAGAGGAAATATGTTGGTAGAAAATATTGCTTATGCTTGTGTAACCAAATGGTGTGAAAACGGAAAAGCTAACAATCCTGTAATCCGTTGGATCAATTCAGATTTAACGGAAACGGATTTTTCTTTCTTACTTTTTGAAACAGAATCTAACAAAATTGCGAATACCCTGCAAAAGATGGGGATTCATGATGGGGATGTGGTAAGCGTTTTCCTGCCCCGCAGTCCTATATTGATTAGTAGTCTTTTTGGAATTCTGAAACTTGAGGCAATGTCTTGTGTGCTCTTTTCGACCTTGGGTGAAGAAGCTCTGCTGGATCGTTTGGGAAACAGCGAAACAAAAATCGTGATCACCAAAAATAGTTTGGTTAGAAAAATCATGGCTATTAAGGACAGCCTGCCAAATTTAGAGCATATCCTTGTTGTTGATTCTGAAGAGCATAAGGATGACTTTGTTTTGAGTTTGACAAAATTGATGGAAGAGGCAGAAGGTATCTTCGCTTATTCCCAGCAAACCGATTCTGAAACGCCCGCGTTCTTACAATACACATCTGGCTCAACGGGCAAACCCAAAGGGGCACTTCATGTTCATGGAGCCATTCTGGATATCATCCAGTCTTTTAAAGAAATTCTTCAGGTTGAAGAGGGAGATATTTATTGGTGCACAGCAGATCCCGCCTGGATCACAGGATTATCCTATGGCGTGTTTGCTCCCATGGCTACCGTGACCACGCAGATCCAGTATGGCGGAGCCTACAATGCGGACAATTGGCTTCAGATTCTCAAGGATAAAGAAGTTAGCGTTTGGTATACGGCCCCCACGGCGTTGAGGATGTTAATGCAAGAGGAAAGCGAGAAATTCGCGATAATTCAAAGCAATAGTTTAAAGCGAATTTATAGCGTGGGAGAGCCACTGAATCCTGAAATCTACTTTTGGGGGAAAAAGACCTTCGGTCAAGAAGTTTATGATAATTGGTTCCAATCGGAAACTGGCAGCATCATGATTTCAAACCGACCTGGTTTGGAAGTAAAACCAGGATCAATGGGAAAACCAAGGTCTGGGATAAAACCCGTAATCATAAGTGACGATCAGCGACCCGTTGCATCTGGTGAGCATGGAAACCTGGCTGTTCAAAGGGGTTGGAATTCGATGTTTCGGTCTTACTATAAAAAAGAAGACGCCTACGCGGAAAAGTTCTGGGGAGAGCTCTACATCACTGGTGATCTTGCTTATCAGGATGAGGACGGTTATTTCTGGTATGTGAGCCGATCGGATGATGTCATTAATACGGCGGGTCACTTGGTTGGTCCCTTTGAAGTAGAGAGCGCTTTGTTGGAAATCGAAGAAATTGGCGATGCGGCGGTAATTGGTGTGGACGATGAATTACTACATAAGAAAATCATCGCCTTTGTTGTGACGAGGAATAATTTACCCTGGGATAAACACCTTGAGTTAAAAAGTCGGATCTACATATCCAACAAGGTTTCAACGGTGGCAACTCCTGCTGAGTTTATACCGATTGAAAAAATTCCCAAGAATCAAAGCGGCAAGATTCTAAGGCGGGTACTACGAGCGCTTTATGAAGGAAAAGATCCAGGCGATTTATCGACAATGGAGTAGAAAAATGGATATTACTGAAGAATTGACGGCTGTTTTTAGAGAAGTTTTTGACGATGAGACAATTGTTTTGTCGGATGAGTTGACCGCAAATGATGTTGACTCATGGGATTCACTGTCTCACGTGAACTTAATTATCGCTATCGAAATGGCTTTCGATATTGAATTTAAACAGAGTGAGATATTAAATTTCGCAAATGTCGGCGAGTTAAAGCAAAGCATAATAAATAAACTGGAAAATAAGCAAGTCCTTTAGAAAAAAATCAGGTATTTGGTTTCTCTATTTGCTGAGTTCTGTCGAGGTAATAGAGAAACCAATCTATTTCACTGCGTTTTTACAAAATTGCTTGATCCGTTTTATTTTTGGCAAGAAGATCCAGGCTGAACATCCAGCCATCCCAGGCCTTTGAAGGCGGAATCTCTACATCGTCATACTCAATAATTTGCCCGGGCTCCACATTGCGTTTGATAACAGCCTTATCAATTAATCCAAACGGCACATGGTTGGGAGCACTTTCAATGCTGACTGCTTCTCCTCGTATTCGAAAATTGCGGTCTATTCGATTAATGATTTCACCCGGCTTCAATTTTCTCTTTGCAACCGCCAGTACGCTGGTAGATGGCTTTAGACTGTTATTGAGTAATACACCTTCTCCACGCAAAACTTGTCTGATCGTTACTGGGATATCAAGATAAACCAAGTGATAGTGTTTTAGGAAGGTATAGAAAGGTCCTTCACCCAACTTGAGATACCTAAGTGTGGGAATTTCAGTTTCATCATATTCTGCCGCAATAAATACACCAGCAGGCAGTCTTGGCTGAGCTTTTGGGCTGCATAACAAGTAATCGCTGATTGGATGACCAATCCTCTTTGCTTGTTCAGCCAGCCGTTTTGAGCCTTCCTCAATACTTGTGCTTTCGTACCCAAGCAGCCCCTGTTTGGCAATGGTTGCGCCTAAGCCATTTGCAACAAAGGCCTGTTCAATTTGAATTTTTGTGCCATCTGTAGCCCCCGTCACTTGCTCAATGGAAATGCCTTGAATTTTTGCCCAATAAGCCATTTCTTCTGGGGTGGGATCCAGATTTAGAAACCCTTTGATGTTGCCAAAAACCACTGGCTTAAAGCCAACTTCTACCAGATTCTTGTTTAATGCTGCCAATGCACCCGGCTGGTCGCCCTCAGCTTCTGTGATAAATCCTTTACTGGCTAAAAAGCTTCCGGAGGTTATGTGCAATTCCGAATCCATGGTTACCACTGGAAGGCCGGCATCAAGTACCTGACACAATACATCCGTAGCATAAACGGGATTGCCATTGCATTCTACGACCAGGTCTGATTTGTCAATGAGTTCTTGTACCGAATTCGTATACCGAAAGTCATCGGTGAATTCGTTCAGATTCCTTTGGGTTAAGATGCAGGAAACAGCCATATCGGGCAAACGATCTATTGTCCGCTTCAAACCACTTCCGATGTACCCGGTTCCAACAATTCCAATTTTTGGTGTGTCTTTTGTAATCATAGAAAATCCAACTTTGAAAGATCCCTTTATTGAGCCAATCAACCGGCCGAACCAAATTGAGTGTGAGTAAAGTATAATCGTAGTAGATGGTTATTATAATGGTGATAGAAGCCAAAAGAATTCTTTACGAATAATGAATAGAAAAAAGGGCTACAATACTCAGTAAATATGAAAATCACAAATTGTCCCATAAGTGGATCGCCACGAAGCGTTGAGTATCTCAATCTTGGTAATGTTCCATTAGTCAACAACTTATGCGCCACAAGGGAAGAGTCTCTCAATGTCGAAAGGTTTCCCCTTGCCATTCAATTGTTCCCGGAGAGTAACCTCACATGTTTAACAGAAATAGTCGATAAGGATAGTCTGTTCTTAAATTATCTTTACCGATCAAGCGTAAACAAACCTTACCTTGAACACTGTTCAAACATGTATGATTACTTATCGAAGTTGATCGATCTTAAGCCAAATGATTATGTCGTAGATGTTGGCGGCAATGATGGATCCCTGCTGCTGGAATTTCGGAAAAAGAATCCGACACTCCATTATGTGAACGTAGATGCCAGCCATAGTTTTAAGGAAATGAATGAAGCAGCGGGGATTGAATATGTCAATGACTATTTTGGGGAAACCACAAAGTTATCAAAAAAGGTCAAACTCATCACTTCAACCAATGTCTTTCAACATACTGAACCCATTCGATCTTTCGTAAAAGGCGTTTATCGAAATCTAAGCGATGATGGTATGTGGTGTCTGGAATTTCCATATCTCCTGACCACCTTACTTAATGATAATTACGATCAGATTTATCACGAGCATGTATATTATTTTTGTCTCCAAAACATCATGGACTTAGCAGATCAGGAAGGATTGAAGGTAGTTAATGTCTCCTACCATGATATGCATGCGGGTACCCTTCGTGTGCTGACGATGAAAAAAACTGCAAGCACCAAGGTAGACATTACAGTTCCGTCCTTCTTAAATTTGGAAAAAACGATCACAGAGGAATATTGTGTCCGCTGGGGTAAACGAACAAAAGAGAAAATAAACGAATTCAAGAGTTACATCCTGGATCTGGTATCACAGGACAAGAAGATTGCCGGTTTTGGGGCGGCAGCAAAAGGCTGTGTATTTCTCAATTCAGTGGGAATTGATGACTCCATGATTCAATTTATTGTGGATGACACTCCTTTCAAGCAAGGCAAGTTTGTTCCTGGAACTGGAATTCAGGTTGTGTCACGAGAGCGTTTATATAATTCAAAAATCGATTACATCGTGATTCTTGCTCATAATTTCAAGGATTACATCATTGAGTCACTTAAAGGGAAATACGATGGTGAATTCATTGTAATGTTCCCGGATATTAAAAAGTACTAAAAGCAGTGCTTTTCAATATTTTTAAAAGGAATTTTTATGGAAGAAAATAAAGATAACGGGTCTGGAGTGTTGGACGGCAATCGTTGGCATGAAGAAGACTCCCCATGGAAAGCAAAAAATATCTTTAAGATTTTAGAGAAGAACAATCTTGTTCCCAAATCGGTGTGTGAAATCGGTTGTGGATCCGGGGAAGTATTACATGACTTGGCCGGATATTTTGGTAAGGATACTAAATTTATAGGCTACGAAACAACTCCTGAGGCATTTGCTATTTGTAAGACGAAAGAAGAAGCAAATGTTCATTATGAATTAGCAAACCTGTTATCGCTGGATGTCCATTGCGATCTAGTGATGGCAATTAATGTATTAAACCATGTAACCGATTATCTTGGATTCCTGAGCCAGCTTCGCTCGAAAGGAGAGTATAAGGTCTTTCACATCCCGCTGGAAACCACGGTGTACTCAGTTCTCAGGAGCTCCCATTTTCAAAAAAGGATCACTGAAGGCACTTACCGCCATTCTTTCTCAAAGGAAACAGCGCTTGGCACCTTGAAGGGAACAGGTTACGAAATTGTGGACTATTTCTACACAAGCAGTGCTTTAGAACTGCCAAATCTTGGTAGTAAAGATAAATTCTGGAAACTGCCCAGAAAATTGCTTTATGCCATCAATAACGATTTTGGCGTCAAAGTGCTTGGGGGGTTTTCGCTGATGGTGTTGGCGAAATAATTGTCTGACCCCAAAAATCATCGATGTAAATTTTATCTGAGCAATTAGATACAGCTTGTATCGAGGCGCTGATCTGATAAGAACAGATGATTGTTTCCTGCAGAGAGTTCAATCAAACAGGTGGAATTGTGTTAGATGTTATACTAGCCCAAAAATGATACAGAGCAAACATGTCAACGATTAAACAAAAAACCATCAATAACATGGTTTGGTCAGTATCAGAGCGCTTAAGCCTCCAAATTGTCCACACGGTCATATCAATCGTTCTTGCCAGGCTGCTTGATCCAAAAGAGTTTGGGTTAATTGGCATGTTAGTCATCTTCACAAGCATTGCGCAATCTATTCTTGATAGCGGTTTTGGCAGTGCGTTAATTCAGAAGAAAGATGCTACCGAGACGGATTCCTCGTCAATTTTTTACTTTAATCTGGCAGTCGGCATACTGTTAGCAAGCATTTTATATCTATCTGCTCCAATAATTGCAAAATTCTATCAAGAACCCACGCTCACATCTCTAACTCGTGTACTTTCACTCAACCTGGTCATAAATGCTTTTAGTCTGGTGCAACTCTCGTTGTTGCGAAAGACGATGGCTTTTAAAAAGCATTTTGCTGTGAGTATCACTTCTGTGTTTATTTCAGGGTTTTGTGGAATTCTTGCCGCGGATAAGGGCTTGGGAGTATGGAGCCTGGTCATACAAACGCTTACCAATAGTGTTTCGCAAGCGTTACTGTTGTGGATAATCAGCAAATGGCGTCCAACCCGCCAATTCTCAATGGTCTCTCTCAAATCCATGTATTCATTTGGATCAAAACTTCTGATAGCAGGATTGATTGAGACAATCTTTAAAAATATTTATCAAACCTTCATTGGAAAGAATTATTCAGCAGTGGATTTGGGATACTACTCCCGCGCATCGACCATGGAAACAGCAGCTTCTGTAGCTACCAGCATGGCTTTGGGGCAAGTGATATTCCCAACTTTTTCTCCTTATCAAGATGATAATGAAAAGTTGCGTCGGGTGCATAGCACAACCATTAGAATGTCAATGTTTCTTATGGCGCCACTGATGATTGGTTTGATCGTAGTCGCTGAGCCACTTTTTCTTTTCTTGTTGACCGACAAATGGGCTAACAGTATTCCTTACTTCCAATTACTGTGCGTAGTTGGCCTGTTTTTCCCGATCGTGGTTCAGAATTACAACCTTCTGCGTATCAAAGGCCGCTCGGATTTGCATCTGAAGCTTGAGATCGTCAAATACATCCTGACTGCTATTGCGATCGCATTGACTTACAAATCGGGCATAATTGCTCTGCTATATGGACAAATTTGCGTTGCGGTCGTTTCTCACGTATTGGTAAGCCATTTTGCCGGCAAACTAATAGATTACAGCTTACTCGACCAATTAAGAGAGCTCTTCTCTATAGTGATTACGGCCTTGGTGATGGGCTTCGCCATGTATCTTGTTGGGAAACTTGACATGGAGAGCAATTTCTTAATGTTTACCATTCAGGCGATTGCGGGCGTCCTGGTATATATTGGAATGAACACAATCATTAAATCAGCAGAATTAATTGAATACAAATCAATTGCAGGCAATTTTATTAAAACAATATCAGCAAAGGTTAAAAGCTTGACATGGAAACGCCGTTAGTCAGTGTAAGTTTGGTCGCGTATAACGCCAGTGCATATATCAAGGATGCAATTGAGGGCTGTCTGATGCAGCAAACCTCCTTTCCTTTTGAAATAATCATTCATGATGACGCTTCGCAAGATCAGACGCCCCAAATAATTCTGGACTATGCAAGCAATTACCCTGACAAAATTGTTCCAATTATTCAGACAGTAAACCAATTTTCACAAGGGCACGAGATAAATGCCAAAATAAACATTCCAAAAGCCAGAGGGAAATTCATCGCCTTCCTGGAGGCTGACGATTATTGGATTGACCCTCTGAAACTGCAAATGCAAGTGGATTTCATGGAAGAGCATCCAGATGTATCCATGTGTTTTACAGCAACCAAGGAGATCGAATCCTCAGGCTCCAACACAGAAAGAGTCACGCGCTATCGGGATCATGACGCTATTTGTACATCTGAAGATGTGATTTTGATGGGCGGACGTTTGGTCAATATGGGATCAGCTCTGGTAAGAAAATCGATATATGATGACTTGCCTGAGTGGTACCACTATTCTCAAATTTGGGACAATACCGTTCCGCTGTTGGCGTTAACCTACGGCAAGATT
>CAZOYK010000056.1:0-13105 GCA_964584065.1 uncultured Anaerolineaceae bacterium | reverse complement strand
CCACTGGGGACGAATGTGTCAGCAATCCGCGGTGCCACCCCGGTTAAACCAGCCTGTTTAATCAAAAATTCCCTGGTGATGCACACAGGGAATAAGCCAGCTTCACTCTTTTTGAGTACGGCGACGAAGTCGCGATACCCTTTACCCAGATAACGGTGGCATCTCCGGCATAGGGTACTTGCCTTTAGGCTTTCTCCTTGCAACTCAGAGGTCCATTCGACGCATTCGTGTGGGCAGGTTTTCAGCAACTCCTGCTCTCTGTGCCACCGTCTTTGCGGCTACTAGTCCTCGTCAATGTCTTTAATTGATCGATTGGATGCAATTATAGGCAGAATTGATTGGAGGTCAAGTGGCAAAAACAATTATTTACCTTTTGAGTTTGAAAACAGGCCTTCCCGTAATATAATCCTTTCGATGAAGAGAGCACACGCTTGGAGCATTAAGCTCCCCGGGGAAGTCTTGCTGCTATTGACCGCCATCGTTTGGGGCACCGGGTTTGTGGCGCAGCGCAAAGCGATGGAAGGCATGCAGCCTTTCATCTTCATTGCCCTGCGTTTTTTTCTGGGCTGCCTGGTTCTGCTGCCAGCTTTGATTCTGAAAAAGGTGCGCGAAAAGACCACAACTGAAAAGATTTTCGACCCGAAAGCGTTTTTGCGCAGCATGATTTTACCCAGCGTGTTACCGGGCTTTTTTCTGTTTGCCGGCACAAGCTTGCAGCAACTCGGGATCATGACTACCAGCGCCTCCAAGGCGGGCTTTCTGACCGCTTTATACCTGGTGCTCGTGCCTGTACTCGGCTTATTCCTGGGGAAGAAGGCCAACCTCTGGGTTTGGATTGGAGTAGCTTTAGCATTGGTGGGGGTTTGGTTTTTGTCGGTAGACCTTGAGATGACGATCCAAAAAGGAGACATCCTGATTCTCATCGGCGCATTGTTTTGGGCTCTGCAAATCCTCGCTCTGGACCATTTCACCTCCAAACTGGACGCCCTGGAGCTGGCCTTTGGTCAGTTTCTGACTGCCGCAGTGCTGGGATCGGTCGTGAGCCTGATCGCCGAGAGTGGGCCTCTGGTAACCAATTCATCAGCCTGGGGACCGCTCGTGTATTCCGGGGTGGTTGCAGTCGGGATCGGCTTTACCCTGCAGGTCTTTGGGCAAAGCAGGGTCGACCCGGCGCTGGCATCTCTGATCATGAGTCTTGAAGCGGTCTTTGCCCTGCTGGGCGGGATGATCTTTTTGGGGGAGAGGTTGAGCGGCAGGGAGTGGCTGGGCAGTGGGGTGATGTTGGTTGCGGTTATCCTGGTGCAGCTAAAGGGTCAACAGCAGAAACCTGAGACAGAAAGCAAATAATCCCCTCTAATTTCCGAGGCTATTCCCAGGCGCAATCGCAATAACGTAGCGTGTCTGGGTCCAGTAATCGGCATCCGGATCCGTGATCTCGTCCAGAGCAGCCCTGCCGCAGAAGTAAATCAGCAGCGCATCCGGGTCTAATTCCGTGAAGCCGCTCTCAGGGTAGGCACTGGCAAGATATGGCACCAGATCCATGGTATGGCGTGATAGTTCTTCCACCTCCCCGGAGGGGATCCTCACAGCCGCGGTCACCTGCCCCTGCCGTATCAATTCTTCGCTATAAACTTCCACATCGCTGCCAAGAAGGCAATCATTCAGTTTCGCTTCGAGGGTCTCAAGCGGCTGCACCTCGTTGAGATCGTTGGTCTCCAGGAAGTACTGCAGGTCGGTGGCAGGAGAGCGTTCCAGCCAGAAATCCCAGCCTGAGTGGATCCACAACCCTTCATATCCCAGGTGCTCCCAGGCAACCGCAAGTTCCTTGCCAATACCAAATTCTCCGTTTTCAAATACTCCCGGATGCCAGGGGATAATTTTTAGTGTAGGGATCTCCACCTGTTTACCGCCTGGGCAGCGCATCGAAAAAGAAAAACCGAGCTTTCCTTCCAGCAGATCCATCCCATTGAAGGTCATCCACTGCTCGCCTTCCTCTTCTTGTGGAGCGTCCTCTACCAACTGAATGTCGTCGGCAACCGGGGTTGCACTTTGAGCGACAATATTAATGGTGGGCTGCTCACGGATGGTCGGGCTCAGGTTTTGGTCAAACTTTTCGAATCTGATCATTTTTACCAGGATGAAGATAGCCATAGCCGAGAAAACGATCCCGATGATTAAAAGGAGTGGATTCGCCCGCTTTTTCATGTCCTAATGAGCATTGCGTTTGGAGACAATCGCTGCGGAGAAATACAGCATGAAAGCTGCAACGGCGATCAGTCCGAAGACTATACCTGCCGTGGAGTAATTCCGCGGGTTACCTCCCGGACCAACGGTTGGGGGAATGGAAGGTGCGGGAGTGGGTGGAACTTTAGTTGCAGTTGGGGCGATGGTTGCCGTTGGAGGGATTGGTGTTTGAGTCGGTGTAAAAGTTACGGTCGGTGTGGACGTTGGCGTACTAGTCTCGGTAAACTCAGGCGTTCCGGTTCCACCGATTGGCACAACCGTGCGGGTTGTTGTAGTTTGTGTTTGGGTTTTCGTTTTTGTAACGTTCGAAGTGGGCGTGGAAGTGACTTTGAGCGTTTCGGTAAGCTTAGGAGGTTGAGTGGCTGTGCTCGTCAAAGTTGAAGTCAGGGATGGCGGGAGCGTGGCCGTCCTCGTCGCAGTTGAAGTCGGGGATGGCGGGAGCGTAGCCGTCCTCGTCGCAGTTGAGGTCGGCGATGGCGGGAGCGTGGCTGTATACGTCGCAGTGCTGGTTGGAGATGGCGGAATGGTGGATGTGCTGGTTGAAGTTGGAGATGGTGGAATTGTGGCCGTAAAGGTAGAGGTTGGGAGAGTTGTAGGAGTGCTACTGGGTATCCAGCCTCCGTGTATCAGAATTTCTGAAATCGAATTTGTATCAGCAGTGGGAGTAATACCCATTGAAATTCCCGCCTGCAGCAGCGACGCTTTTACAGCGTTGAAAGATCGCCAGGTAAATGGGATCAACAAACCAATCAAAAGCGCCAGCAATGCAAGCAACACAAGCGTTGTTCGGTTCCTTCTTCTATCTGCCACACTAACCTCGTTGAAACAATGACTGATAACTCATGTAATAGAGCTGATCTTACAACTTAGACTGCAAGTACCATGCCGGTATGGGGAGGAAATAAGATGAAACATGCTCAGAAAACGGGATTTGCATGTTAAAATTCAAGGAAGTGCTGAGAGGAGTATCCTATGGCAAAGCCAATGACACCCGAGAAGCGTGTAAACAAGGCACGTGAGCTCATAAAAAAGGCGCATGAAATCCCGGTTCCAAATTCTGTGGGTTGGGAGTTTTTCAGCTATACCGCCCAGGTAAAGGACACCCTGAAGCAGGCTTTTGAGCTCGTCAAGCTCATCAACCACTCCCCCTCCACGCCTGATGAGGTAAAAGCAGACGCCCGCGCAGTAATCGAAGAAATTGCTATCGCCGAGAAAGAAATCCTCAAGTCTTCAAAAAAGTCCTGAACGCGCCAATCCCCGGCAGGTCATGAGATCTGCTGGAATGTTTGCCTTGCTTTCCCGCATGGTTGGACACTTTCAGCCTCTGAAGTAAGCCACGCTATCCTGGGGAAGCACGATCTTTCCTTCAACAGCAAACTGATCGAAGAGATCACCAAGCTCCGCCAGGTAAGGTTCAAACTCCGGATCTGTTTCGATTAGAGAATATGAACTAGATAACGCACGATTAACGAAGGTTTGCCGGTCGTAGCTAAGTGGGTTGGGAAAGCGCTGCTCCTGAATCTCTTCCCCGAAAAACGCGCGCCTGGCATGATTCCTTCCTTCCCTCCCTCCACTGAAACCCTTGAAATTGGGGCAGTACTTCTTGTAAATGCGTTCGCGCCCGAGGTTGATCTCTTCTGAGATCCTGGCTTCGTTCCACAGCAGCACAACCGGCGCCCCGGGTAGCAGGATGCGATCACATTCCTGCCGGAACCGCTCAGGGTCAAACCAATGGAATGCCGATGCAGCAGTCACCAGGTGAAAGCTGTGATCGGGCAGGCTTGTCTGCTCGGCTGTGCCAATTACCGGGACGAAATTTGGATGCTCACCAAGAAGTTGCTCGGCTTTGGCACGCATATCCGCGTTGGGCTCCACGGCAAAAACCTTTGCTCCCAGCCCAAGCAGTTGGTGCGTCAGGATGCCCGTGCCCGAGCCAATATCTGCCACCTGTGATTCTTCGCCAATCTGCCATTTTTGAGCAATAAAATCCAGCATCGCCTGGGCATAACTGGGACGGGCTTGTTGGTAGACATCAGCTTTGCCGCTGAACTTTTGGGTGTTGTCCATTTCTCTCCTCAATTTTTGGTCGCAGGCTTCCAAAGATCACTACTTAAGAACATGAGAGCGTCCGGCTCAGACCCGAACAAGGCAAACATTCCATATGGCGTTCTGCATAATTGCTGACCTGAAGCGCTTGGCAAGGGAAGCGCGATCCCGCCTTCAGAAACAATTTGATCTTGTGATAACTCACTGCTGGCAGAACAGGCTTGTTCCCACGCCAACAGGTAAAAGGTTCCCTGCGCTGCTTGCGCCTGACAGATTAGGATACCTGGTTGCAGGGTCTTGCAATCAATTTCCTTTAAAACCAGAGCGTAGCGGTTGTTCAGCACGGAACGAGCCAATTCTTCCATGCCCTGCGGCTGGTATAAACCGCAGCGTATGTATATTTCAAAAATAATGTCACTTTTAGCATCAATGTACGCATCGATGTCGTTAGGGAATTGTTGTGCGGCTGTCATCTTGACTTGAGCATAAGCCTCCCGGTCCTGCGGATGGTTGCGCAGCCAATCGCGAAAGGTGAGATGCCGCTTGAGCTCATCCGCCCCCTCCGCGATCACATAGAGGTTATGACGCATGAGTTCGGGTTTATCGCGATACTTAAAGACCTCACGTCCTGTGATCCCCAGATCGCCTGTGTGGTGATAGCCATTTGCCTCAAGCAAGGCCTTTACTTCCTCGAAGTTTGTCTCTTTTTGAAGGACAATATCAATATCCAGGATCGGCTTGGCTGCCAAACCAGGCACCGAGGTGCTGCCCACGTGCTCAACGCGCACGTCCTGCCCTGAAAGAATGCTGAACAGGTGCTCGCGCACTTCTTCAAAGCGAAGCGACCAGGCCGGGTCATAAGCCACCACTTCTACCCACTTGGTTTTAGCAGCATCAGGTTTTTCTTCGTTAATCCGTGACATTTGCATTGATTATACTGATTCTAAGGCCACCAGGCACGGACGACTCTCTCTACTATTCCTTGCCTTCCAGCCTATAACGAATAGAATTGACTTACCAAGCGATAAAGGATCATCATGGTTTCAACTGCAACAACCACCCCAACTGACTACCTTGCCAGTTTGCCGCAAGACCGGCGTGAGGTCATCTCTGCAATACGTGAGCTGATTTTGCAGAATTTGCCCGAAGGGTACCAGGAGACGATCAACTGGGGCATGCTCAGTTATGAAGTGCCCCTGGAAACCTATCCTGACACTTATAACAATAAGCCGCTCAACTATATCGGCCTGGCAGCACAAAAGAACTACAACTCGCTCTATCTCATGTCTGTCTATCAAAACCCGGCAGATTACCAGGAACTGATGGACGCTTTTGATGCCATGGGCGTCAAACCGGACATGGGCAAATCCTGTATCCGCTTCAAAAAACTCGAAAAACTCCCTTTGGATACCATCTCCCGCTTGATCTCAAAGACTTCTGTTCAGGAGTTTATTGAGACAACCAAAGTCCTCCAAAACAGAAAATCGTGATCCAAATTATCAATTTTGATATTGGGGCTTGACAAATCACTATACCGTACGGTATAGTAACTCTATGAATAACCGTGAGACCATTCTCGAAAACGCACTGATCCTTTTTGCTTCCTTTGGCTACGATGCCACCGGCGTGCAGGAGATCTGCGACCAATCAGGCATCACCAAGCCGACCCTCTACCATTACTTCCGCAGCAAGCGCGGTCTCATGGAAGCTTTGCTTTCGGAAAATTACACTCCCTACATCAAACGCTTGAAGGATGCCTGCGAGTACCGGCGCGACCTGCCGCAAAACATCGCGGAAGTGCTGCGCAGCACCTTCCGTTTCGCCGATAGCAACCTGCTCTTTTACAAACTGCAGTTCTCCATGCGCAACGCGCCAGCCCGCGGAGAAGCTTATGACATCATCAAACCCTGGATCAAAGCCCAGCATGAGCCTGTCTTCACCCTCTTTTCTGAAGCTGAGAAAGATAACGGCAATATGCGCGGCCGCGCCCAGGCGTACACCATCACTTTACTCGGCATGGCGAACGCCTATATTCAGCAAGCATTTGAAGAAAACATCGCACTGAACGAAGACCTTGCTTACCAGGCTCGTCAGCAGTTCATGTATGGGATCTTCTCGTAAATTTTTTTTGCCAATTTCACTATACCAGGCGGTATAGTTCGGAGGAAACATGACCACTATCAATCAAAACAGCATTTTTTATCACATTTATCCGCTCGGAGCATGCGGTGCGCCGCATTTCAACGACTTCCAATCTGATCCCCAGCCCCGCCTGCGTCAGATCCTGGGTTGGCTCGATCACATTCAGATGCTGGGCGCCAACGCACTTTACCTTGGACCGGTGTTCGAGTCCGGCAGCCACGGCTATGACACTGCCGATTATTTCCACATCGACCGCCGGCTTGGCACCCGCGCTGAACTGGCAGAACTTTCCAGGGAGCTGCAGGCACGCGGCATGCGCCTGGTGCTTGATGGCGTCTTCAACCACGTTGGACGCAACTTCTGGGCGTTTCGCGACTTGCAAGCTAATGGTCAAAACTCCGCTTACAAGAATTGGTTTGCCGACCTGCGCTTCGACCAGCGCTCCCCCTTTGGCGATCCTTTCAGTTACGCCGCCTGGAACGGACACTTCGACCTGGTAAAGCTCAATCTCGCCGAACCTGCCGCCCGGCAGCACTTGTTTGACGCCATCCGCATGTGGAAGGAAGAGTTTCAGATCGACGGCATCCGCCTGGATGCCGCTGACGCGCTCAGTTTTGATTTCCTGCGCGAGCTGCGCGCCTTCATCAACCAGCTCGATCCCAACCTGTGGCTGATGGGCGAGGTCATCCACGGCGATTACCGCCAGTGGGCGAACCCGGACACGCTGCACGCCACCACCAACTACGAGCTCTACAAAAGCTTGTACTCCTCCTTTAATGACGGCAACTTTTTTGAGCTGGCATACTCGCTCAAGCGTGAATTTGGTGCCCAGGGAATCTACCGCGAACTTTCCACGCTCTACAACTTCGCCGACAACCACGACGTCAGCCGGATCGCCTCACAGCTACACGACAAGCAGCAGCTTCATCTGCTGTACTTTTTACTGTTCACCATGCCCGGCATCCCATCCATTTATTACGGCAGCGAGTTTGGCTTTGAGGGTGTGAAACAATCGGACGACTGGAACCTGCGACCCGCCTTTGACCTGCCCCAGCTGCAGAACCAGGCGCATGCCCATGACCTGCGGGGTTGGATCGGGCATCTGGCTTATTTGCGTCAATCTCAGTACGCATTGAAATTTGGCTCTTATGAAGAGGTGTTGGTCAGCTCGCAACAATTGGCTTTCAGCCGGGAAGCTGGTGATGACTTCGTGGTGGTGGCAGCAAATAGCGCTTCTGAGCCCGCGGAACTAAACCTGCACCTGCGCGGTAAGGCAAACTGGCGCTTTGTGGATCTGCTCAACCCCGAGGAATCGTTCACCTGCGATCCAAGCGGGAATTTGCAGTTCTCTATGAGACCCAATCAGGCTGTGTTGCTCAAAAACGGTTAGCTAAATTTTATCTACAACTTTGTTCTCGCCGGTCTTGATAATCCCCGAAGCAAAGCGGAGTGGGACCAGACCGGGCGAGGATCTTGACCGCAGGTCTCCAATTATTAGAAGGACGAAGAATGGAGACCAAAGGTCAAATGCCTTTCATGGTCAGGAGACCATGAAAGAACGGAGCATATTTCGACCTGCGTCAAATTTTTTCTACAACCCAAAAATGGGAAAGACCAAGCCTTTGCAGAGGAGTCTTCTCAAGGGCTTGAAGGACACCACGCAGGAATTTACCCAATGCGGGATGCCGCTCGATGATGTTGTCGTACGCGCCAAAAATCGTTCGCCGCTCAACAAACTTCACCGGCAAGCCGGCAAACAACTTTGCCAGATCCGCCCGGGTATAGACCTCCACATGCGGGGCAAGCCTGTCACGCAGTCTACGAGGGAGCCAGTTGATCAGGGGGGTATTGCCAAAATGGTATTTGCCCTTCCAATAATGCCCATGGGTTTCGAAGGGGTAGCCACGGTTGGGGCAAAAGAGCACGATCCTGCCGCCGGGCTTGAGCACCCGCGCCATCTCGCTGATCGCGATGGCATCATCCTGCACATGCTCCAGCACTTCATGGCTGAAGACCAGGTCCATACTCCCGGACTTGTACGGCAGGTATTCCCCTGCGGCGCAGAGCACATCAGGTGTGAAGGCGCTGCTGTCCACCACACGCGGATATTCGATATCAATACCCGTCACAAACCCTGAGATGGGGACGAGGCGCGCGAGGTAGGTCCCCACCCCGCAGCCATCCACCAGCACGCTGCCCTGCAAGCGCTCGCCTGCAGCAGCTTTGAGCAAGGCAAAACGCCGCTCCTGCCCAGCGCGCCAGACGTGCGAAGGTTCTCCGCGAACCGCGGCTTTTTCAAGGTCCTGAGGGATAATGTGAGGCATGCTCCCTATTTTACACGGGAAATGGGAACTTCAATTAATGGCTTGCCAGATCATGTTCCGCATGCCCGCAAAAGTTACCCCCAGCATCCTGGGGAAACTGCTATCGATATCCTTCCGCCTGCAGGTTGAAGAGCCTGGCGTATGCGCCATCGCGCGCCATCAGCTCGGCATGGCTGCCATGTTCGTGGATCTTGCCCTCCGAGAGCACCACGATTCTATCCGCCATGCGTACGGTTGAAAAGCGGTGGGAGATCAAGACCGCGATGCGTCCTGCCATCAGCTCGCGGAAACGCAAAAAGATCTCGTATTCGGCTTCCGCGTCCAGCGCCGAAGTCGGCTCGTCCAGGATCAGCACCTCTGCCTTGCGCATGAAGGCGCGCGCCAGGGCGATCTTCTGCCACTGTCCACCCGAAAGCTCCTGACCCCGTTCCCAGCGCCTTCCCAAGACCGTCTCATATCCCTGGGGCAGCTCGGCCACCACCTCGTCAGCTCCGCCATGCTCAGCCGCGCTTTCAATCCGCGCAGTATCTTCCAAATCCTCAATCTGACCAAAGCCGATATTCTCCCGCACGCTGAACTGGTAGCGCACATAGTCCTGGAAGATAACGCCAAAGCGCTGGTGCAGGGTCTTGAGATCATACTCGCGCAAATCTATGCCATCCAGCAGGATCTGCCCTTCAGTGGGGTCATACAATCGGGTGAGCAGCTTGATCAGCGTGGTCTTGCCAGCGCCGTTTAACCCCACCAGGGCAATGCTCTCGCCAGGCGGGATGAAGAGGTTGATGTTTTGCAGCACCATTTTCTCGGAACCGGGGTATCTGAAGGATACATCCTTGAAACGGATGCCCTCCTGGATCGGGGCTGGCGCAACCTTGCCATTTTCAGGAAGGGTAAGCACCGGCTCAATTTTCAGATAGTCCATCAGGTTGTCAAGATAGAGGTTGCTCTCATAAAGGCGATTGAAGCTGTCGAGCAGTTGCTGTACTGCGCCCTGAGACTGCCGAAAGACCGAAAGGAACATGGTCATATCGCCAAGCGTGATCGCCTTCGCCAGGGCACGCAAAATAACCCAGACATAACTGCCATAATAGGCCAGATTGCTGAGCAGGCCCCAAAAGAAGCTTGCGATCGTATTCTTGCGTGAAATTTCGCGGTCTTCCTCGAAAAATGTGGTGAACAATTTCCGGTAACGCGCCAGAAGCGGCTCACCCAGACCAAAAAGCTTGATTTCCTTGACTGTTTCATTGCTGGTCAGCAAGGTTTCAATGTAGTTGAGCAGGCGCGATTCCGGTGCGCGGCGTGTGAGGGCTCTGAAAGCCATTTCGGAAAAGCGTGAGCGTGAGATGAAGTTTGGGATGGCTGCCAGGATCACGACCACAGCTAGCCAGGGGCTGAAGCCAACCAGCAGAGCAACCAGTGAAATAAGCGTGATGGTCTGCTGCAAAATCTGCAGGATGGCATTCATGATTGCCAGGGCAGAGCTATCGGCTCGCCGGCGGGCATTTTGCATGTTGTCATAGAAAACCGGGTCTTCAAAGAACTGCAGATCAAGGCTGATGGCCTTCCTAATGATTAAGGTATTGATATGGTTAGTCAGTTGGGACTGTAAAACACTATTAGAGAGATATCGGATCGAATTTAGTATGGTGCCCAACAGCAGCAGTCCAAATTCAGCCGCCACGTAGGGCAGCACCAGGCGCAGACCCGCATTAATGTCCAAGGACTGATTGATCGCCCCAAGGATGCTATCCACTATCATCTTCCCCACCCAGGACTGCGCTGCCGGCAAAAGCGCGGAAATCGGCGTCAGCCCAAAACTGATCAGGGTGTTGCTGCGGCTGGCAGACCAAACCAGACGAAAGGCTTGCGGGGTGTTGCGCAGGGTGTCGAGGTTTTCGCGGATCGCGCTTTTGATCCCGCCATTGGGTTTCCTTCTTTCATTTGGCGATCGATTGTAATTTGGAGGGGGAAAATTTTGCATATCTTATCCTGTTTCTGATTGTTACCAGCAAAAAAAACCGGTTTGTCACCGGTTTTTTGGGGATTAACCACCAGACATCATGGGCTTGTAGGAGCCCCGAGTTCTTGAACAGCTGTTCCTAATTCCGCCAGAGCGCGTGAGAGTTCCACAGGTCCAGCCTGCGCCACGACCGTTTGAGCCTGAGCGATCAGAGCCTCCGCCGGGTCTGCGTCCTGCATCAACTCAAGGCGGCTCATGGCGCGGCTCAAGTCGTGATTCGTGGCGTATGCCAGGGCGATCTGTTCTCGATAGATAACCTTGCCTGCCTGGTCCAGCTCATGGGGCAGCGCTTCTGCGTTGACTGCCGGGGCAATAAAAAGCGAGATCACCAGCCCGATCGCCAGCCCCAAGACCAGGCCGGTCAGCAAGTACCAATGGGTCCGATTTGAGGTTTTTGTTTCCATCACGGCACCCTGGTATCGTTCCACTGCAGGTAAATTTCAGCATCGATGCTGTTTAGTAAATCCCGCATCAATTTCAGGTCTTCTTCGGGATATCCTACCCCTTGGGCATACTGGATGCTGTCGCCTAATAATGTTATCGGGTCACCCTCATCCAATTTATCCAGCTGTGTGAGAGCCTGCATGGAATCAGGTTCGGTCTGGAAATCTTCTGCGACCATCAGCACAAGGTCGGTCCTGAAATCCGTCCGCAGGCTGGCAAGCGGCGCATTGGTTGGAGCAGCAGGCGGCATCATCGTCCAGCCAATCGCCAGCCCTGCCCCTGCCCCTATCAGGATTGCCAGAAGAAAGAAGAAAAATCGTCGTGTTTTCATCTGCTCCGGTTATTCTTTGGGCATCATCGGAATTTTCACTCCGTGTTCTTTAGCAAATTTGATTGCTTCAGGGTAACCGGCATCCACGTGTCGCATAACGCCTGTTCCGGGGTCCCCCACCATCACACGCTTGAGGCGTTTGGCAGCTTCAGGGGTGCCATCAACCACAATCACCTGCCCGGCATGTTGGCTGAAGCCAATGCCCACGCCACCGCCATGATGAAAGCTGACCCAGGTGGAGCCGTTGGCAGTGTTCAGCAGGGCGTTGAGGATCGGCCAATCACTGACAGCATCGGTTCCATCCAGCATGGATTCGGTTTCGCGGTTAGGCGAAGCCACCGAGCCGGCATCCAGATGGTCGCGCCCAATTACAATCGGGGCTTTTATTGTGCCGTCAGCAACCATCTCGTTGAAAGCCAAAGCGGCGACGTCACGTTCACCATAGCCGAGCCAGCAGATGCGGGAAGGCAGCCCCTGGAAAGGCACCTGCTCCCGCGCCATCTTGAGCCAGCGGTGGAGATGCACATCTTCCGGGAAGAGCTCCATCAGTTTTTGGTCGGTCTTGTAGATATCATCCGGGTCGCCCGAAAGCGCCACCCAGCGGAAAGGACCCTTGCCCTCGCAGAAGAGCGGGCGGATATAGGCTGGCACAAAGCCCGGGAAGTCAAAGGCATTTTCCACGCCCTGGTCGAAAGCCCGCTGGCGGATGTTATTGCCGTAGTCAAAAACGATGGCCCCTCGTTTTTGCATGCCCAGCATCGCTTCGACGTGCTTCGCCATGGTTTTGAGCGAGAGGTCGATGTATTTTTCGGGGTCACTCTGGCGCAGTTGCTCTGCTGCCGCCGGACTCATCCCATCGGGGACGTACGAAAGCGGATCATGCGCCGAGGTTTGGTCGGTGACCACGTCCGGGATGACGCCGCGCAGCAGCAGTTCGCTGTAGACGTCGGCAGCATTGCCAATCAGCCCAATGGATTTAGGGATTTGTTGTTCGAGCGCTTCTTCCACCTGGGTCATGGCATCTTCGAGGTTATCCGTGACGACATCCACATATCCAATATCCAGGCGTTTTTGCGCGCGCTCGGGGTCCACTTCCACGATCAAGCCAACGCCTTCGTTCATGGTGATTGCCATTGGCTGGGCGCCGCCCATGCCGCCCAAACCCGCAGTGAGCACAAATTTACCTTTCAAGGAAGGCCAGCCCTGCTGATGTGCTAGCGAACCAAGTGTCTCGTAGGTGCCCTGCAGGATACCCTGCGTGCCGATATAGATCCAGGAACCCGCGGTCATCTGACCGTACATGATCAAGCCCTTGGCTGCCAGTTCGTCAAAGTGCTGCTGGGTTGCCCAGTGGGGTACCAGATTCGAGTTGGCGATCAGCACCCTGGGCGCGTCGGTGTGCGTGCGGAAGATGCCCACAGGCTTACCCGATTGCACCAGCAGAGTTTCGTCCTCCTCAAGGTCTCGCAGCGAAGCCAGGATGGCATCGAAAGCTTCCCAGGAGCGGGCTGCCTGCCCGCGTCCGCCATAGACCACCAGGCGATCCGGGGCTTC
>CAZOYK010000055.1:0-13451 GCA_964584065.1 uncultured Anaerolineaceae bacterium | reverse complement strand
GTGCAGCTTACGGAGATCCTCGATCAAGTCTCGGAACCTTCAGATCCCTACATGATAGACAATCTGCGGCGTTCAAAATGGGTCATTTTTAACTTCCAGGGGCTTGACCCGAACTTGCCTCAGACCTATGCCCTGAAACGCCTCCTGGCTGAGAGGGTGGATCTCCTGCAAAACAAGAATGTGATCGTCTTTTCTTATGGAGAACCTTATTACCTCGACAGCACCGAAATTGCGAAACTGACAGCCTACTACGCCTTGTATGACAAGACTCAGGCAGCCCTGGATATCGCAGCTCGCGTGCTTATGCAGGAAGCCCAGCCAATCGGTTCGCTGCCGGTCAGCCTGAACACCGTTGGCTACGAGCTCGCTCAGCAGACATCCCCAACCACTGACCAGGTCATCCCGATTGCGCTGCTGACCGCTTCGATGACCACTACGGAAATGACCCCCACACCTGAAGCGCCTTTTTCCGTTCCAGTTACACCTGTTCCGCTCTTCCGGATGGGGGAGACAGTTCGCATCCAGGCTGGACCCGTGCGCGACAAGAACAACCACACGGTTCCTGATGGAACGCTTGTGCGCTTCACAGTTCGCCTGGCAGGAGAAGATCTCATCATCGCTCAGCCTGAAGCCGCAACGATTAACGGACTTGCCACCATCAGCTACCGCATTGACAGGGATGGAATTTTTGAGGTAACTGCCGCCAGTGGACCAGCGACGGTTTCGAGTACGCTCGTGCTGAACACCCAAGGCGGTCTGGCTCAGGTTATCATGCCCACGCCAACTCCCACTGTGCAGCATACCCCTACGATAACACCGCCTCCGACTCAGACACCTGTCCCAAGCGAGACCCCGGAACCGGGAGCGAACACCACCGGTTTTCCTACTATGATGGACTGGTTTCTGATCGTGCTGATCCTGGTTGCCGGATTTGGGGCGGCTTACATGGTGGGGTTCCGTTGGTGGGGTGGAGCTGGCTGGGCATTTCGTTCCGGTCTTTGCACCCTGATTGGCGGGCTGGTGGCATATCTGTTGCTCACCCTGGGCATCGACAGCCTGGTGAATTTGGTAAAGCAAAGCAGTTCGTGGTTCATTGTTCAGATCACCGTAACCGGCATGTTGTTCGGCTGGGTCGCCGCCCTGATCTGGTGGCTCCGAGCCGAAGGCATGACACCGCCGGCTCAGTGAGGTCCGAGGCATTCCTCTGCTTGTTTCTACTGAAAGAAAGGAAGAGAAACCTGCGTAGGTCAGGTTCCGCAGTTGAACCTGACTTCACGAATGGCAACACAAAGACAATCTTGCTAGGGTGATGAGGGTGCGTAAGAAAATGAACATTACTGGGGTTCGTTATGTCAGGTTGAAAAACGCAACCTGACCTACGACTTTAAAGAGGATCATTATGAGGAAATTAATTACAGTTCTTTTGTTATCTACGATAGTAATGCTCCTCTTTGGTTGCACGCTGATCCAACGAGAAACTCCCGCACCTACCCCAACTATCGATATTCTTTCCGAGCAGAATTGGCATATCGAGGGCGTTATCTTTAATGTGCGCTCTTATGATCATATTGTTGTCGACTTTGGTGAGATCAAAGATCAGCCGAATGAAATCGCGTTTTTTGGGACTGTTACATTCACTGAGGATTGCGTTGTTTGGAAATTAGTGGGTGATGCAGTGCAGCCTGCATCCTTATCAGACCTTGCCATCGGGCAGAGGATAAAGATAAGCGCCAAAGAAATCTTGGAAAGTTATTCAGTAATTGCAAAGGAAATACTCATTGCGAGCCCTGGCGCAGTCGAGATCCAAACTCCCATCTCGACCTTTCTCACCCCCCAATTCACAGGCGTTATCACTTCGATTGATGATTATGTCAAGATCAATCTTACCAAATTGATCCACATGGATGTCATCAGCTCACCTAAATACCCTAACGTAGAAGAAACGGTTTTCGCACTTGCTATTCACAGCCTGCTTTGGCAAAAGACCGAAACTGGCTACCAATTGATCACAGAAGATAACCTTGCGGTTGGACAGATTGTCAGTATTTTGCAACAGTTTTTTTATGATGAGGAAATTTCCGAAAGTTATCCATATCACGGACTGGTTGAAGAGGTGATAGTTCTTCCTTGAGAAAAATTACGATGAAAAGATTACTGTCTGATTTTGCTCAGCTAATAAGATACTTGCGTAGAAGTGCGCTACTCCAACACGTTAAGTCCGAGATTGCTGTATACATAATTACTTAGATTGTTATAAAAAACCAAAGTTCATTAGCCGGACATCGTGCCCTTTGGGTATTGCGTTGTTCAATCCGGCTCTTTTCAACCGCACATTGGCGCATCGCTTCGCTCCTCGCAATCATGGAATCTTGTCATTGCGAACCTCTTTTGTGAAGCAATCTAAACTCATGGCAGATCGATATGTTTAAGGTAACAGCACCACGTTCAAAATTCATCAAGTTCGTGTGAACCTCTCACACGCTTTTGGGGCAATCAGTTTAGATTGCTTCGTTCCTCGCAAAGGCAGAACCCCGTCATCGCGAGCCTCTCCTGCCCTTGTGTCTTTTTACAAGGGTTGCGCCTGTGCCCGTGCAGAAGGGTACGAGCGATCTACCTTTCATGGTCTGGAGACCATGAAAGAACAAGATCAAAGGATAATTAAACCAGGCAGTGGATGCCCGAACCGCATCGATTCTACAAGTTGTGAATAATCGTGAGAAGCAAACTTAAAAAAGTGAGCCCTGCCGCCATCCATGCCAGGCGCGTTTCGGCTGGTCCGAGCTGCCCATTGCTGCCACGCCCCGCATGCCCACTCAGCTGGCGCAGGCGGCTGGTGCTCTCGCCGGTGAGCGCTTTGACAAATTCTCTCACTTCTTTAGGACGGTCATTGGGGTGCAGCGCCATGCCCCAAAGGATCGCATCTTCCACTTTGGGCGAGATGGCAGGGTTGAGCACGCGCGGCGCAGCCAGGCTCTCGGGGTTCAGGAAACGGTCGCGCACGTTGGCAGGCGGGGTATTGGTGAGCAGGTGGTAAAGCGTGCAGGCAAAGGCATAAATGTCCGCCCGGGCGTCCGTGTGGCTGCTCTCGCCGCCATATTGCTCAAGTGGTGTATACAAAGCTGTGCCTTGCCCCTGCATAATGGTGATGGTCACCTCACCAGGCGCGAGCAGCTTCACCAAACCAAAGTCAACGAGTTTCACCAAGCCGCTCGGGGTTAATTTGATGTTGGAGGGTTTGATGTCGCGATGAAGGATGGGAGGATCCTGGGTGTGGAGATAGGTCAGGGCGGCGCCGATTTGCAGCGCCCAACCCAAAACTTCTGCTTCTTGCAAAAATTTGTCGCTGTTTTCCGCCTTTGCCAGAAGCGCGCGCAGGTCATCCCCGGGCACATAGTCCATCACCAGAAAATCGTTGTCCTCAATCGAGAAGAAGTCAGAGACTTTGGGCAGGTTGGGGTGATCAAGCCGCGCCAGAACGGTTGCCTCGCGCATAAACTGGTCGCGGGCTTCCTGCAGCATGGCTGGCGGAAAAGTGGGATCATAGCTGACTTGTTTTACGGCGCAATACCTGCCGGCAAGGCGCTGGTCCTGCGCAAGGTAAATGAAGCCATAACCACCCTGACCGATGATACGTTCAATCTCATAGCGCTCATGAAGCACGGCGCCAATGCGTGTCTGAAAAGGCATGACTTCTATCTCTCTTTGCTACTTGGGCTGCTGTAATTCCGGCGTAAGGTTTGAGCAGCCTGTTTGCATTATAATGGTGAATTATAGTCTGAAATGGTAAGCGTGGAAAATGGAAGATCCAGTCCTGATAGCAACTGAAGGTCCGCTCAATGGGCAGCAGTGGGTTTTGAAAGGCCAACTGCTGATCGGGCGTGATGGGGGGTGCGACATCGTGATCCCGGACCGCCAGGTCTCCCGGCAGCATGCCCGCATCACCAACACTGGGAAGGGGATCCTCCTGGAGGATTTGGGCAGCAAAAATGGCACGTTTGTTAATAACCAGCCCGTTTCGGCCGAGATGAAACTGGTGGAAGCCGACGAGATCCAGATCGCCCTGACGCAAACCTTCCTTTTTCTGAGTTCGGACGCCACCTTGCCGCTGAGCGACCTGCCACCAGAGTTGGGGCAGGTATTCAATCTTCGCCTCGAAAGCGCATCGAAACGTGTATGGGTACGCGGAGTCGAGTTGGATCCCCCGCTATCCGCGCAGCAGTTCAATTTATTGGCATTGTTGGTTGAAAATTCTGGTGAAGTGGTCAGCCGTGAGGCCTTGATCGAGGCAGTTTGGGAGGAAGATACCCGCTGGGTGACTGAACAGGCTTTTGATGCGCTGCTAAGGCGACTGCGCGACCGCCTTAATCAAATTGACCCCGATTACGATTACATTGTCACCGTTCGGGGTCATGGATTGCGGCTGCAAAACGAACCGCATTAAGGTTTTAATCAGAAGATTGCAGGTTGCGTTTCATGGTGAAGCGCAAGACCTCACGATTCAGGTCTTTCAGACGAGCGAGTATCTCTGACTGCTCCCCCTGTTGTTCCATCTGACCAAGCAGGCTTCCCATCACCTGCATGAAATCATCATCCACCAAGCCGCCTGATTCTTCCAGCATTTTTGCGCGATTTTCAGCACTTTCTTCCTGAAGCAGAGCCTCGATCAACTCAAGATAGACGCTGGAGCTATCGGCGGACTGGATAACAGCAATGATCTGGCTCAGTTTGCGCAGTTTGTCCTCGTCCTTGGCGGCTTGGGCAGCCTGGGCTTCCTGGTTGATCACCTCCGCGACTGCCTGGTTGAAACGAGGCAGGGCTTCCTGTGTGGCTTTCTCAATGTCTTCGGCAGCCAGCAGTTCGTTCACGAGCTTACGGGCTTCCTCAAGCTGAACTTTCATGGCTTCATCAATCGCCTGGGTGATGGTCAGCAAACGTTCACGCAGGGATTCGAGCTGCGCTTTTTCTTCCTCTGAACCCGCTTCGATTTTTTCGGACAGAAGCTGGAAGAAGGTGTAATCAAGCCCACCACGCGCCATCGAGGCGATGGTCGTCAGGCGTATGTCGGAATTGGCGCTCTTGATCAGAAATTCCAACAGGTTTTCGCGGGTGATGCCGGTTTTGCTCAGTTCCTTGAGCTCTTTGACAGCTTCCTGGGTCTCGGCGGCTTCCAATGCGGCTTTTTTACCAAGCGTGGAATGTTCGATGAACGCTTTTTGCAGGGCATCCAGGGCTACCAGGCTCTCGCGGTCGCCAGCCGCGGCTGAGGCTTGCGCCAGGCGGCTAAGGAGCATGAAGACTTCCTCATCAATTTTCTCGTCGTTCTGCTTAATCATCTCAGACAGACCTTCGGCGCTGGCACCCAGCAATTGCTGCAAGAGGTTGAGTTTCTCTTGCTGGGCTTTGATCATCTCAGGGGTGATCCCGTCAGCTTCGAGGATCGTTTCGAACAAGCGCTGTTGGGTCAACATCGTCTGAGGACGGAAAAGGTAGGATTTGCGCTTTTCGGGAGGGAGGTCATCCATGGCTTTTTTGATCATCGGACCAATGATGCGCTCCTGCTCGTTGATCGGCGTGCGCAGATCAGGGGGGAAGAAGGTCAGCAGCAGTTCTTTTTCAGGGTCGTGGTAGACAATCGGGGTCGGGTAAACACCCTGAAAACCACAAGTTGGGCACTGGAAGTAATTGGCAGAACCCGAAAGCAGCTTCTGCTTTGCTTCAGGATCGGTGTTGGTATCAAATAGCCTGGTCAGCTCAAGAGTAACTGCCTGATGGCACTGGGGACATGGAACGCTTGTTTTTGCCATATTATCTCGTTTCTATTAATTATTCGGAAGTGCATTATAACATCCAGCCAGAGCATTTTTCCTCGTTGCGCATAAGCGTTTTGTTAATCCTTTAATGATTCTAATTATCTGAGGTCGAATCGATAAAACCTTGCATGTGCAGGACCGGAATCGAGATGCTATAATCTAATTATTAACGAAGCTGGAAAACTGGAACTCATTGGAGGTTCTGATGACAAAACTCACCCAAGTAACCAAACGAGACGGCACTGTGGTGCCCTTTACCCCTGAGCGGATTACCAACGCCATTTACCGGGCGGCAGTTGCCGTCGGGGGGCGTGACCGCGCTGCTTCCGAAGCGCTTGCTGCCCAGGTTATCGCCCAACTGGAACAAACTACCCCTGAAGGGGTGATACCAAATATCGAACAGATCCAGGATATGGTCGAAAAGGTGCTGATTGAGAACGGCCGCGCCAAGGTCGCCAAGGCTTACATCCTCTATCGTGAGGAACGTGCCCGCCAGCGCGAAAAGCGCACAGATCGCGACCGTATGCCCTCAGGGAATATCCCCTGGCCAAAACTCTGGCAAACGCTGGACTGGGCTTGCTCTCACAACGTTCACACCACTGCGCTTTTGAATGACGCCATCCGCAACGATCGTTTGCACGAGATAGTGACTGCTGCTGAGGCTGCCTACCATGAAGACGTTGAACATGCTGCTAATTTGATCCTTGACCGGCGCGATGAAGTCCGTATGGTCTTCGTGGCAGGTCCCTCCTCCAGTGGGAAGACCACCACCACGATCAAGATTGGCGAACATCTGGCTAAATTTGGTTTTAAGCTGATCACCCTGAACATTGATCACTACTTCTATGATCTCGACATGCATCCAAAGGATGAATTCGGCGATTACGACTTTGAGACCCCGCAGGCTCTCAATATGAAGCTCATCAATCAGAATCTCAGTGATTTATTCGAGGGGCGCGAGATCCGCATCCCTTACTACGATTTCAAAACCGGCAGGAGCGTTCCGGACCACACGCCGATGAAGCTTGGCAAGCAGGAAATTGTTCTCATTGACAGCCTGCATGGGCTTTTTCCTGAGATGACAGAAGACATTCCCAATGAATGGAAGTTCAAGCTTTACATCGAGCCGCTGCTGCAGATGAAGGACAGCCAGGGGCATTACGCCCGTTGGACCGATGTGCGGCTGATGCGGCGCATGCTGCGCGACGCCTCCCACAGGGCTTATGATCCCACCCAGACGCTGCTCCACTGGCACTACGTACGCTCCAGCGAACTGCGCCACATCATCCCTTACATCAACTCCACCGATACAATCGTCAATAGCGCTATGCCCTACGAACTCCCGCTTTACAAGGCAAAGTTAGGCGCCTCTTTCGCCCGTTGGGCGGAAGAATTCAAGGACGATCCTCTGCGGAAGGATGCCTGGGAGCGGGCTGAGAGGGTGAACGCTTTATTCCAGGAGTTGGATGCGTTTGAAGATGACAGCATCGTGCCTGAGAATTCCGTGATCCGTGAGTTTATTGGCGGTGGGATTTACAAGTATTAGCCAGTGTAGTTAATTGTGTCGCGGGACGCCCTACCAGCAGGGACTTGAAAACTCTTCCACACCCGGCGGAATAGTATCAACTGAGTAGAACCAACCGCAGGCGTCATAGCAGGTTGCTCCAACATAACAACCATTGCTATCTTTCCTGTACTCAAATTCACAGCTAAGCCATTCCCCTTCCAGGGGGCAGGTGAAATCGCGCCAAACGACATCCGCCGGCGAAAACCATGCTCGCGGCCAGATCAAGCGCGCAGTCAGTTCGAGGGTGGGCGTGACGGTCTCGGTGGGAGTTTGGCTTGGGGTGGGGGTTTCAGTTGGAGTTTCAGTCGGTGTGAGCGTAGGCGTCAGCGTGGGGGTCTGCGTCGGGGTTCCGGTAGCAGTTGAGGTTGGCTCTGCAGTTGGGTAGGGGGTGGCAGTCGGCTCGGGGCTTGCCATCATACCGCAACCCGCAAGCAGCAGCAAAACCAAAAAGCCCAAAAAGAATCTCTTAATCATCAATAGCAGGGTCCGCTAAAAGTGTAGCTGCCGGTACCGTATTTGATCGTGTCGACACCGTAGTATTTTCCACAGGCGTCAAAACAGGTCATCCCCACCAGGCATTGCCCTCCGTAGTTACGGTATTCAATCTCGCAAGTCACATTCGTGCCACGTTCCGGGCACCACGTATCTCCACCCCACCAAACATCCCACTGGGTAAAGGTTGCTTTCGGCCAGATCATGTAAGGGTTGGGCTGCCAGGTGGGGGTCTGTGTGGCGGTTGGTGTGGCAGTTTCGGTGGGGGTTGGCGTTTCCGTGGGGGTTGGAGTGGCGGTCGGAGTCTCGGTGGGGGTCGGTGTGGCAGTTTCGGTGGGTGTGGGCGTGATGGCAGGGGTGTCCGTGATGCTGGCGGTTTCAGTTGCCGCGAAATCCACGCGGGGTCCGCAAGCCACCGGGATCAGGGCAACCAGGAGAGCCAGGATGATGAACAGTTTCTTCATAGTAAACGTCACTTAATCACACGGAGTTGTGTAACCCTGGAATTCATTATACACTTCGGGCAGGTTATCCTTGGAGTAATAAAGCCCGCAGGCGTCATAACAGGTGTGCGCATAGTAACAGATGCCGTCGTAGAGGCGATATTCTGAAATGCATTCAACGTTCTGTCCGCGATCAGGGCAGTCGTATTGGTGGTGATAAACCGTGTTATCGACTAAATCGGCGTCGTAACGCTCTTCAAAGACCTGAACTGTGCGCGCGCGGTCGGTGAAGAAGCGAAAATCCATCATGCTTCGTCCTTCGATTACGCCATCGTAAACACAGATCATTTGAACCGGGAATTTGGGATCAGCCTGGCAATCCAGCTCAAATTCATCCGCAGCGGCATATAGTCTGTCTTCTATGCCGGCATTGAGAAAGTAAAAGTACGTCTGATCGTCCGCATACCAGGTGCGAAACAAGCGGAAGTATTCTCTGAAACCCGCGAAAGGCAGCAGAGTCTCCGTTGGAGTTGGAGCGGTGGTTGGCGTTGCGGTGGGGCTGGGGGTTTCAGTCGGCTCCTCAGTCGCGGTAGCCGTGGGCGGGAGCGTCGCGCTGGGCGATAGGGTTGGCTCTGGCAAGAGGGTTAGGGTCGCGCTGCTCTTGCAGGCGGTTAGAACCAGCAGGAATGTCAGTACTAACAGTGCGAAAGAGAAAGTGTGCTTTTTCATGATGATCAACCCGTGCTAAGGACAGGGCAGCGAGTAACCCTCAAAATGCCCATCATAGGGAATGTTGTCAAAGGTGTAAACCACCTCGCCATTTTCACCATAACATGTGATCGCAGAGTAGCATTTGCCATCATAGATGCGGTATTCCTTCTCACAGTTATCATAATCCATATAACGCGTATTGAGACTGGTGGTGAAGACGTTTTCAAAGAAAGGATATTGCCGCTCGGGGTCTGAATAGAATGCGATCTTGTAATCCGCCTTGCCTTTGAAGAGCGTCTCGCTGTAACAGCGGATATCCTGGGGATATTGCTCGTCAGGTGGGCAGGTGAGTGGGTATTGGTTGCCTTCAAGATCGTCCACCATGGCGTAGATGGTCTGATCCACCTGGGCATTCATGAAGTAGAAATAGGTCGTTTCGTTTTTGGTCCAGGCCTGGTAGAACTTGAAGCGATCACTAAAACCCGGAAAAGGCGTGACGGTGATCATGGGGGTCTGCGTCAGGGTCGGCAGGGTGGTCGGCGTCGCGGTTGGAGCCAGGGTGGGCGTGAGCGTGACGGTCGGAACCGGCGTGTCGGTGGGCAGTTGGAGCGTTGGAGTGGGTGCCTCAGTTGGGGCTTCCGCCAACGGCTTGGCGCAGGCGCTAACAGCCAGAATTAAAATGATAGCAAACAATAATCGGATTTTCTTATGCATAGCGACTCCCACAAGCCGTGCCCAATTTTACCATCAGCTGCCGAAGCTGGTGAAAACCTCCAGTATTTGGGGAAGTCAGTTGACGGAAACCCTGACCCTCCTTACAATTAGCACAGAAACACAGAAAGGATGACCCGTATGAAAGTACTCACCCACAAACAGGAGCTTTGTACTGGCTGCCTGGAGTGTGAATTGGCTTGCTCCCGGACTTATTTTAAAACCGACGATCGTAACTACTCGGCCATTCGCATACTCGAGAACAACAAAACTTACCATGCAAACATGTGTACTCAGTGCGGCGAGTGCATTGATATGTGCACCGCCAATGCCATATACCGCGACCGTAATGGGGTCGTGCGCATCGACAAAAAGAAGTGTGTCGGCTGCCTGGGTTGTGTTGGCTTTTGCACAGAGTTGGTTATGTTCTACGCGGATGATCTTGAGGTGCCCTTCAAGTGCATCGCCTGTGACGTATGCTCAAAAGCGTGTCCGGAAGGGGCGCTTGAAGTTCTGGTTAGCCGGGTAAAGGAGAAGTAATGGGAACCATCCTCAAAGATTACAACTATACCCCAGCAAAAATAAGACGGGGTTACTCTGGTAAGTCGCTTTATATTAACGTGTCCGATCTGCGCATCGAAGAAAAAGAGATCACAGATTTTATGAAGGAGAAACTCACCGGAGGCAAGGGCTTTGACCTTTGGTACCTCTGGCACGCAGTCACGCCTGAAACCCGCTGGGACTCGCCTGAAAATGAAATTGTGATGAGCGTTGGTCCTATAGGCGGGATCACCCAGTATTCCGGAACGGGGAAAACCCTGGTTTGCTCCATTTCGCCTCTCACCGACATACCTATTGACAGCAATGTTGGCGGCTACTTTGGACCTCTGCTTAAATTTTCTGGCTGGGATGCTTTTGAACTCCAGGGGAAATCTGAAAAAGAAATCCTGATCTTCATTGACGGCAATAATGGGCGCATCCAGATTGAGTCGGCTGAAGAGTATCCGGAAGATGCCCATCTTTTGACGGAAGAACTTACCAGGAAATACGCGGACAATGAAGACGATATGGTCAACATCTCGGTAGTCTGCACTGGCAGCGCTGCCAAACACGCCTATATGGGCATGCTCAACTTTTCATTCTACGATCCGCGCCGCAAAGTGTGCCGTTACAAACAGGCTGCCCGGGGTGGACTTGGTACGATTCTGAATGACAAGAAGGTAAAGGCGCTGGTGGTCAAATATCGCGGCGTTAAACCTAATCTGAATGATGTTGAGGATATCTCCACCATCAACAAGGTGGGCGTGAAGTATCACAAGGAAATGCACGACCTGGACCAGAAGCAAAACAAAATGCGTCAGATTGGCACGGCAAACACCGTCATGATCATGAGTCAATATGACCTGCTTCCCACACGCAACTTTCAAACTGGCGGCGACCCGGAAGCAATAAAAATTTCTCCCGAGGTGTTCATCAACGACTGGTTAACCCAGGGTATCCATGACGGCTGTTGGTACGGCTGCACGATGGCTTGCGCCAAGTGCGCCGAACACTTCCTGCTTACCACCGGACCCTATGCTGGTCAGCGCGTTTCGGTGGACGGACCGGAATATGAGTGTGCCGCTGGCTTGGGCGCTAACCTGGGCGTGTTTGACCCCGAGGCTATCCTTGAAGAAAACTTCTACTGCGATACCTACGGCATCGATCTGATCTCCTTTGCCACCTGCACCGCTTTTATCATGGAATGTTACCAACGCGGGCAGATCACCCGGGAACAAATGGGCGGCTTGGACTTGCGCTTTGGCAACAGCCAGGCAGTGCTCGAGTTGATGCATCAGATGTCGCGCGGGGAGGGTTTTGGAAAGATTGCCGGATTGGGCATTCGCAAGCTGAAAAAGATATTTGTGGAAGAATTCGGCGCTGATCCGAAACTGCTGCAGGATATCGGCATGGAAGTAAAAGGTCTTGAATACTCTGAATACGCTCACAAAGAAAGCCTTGCCCAGCAGGGTGGCTTTGCCATGGCGATCAAAGGTCCGCAGCATGACGAGTCCTGGCTGATCTTCATGGATATGGTTAACAAACAAATCCCAAGCTTCGAAGATAAAGCCAACGCCCTGTATTACTTCCCGATGTTCCGCACCTGGTTCGGATTGGTGGGGCTGTGCAAACTGCCCTGGAACGACATTGTGCCTGCTGACAACTACAAAACCGACTCCCCCGCCAAGGTGCCGGAGCATGTGCAGAATTACGTCGACATTTTCAACGCTGTGACTGGTAAGGATATCGACAAAGAAGAACTGATTTTGCAGTCTGAGCGCGTTTACCAATTTCAGCGCGTTTTCAGCGTGCGCATGGGCAAGGGCGAACGAAAAGACGATTATCCTCCCTATCGTTCGCTTGGTCCCGTTACCCGCGAAGAGTACCTCTCCCGCCAGGAGCTGTATGACAAACAGCTGCGTGAGTTCCAGAACCTTGATCCTGAAGCAATGGAGCTGGATGAGAAAATTGCTGCCACCCGCCGCTATCGCGAAGACCAGTATGAGCAGCTAATGGACGCGGTCTACCGCCGCCGCGGCTGGAAGGAAAACGGCATTCCAACGCCAGAACGTTTGAAGGAAATTGGCATGGATTTGCCGGAACTTTTGGAAGTGCTTGAGTCTAAACCGTGATCAAGGTCAACACCGAAAACTTTCCCTGGCATCCCGGCATGACTGTTAGAGTCCTGCTGGATGAAAAACTGTTCACATTCAGACACATTATCGTGCGTGTTAACGGCGAGTTTGTGCCTGAAGAGGACTACGAAAAGCAGATTGTCCTGGATGAGGACGACGTGTTGGTGTTGCATTTGATGGCTGGAGGCTAAGCGAAATGGAACGCTATCTGCGTAATCAGGACGCCATTAGCGAGGTTGAACAAGCAAGCCTCGCTCTTAATCGCGTGTTGGTGCTTGGCTGCGGGGGGCTGGGCGGGATGGTGATTGAGTGCCTCGCCCGCATCGGCGTGGGACATTTGCGCGTCGTGGATGGGGATCTTTTTGAGGCAAGCAACCTCAACCGACAGTTACTCTGTTCAACAATGAATCTGGGCAGACCCAAAACCCTGGCGGCTAAACAGCGCGTGATGGCGGTCAATCCCCTGGTGGAGGTGGATGCAGCGCAGGCTGATCTTACGGCTGAAAACGCCCTGGAGCTGCTAGCGGATTGTGATGTGGCGGTGGATTGCCTGGATAATATTCCAGCAAGGTTGGTTTTGCAGCAGGCGGCGAAAACTACCTGCATTCCTGTTGTGCATGGCGCGGTTGCAGGCTGGTTTGGGCGGATTTGCGTGATCCAGCCCGGCGAGGACCTGCTGAACGTGCTCTATCCCGAGGCAGAGGAGGCGCAAGGCGAAGAACAGCAAACCGGCACCCTCTCGTTCACAGCCGCGCTGACAGCCTCCTGGCAGGCCGCAGAGACAGTCAAATTACTGCTCGGAAAGCCCGGACTATCGGGTGAAATCCTCGAGGTGGACTTGCTGAACGGGTCTGCCAGTCGATTACGCTTGGTATAACCCGGCTAAAAATCATTTTTTTGTTATCACAGGCAATCTGACCCATGTTCGTCATCGCGAGCGAAGCGCGGCGATCTGCTTTTAATTTCCTGACATACCGAAAAAGATCACTGGTAGATACCGTCTTGAAAGTCAAGAGGAAAAATTGAATTGGCGGTCATATTC
>CAZOYK010000054.1:0-13454 GCA_964584065.1 uncultured Anaerolineaceae bacterium | reverse complement strand
TAGTTTGTCAGGATGAGTCAAAAGTTGTTTTGACAATAAATGCCGGATTGATAAGCGAAACCGGCCTAAAGAAACGAAAATTTCCAAATTGAGCGTTGCATAATAACATACGGGTCCGAAGTATTATATTTAACCGGCACCCGAGATTGTTTATAGACTTTTTTGAGACTATGAGAGAATGAAGTAAAATTAAACGAAAGTAATTTACACACAGAGCTTACAAAAAACGACACACGAAAGGAATTCCCATGTACCAGAAACTAATCCTCATAGGCAATCTTGGCAGAGACCCGGAGATGCGCTACACCCCTGATGGCAAGGCAGTCACCAGCTTTTCCATGGCAACCAGCCGCCGTTACAACGACAAAGATGAGACCACCTGGTTCCGAATTTCAGTCTGGGGAAAACAGGCTGAAGCTTGCAACCAATACCTTACCAAAGGCTCAAAGGTTCTGGTGGAAGGTCGCCTGCGCCCGGATGCCAGCACTGGCAGCCCCCAGGTTTTTCAGAAAAAAGACGGCAGTTGGGGCAGCAGTTTTGAGGTTTACGCCGAGACTGTTCGCTTCCTCTCCACCCGTGGTGAAAGCAACGCTGAGGTCAGCGATACGGTTGACGACGACGATATTCCGTTCTAAACATGGCTGAGCCCCAGAAAATTCCGTTTTTGGTTCCGGATGATCTCGTGCCGCGGTATATCAATACCGCCTATATCACCCATACCCCCCACGAGTTCATCCTCGACTTTGCTACGATGATGCCGGGATTGGCGAGCCTCAAGCTCAATACCCGGCTGATCCTTTCGCCGTTGACGATGAAACTCTTCCAACGCGCAATCAACGAGAACATTGCCCGCTACGAGGCGAACTTTGGTGAGATCCGCATCCCGCGCGGGCATACCCTTGCGGATGAACTTTTCCGCGATAAGGGAAGTCAGAACCCACCCGAAGAGACAAAATGACCGACCAACTTGACTTGATTTGCGAACAGATCCGGCGAGAATTTGACCAGAAAACAGCCCTGCGCGACGAAGCCCTCAAACAGGCGCGTGAACTGACTCGCCATGCCTCCCTGGCAATCCGGGCAATCCACCGTGAGGACCACGCTGAGGCACAAGCCGAGATTGCACTGGGGCGTGAACTGGCGCAATCTCTGACCAACACGCTCCGAGCTGAGCACCCCGACCTGTTTTTTGCGGGTTACACCCAGGATGCCCTCAAGGAATACTGCGAGGCCTGCCTGACAGTGGCGATGATCAAGGGCGAAGCTTTGCCCACGCCCCAGGAGTTGGACGCAGAGCCGCCTGCCTACCTGAACGGGCTCACCGAGACCCTCGGTGAGCTGCGCCGGCGCTGCCTGGACCTGCTTCGCCCCGGCTACAGCGCCGAGGTGGAACGGCTTTTGGCTTTGATGGATGACGTCTTCACCCAACTGGTCACAATGGACTATCCCGATGCAATCACCGATGGTTTGCGCCGCCGCACCGACCTGGCACGGGGCATCATCGAACGTACCCGGGCAGACATTACCGTGTCTTTCCGGCAGAATGAGCTCGAGAGCAAACTGGATCGACTTTCCGGACTATTGGAGGGCAGACAAGCCTGATGCGCAAGGTGCGCGCTTCGGAACTGGGAAGTTTCAATTATTGCCAACGTGCCTGGTGGTATCAGCAACAAAACATGCCCTCCGAAAACCAGGGAGCCATGGACGCCGGCAGCCATGGGCACAGAGAACATAACCGCGGGGTAAAACTCGCGGTCTTGTATAAATGGCTGGCGCTGGCAGTGCTGGTTCTTGCCATTATTTTGGCAATCTGGATCCTGCGATGAGCGATTTGTGGTGGCTGGTTCTGCTCCTGTTTGCTCTGGCAATTGCTTTGCTGCTGCTGAGCCTGCGCGAGCGCCGCAAAAGCAGATTGCCTGACGCGCAGGTGATTTACGCTGATACCGACCTTTGGCAGCGTGTTCCGCAAACCCTGGTGGACCATCAGCTTGGGCTGGTGGGCAAGCCGGACTATGTGATGAAAACCCGGCAGGGCAGCCTGATTCCGGTGGAGGTCAAAACCGGGCACACTCCGGATAGCCCCTACGATTCACACAAGTTGCAGTTGATGGCGTACGGGCTGCTCATCCGAGGCAATTATGCCCAAACACCGGAGTATGGCCTTCTGCATTACCCCGATAAAGATTTCAGGGTGGACTTTACGCCCGGGCTGGAAGCTCAGCTACTGGAAACGCTGGAAGATATTCGACGGATAGAAACGCAAAATGAAGCCCCAGCCCGCTCCCACAGCAGCAGCGCGCGCTGCCGCAGTTGTGGTTATCGTGGGATATGCGATCAGAAGTTAATTGCGTAAGTCAGGTTCTTCCTCTGAACCTGACGTTGGGAACGTTGATAAACAAAGCCCTTTATAAAGGTACTTGTCGTCAGGTTGAACCCCGCACAAAGACACGGAGGAGGCTGCGAACTTGACTTACGATAGATATCTTGTAAATGCGATGAGTCACTAATGCTTGCAAACAAAGTCCTATCGCGTAGGTCAGGTTCCTCTTTTGAACCTGACATCACGAAAGCAGGCATGTAAAATTCTTTATAAAGATCTCCGTCGTCAGATTGGACTGCGCAACCTGACCTACGACAACTTAATTGTCAATGCGAGGTGTAAAGAAAGTGAATGTGTAGGTCAGGTTCTTCTTTTGAACCTGACGTTACGAATGTTGACGAACAAAGCCCTTTAAAAACTAGATTTCCGATGTCAGGTTGAACCCCGCACAAAGACACGGGGCAGGCTGCGCAACCTGACCTACGACTCCCGCAATAGTTGACAAATAGAAAGCGAGGTTTTATGAAAAAAGTACTTTTTTATGCCATGACAGGCGAAAAGATGTGTTTCCAGCACGTGCTGATGAACGCAATGGATCTGCACAATGCCGGATTTGAGGTGAAGATCATTTTTGAGGGAGCTTCCGTAAAACTGCCCTCAATATTTAAAGAAGAAAACAACCCTCTGTTTGGTAAGGCAATTGAAGCTGGTTTGATTGCAGGGATTTGCTTTGCCTGTTCAAAGGTGTTGGGCGTATTCGAGGCGAATCGGGCTTTGGGGCTGCCGATGCTGGATGACATGTACGGGCATGCTGGCATGAAGCCATACCTGACTGACGGCTATGAAATCGTGAGCATGTGAGCTGCCGCGGGCAATGATTGACAATCCCCCTGCCCTCGATTATCCTTAACCCGCGTCTGGGCGGGACCGGCGCGGCGGAGCCCTGCGAACCCCGTCAGGTCCGAGAGGAAGCAGCGGTAAGGAGGTTTCTTCGGGTGTTGCCGGTTATCCTGCCCAGGCGCTTTGCAAATGATGGAACAAAAACCACACTCCACCACCCCCCGAGTCTGTTCCTACGAAGGTTCAGATTACCAGGATTCCTTTTGGGAAACCGGCACACGCCGTTATGAAGACGCCGTGGAAGCCGTTGCGCTGCAGCGCCTGCTGAACCGGCCAGGAAAACTGATGCTGGAGCTTGGAGCTGGGGCTGGACGCAACACCCCGCGCTATGCCGACTGGCAGCGGGTGGTGCTTTTGGATTACTCACGCACCCAACTCGTGCAAGCCCGCGAGCGCCTTGGCGAAAGCTCGCGCTACGTTTACGTGGCAGCGGATATTTACAAGCTGCCCTTCGTGGAAGGATTGTTCGATGGTGCCACCATGATCCGCACCCTGCACCATATGGCGGATCCCAAACTTGCGCTGGAAAGCATACGCAAGGTTCTGGCAGAAAACGCAGTTTTCATTCTGGAGTTTGCAAATAAGCGCAATCTGAAGGCGATCGCACGCTGGCTGTCGGGAAAACAAAAGTGGAACCCCTTCGACCACGATCAGGTCGAATTTGTGGAGCTGAATTTCGACTTTCACCCCAAAGAGATCCGCAAACTGCTGAAAGAAACCGGCTTCAGGCTGCAAAAGCAGCTGGCAGTCTCGTTCTTCCGGGCGAACTGGTTCAAGAACCATATTCCTCATGACCGACTGGTCACAATGGATAGCGCGCTTCAGTCCACCGGTGCCTGGGCGCAGTTCACCCCCAGCGTTTTCTCGCGCACCATTGCCATTGGCAGCTCACCGACCCCCGGGGAAAATGATTTCTTCCGCTGCCCGATCTGCGGTCACCCCCTGCCGGAAGCTGGCGCCAGCCAGAATTGCCCTGGCTGTGGGCGTGCCTGGGAATATCGCGACGGGATCTATGAGTTCCGCATCCAACCCGAAAGCTAAATCCTTAATCCAGAAAAAGCTGCGCCTGGTCTTTTCTTTTGGCATGCTGCTGATTTTGGTTGCTTGCAATTACCCCGGACGTCCTGAAAACCTGATCGCCGCAACAGCCACAATGGCGTCTGCGAGGCAGACCGCTGCAGCCATGCTCTATCCCAGCCCGGGTCCTGGTGGAACTCCGGCTTTCCCTCAAGAGACCCCATTCCCTCCCAACACACCCAATCCTGAAATGCCGACACAGGCAGCTCCGCCGGCTTTTCCAACTGAAACAGGTACGCCCATCCCGCCATTCACCGGCCTGGTGCCTGCCGGTATGACGCTCTACTACAGCCAGTCTGGCGAAACGCTTGAGAGCATTGCCGGGCACTTCCGCACTTCATCCTCCCTGCTGCAAAACCCGACCCTGGCCAACACCGAAGGCTTCCTTGCTGCCGGGATCCCGATTTTCGTGCCGGAGGCGCAGTTCTATGCCCCTTATCATGAGTTCGCTCTGGCGGACAACCTGGTGGTGTATGGACGCAACGCCATAAACGTGGACGTGTTGGGCATCAGTTCGCTGGCAGGCGGTTACCTCAACCATTATGCTGAATATCTTTTTGAAGGCCGCTACACCGGTCCGGAGATCGTAGCGCTGGTTGCGCTGGAAACCTCCACAGACCCGCGCTTACTGCTGGCAGTACTCGAATATCAATCCGGCTGGGTTTACAGTTGGCCAGAGGGCGCAGAAGACGACAAATCCCCCTTGAATTACGAAGCGGTTGGTGTGGAGGGGCTTTACGAAGAGCTGCAGGTGGCCGCCCGTGAGCTCGCCCGGGGCTATTACGGTTGGCGAGAAGGGCTACTGCAAACCTTGCGATTCAAAGATGAGAGCCAGGTATCCATCCACCCGGAGCTAAACGCGGGCAGTGTGGCCGTCCAGCATCTTTTTGCCGGTCTTTACACCCCCGCTAGTTTTTATCCAAACCTGTACGGAGAGACTGGCTTTCTGGCGCTTTACCAGCAGATGTTTGGTGATCCAGCCCAGTTGGCTTTGGAGGGGGGTGAAGTGATACCGGCGGGTTTGGCACAACCCGATCTGACCCTGCCATTCCAGCCCGGGCTCACCTGGGCGCTCACTTCCGGTCCGCACATCACCTGGCAAGTGGGCACCCCCCGGGGCGCGATCGACTTTGCCCCCCGGGATGACCTGCCAGGCTGCATCGTCTCGAATGTCTATGCAACTGCTTCAGCCCCAGGCTTGGTGGTGCGAAGCTCACGTGGCGCAGTCGCGGTGGATCTGGATGGTGACGGAAACGAAGGCACTGGTTGGGTGATCATCTACATGCACCTGGCACGGGAGGGGCGGATTGCGGACGCCAGCTGGGTGAACACAGACGATCCGCTGGGATACCCCTCCTGCGAAGGTGGCTTCAGTTCCGGAACCCATCTGCATATCACCCGAAAATACAACGGGGAGTGGATTGGCGCCAGTGGGGCGGTGCCTTTTGTGATGGACGGCTGGCTGGCGGTAGCCGGGCAGGGTGCTTACGCAGGTTGGCTCGTGCGGGATGGGCAAACGGTGTACGTGGGCACCAGCGACAAGGAATACGCCTGGATCCAGCGGGATGAGTAAGCCTGCAGTTCAGGCTTAGACCCGGCAAATATACAAAGCGGCTCTTGGTTCGACCGGTATGACCTGCAGGTTGCCAAAGAAATCGCTTAATTCATCCTGAACCACCCTGATGAACTTGAAATAGTCGCCGCCCTCAGCCCACTCCACAATGTCAGTAATAAGCGAGCGCTTGTTGGTGTAATCGTGAATAATGACGAATTTCACGGCCAGGCGGCGCATTTCTGCGTAGAGAGCAAGCCGTTGGGGTGTCTTCAGACCGTGCGCGACGTACGAAGCCAGGCAGACGTCAAACCCCTTTGAGATGAAAGGCAGTCCGCTATTGACATCCGAAAGTACACAGGAGGTGGTATCGGGGCTGATCAAATTTTTCGCCTGGCGCAGCATCCCAAGAGACGCATCCGCCCCAGTGACCCGGTAGCCGCTGTCGCGCAAGGCACTGGCCATGGATCCTGTGCCGCAACCGATATCCAAAATAGAGAGGCAGTCTGTGAAGATCTCTTTAACGGCTGGGCGCTGGTAGATCTCCAGGTAATTTTTATATTGATAACGGAAAGTACGCCCATAAATGGGAGCGATCAGGTCAAACAATCGGGAGGAACCATCCGGATCTGATTTTTCGCGCATGGTTAATCGAATTTTTGCCGAATTTGACTGACGGGCAGGCTGCGCTCAATATTTCCAGTTTCATAAAGTGCAAAAGCTTGCGGCTCCGCCACTTTCAGTTGCCTAACCAGATAGCGCACCATCAACAGCTGCGATCCCTGGATCTCACCGGGAAGTTGAGCGGCAAGGGAAGCCAGCCAGGGTTGGTAGGAGCGCGCCGCCAGGAACACCGGGCGGTTGTAGAGCTCAGGGATTGCCTTCTGCAGGTCGGAGAGAATCTGGGGGTCGTTTGCTTCAGGCGCGAGAACAGGCTGAACCCAGACGCCTTTGGGACCGTAATCCAGATCAGCGTAGCCAAGTAATTCGCCCTCGGGGTGGTATAGCACCAGCCCAAGCGCCGCTTTGCGCGTGAGCGGTTCGATCGGCTGAAACAACCCCGGAACAACGCCGCGGTAGAGGGAGGTCATGGAGCGCATGTCATTGGCGCTCCAGGTGCGCCAATGGTGTTCAGGCTTAGCGCTTTGCGTAGCTGATGGGGCAAGGCGGAAAACAGTTTGGTTTGCCCAGGTGAGGAACCCAGCTTTTTTAAAGCCGCTGAGATGGGGAGATTCTTCGGGTAAGTCGCAAGTGATATAGTGTGTGCCCCACTTGCCGGCATTGGCGATCAGGTTTTCAAGTAAACAGGCGATGTCGCTTTGATCTGCGTCACTGGAGGCGCCAAGGAATGTCAGCTGCCCCTGGGTTTCATCCACCCTGCTGATCACCTGGGCGTAACAGGGGCGTTCCGGATCGTTGTCACAATAGGCAATATACTGCTCCACGGGTGGAGAAATGCTGTGTACCAAGTTTCTTAGATTGAAAGGCTCTCCCCGCGTGACCAGGCGCAGATAGTCGAGGCTCTGAAGCAGGTCGGTCCGACGCAGGATGACCGAAAGGTCTTTGGGGTTCAGCCGGTGGATTCCGATTTTGCCAGCTCCAGGAAGTATTGATGAAAACGCAGATCGTTGGTGAGCTCAGGGTGGAAGGAAGTCGCGAAGAGCTTACCCTGCCGTGCAGTAATCGCGCGCCCATCAGGCAGGCTCAGCAAGGTTTGGGCTTCGCCCCATACCCGCGTGATGATCGGTCCGCGAATGAAGGTAAGGTGATAGGGTAGTTCAGGGGACTGCAGGAAAGGCACGGTAATCTCGATTTCGAAAGAGTCAATCTGGCGCCCGAAAGCATTGCGCTCAATTTCCATATCCATCAAGCCGAGCAGAGGTTGATCTCGCCCAACTTCTTTCGCCAGCAGGATGGCGCCGGCGCAGGTGCCCCAGATAGCCTGACTCTGCCCAAAGGCACGTATCGGGTCCAGCAAATCGTATGCAACCATCAGTTTCCCAATAGTGGTTGACTCGCCGCCGGGAATGATCAGTCCCTGCAGGCCTTCCAGATGCTCCGGCAGGCGCACTTCTTTTACATCAGCCCCGAGTTTCTCGAGGCTGATGCGGTGTTCACGAAAATCGCCCTGAAGGGCTAAAACGCCAATTCTCATCGGCACAAAGTCCTCTACCAGCCGCGTCCGGCCATCTTTTCAGCGTCGGGCAGGTTGACTGCTGAGCGCCCAACCATTGCCTCGCCCAGGTTGCGGCTGACTTCAGCCAAAATTTTGGGCTCGTTGAAGTGGGTGGTGGCTTTAACGATCGCTTGAGCGCGCTTGTGGGGGTCGCCGGACTTAAAGATGCCCGAGCCAACGAACACACCGTCCACGCCAAGCTGCATCATCAGGGCTGCGTCGGCAGGTGTGGCAATGCCGCCTGCGGCGAAATTGACCACGGGCAAAGCGCCGAGTTCACGCACCTGCAAGCAGAGTTCGTAGGGCGCCTGGATGTTCTTGGCGTAGGTCATCACTTCTTCTTCCGGCAGGGAAACCAGCCGGCGGATCTCGGAATAGACCGAGCGGGCATGGCGCACTGCCTCCACCACGTCGCCCGTGCCAGGTTCGCCCTTGGTGCGCATCATCGCCGCGCCTTCGCCAATCCGGCGCAGAGCTTCGCCCAAATTGCGGCAGCCACAGACAAACGGCACTTTGAAGTTGTGCTTATTGATATGGTAGGCTTCGTCTGCCGGGGTGAGCACCTCGGATTCGTCGATGTAGTCCACACCGAGCGATTCAAGGATCTGAGCTTCCACAAAATGACCGATGCGGCATTTTGCCATCACCGGGATGCTGACTGCTTCCATGATCTTCAAGACGAGTTCCGGGTCACTCATACGGGCAATGCCGCCATCCGCGCGAATATCCGCGGGAACGCGTTCCAGCGCCATAACTGCCACAGCTCCGGCGTCTTCAGCAATTTTTGCCTGGTCAGGCGTGACCACGTCCATGATCACCCCACCTTTGAGCATTTCAGCGAGTCCTTTTTTGACCGCGAAACCAGAAACTTGTTCTTCCATACAACCTCCAACTAAGCTTGTTTGATATTGCGATTCTACCACGCTTGGCAAGCCAAACAGGCATTATGCGCGGCGTCGTAAAACAGATTCAATAGAGCAGGTAGGGTGGATAGGCGTCGTGAAGCGGGTAGGGTGGGTGGGCGCCAGAAAGCATATGAATCAGCACGCTGGATTATAGCCTACCCACCGCGGCACAAGCTGTTTTTGGTGGGTTGACTTTATCGATGTCAAGACAGGGCAAGAGCCTGTGACGTCAACCCACCCTACTAAGATATTGCTTATTAAGCTGGTGGAGTAGATCATTGTGCTCGAAGAGTGTAGCGTCACAGAGCCAAGGCAGGAGCACGCAGGGTGGATAGGCGTCGTGAAGCGGGTAGGGTGGGTTGGCGTAAACGGGTGTTGACAATTAGGGAATCTCAGAAAGCCTACCCACCATCAACATACGCAAACCAACTCTTTGGTGGGTTGGCTAAAACAAGGCTTGGGTTGGTACAGATTTGTTGACGTCAACCCACCCTACCATTCTCCAACACGGTCATCCTGAGCAAGGCGACTGCTTGCGTCCCCTTGCGGGAAGGATCTGTTTGTAAATAACAAGATTCTTCGCAATAGAGGCTCAGAATGACAGAGATGTCGGCTTGTAACCTTCCTCACTACTTACGTTCTACAGGTCCGTGTACTTGCTGTCGTCGTACATGTCCTGTTTTTTCTCTGTGTCAGATTTGACCGGTGCCTGCTCCACGATTTCCGGGCGGGACTTGCGTTCGGCAGCTTCGAGCTGATCAGGCGAGGCGCGCCGGGCTGCCACTAACTTACCGCAATGCGGACAGCGCTCCAGGCGGACTCCCACCAGGTTGATCCCAAAAAATGAGCGGTTGAAAGGCTGCCCACAGCTGGGGCAAATTGCACCGCCCCAAACGCCGTATTGGACGCGACCATTTTCGTCGTACTTCGGGTTCTTATTCGCGTTCTTCTGCATAAAGAACTGGATGCCCATACTGGCCACAACAATTCCTCCCACCAGGAGCAGGATCTTAAGCATGGATTGGTTGGCTTCGCTTTTTTTTACAAAATTTGAAACCAATCCGTTGGTGGTGTAGGTCTCACCCATAGTTGTTTTAACTTCAGCGGTCAAACGGTGCAGTCCGGGTTCGAAATTGTTGGTGTCGAATTGATGCTTGAAGGGAGCGGCAGTAAGGCTCGCCATGACTTCACCATCGATGAAAAAAGTCACTTGCTGGATTAGTTCCTGATCGCCCTTTACCGAGAGGCTCATGCGCCCGTTGATGTCTGTCCCGTTTCCGTAGCCCCAATCCCGCATTATTCGCAGGGTGAAAGGTGAATCCTGCGCCAGAACCGCGCTAAAACTCAGGGCAAAAATCAGCACCAACACAAGCAGCATAAATACGCGTTTTTTCATAACGTTCCTTTACTTCCACTTCGTCAGAATATTTTCCCGGTCAAAAATGAGGGTGCCCAGGTATAGAAGCACGCCAGCCACGGCGGTGCAGATGATCACCGCAATGACCATCGAGGTCAAATTCAGCGTTATCACGCCGAACGATGAGAGCAGGAATACACCCATAAAGGGTACGATCATCACGCTCGCAATCTGCTCCGCCACGCGCGGGTCATTGACGCGTGAAGAGACGAAAATGGCAAACATGGCTGAAATGATCGATAGCACTGGTCCAAGCAGCAGGATCCCCACCAGCCAGGTTGGGCTAACCACATAGGCGTGCACTTTTGGGCTGATCCCAAGGATGAGGATGCCTATATTGAAAATTAGAAAGGAGACAAAGGTTGCCGCGACTGCAGGGATCACGGCGGCAAAGCACTTGCCCGCCAGCAGTTCGGTGGTGGTGATTGGGGTTGCCAGCAGGGGTTCGAGGCTGCGGGTGGTTTTCTCACCGACGATGCTGTAAGCGGCGATCGTAACCGGAATGATTAACGGCATCATCACGAAAAAGAGCATGAATTGGCTGAGCATGTACACCTGGGTGCACTCGCCGGCATTCATCCCGCCGCAGAGGGTGCCAAAAAGCTCCGGTGGTAAGCCGGCTTCCTCCGGGCTGATATCCAGCATCGATGTGCTCGAGGTGACCCCCAGCATCACCAACGGCAGGAGCGAGAACAGGATCGGCATGACTAACACCACGGAGAGCACAAGTTTATTCTTGAAAACTTCGGACCATTCTTTATTGATAATGGTACGGATGTGTTTCATGCCTGCCTCGCTTCATTGTTGCCATGCAGCATTTCGAGATAGATCTGTTCGAGCGATTGCCGCACCTCGCCGATAAATTGAATGTCTGCTCCCTGTTCCACCAGCAGCCTGGTGATGACGGGATTAATTCTTTCTGGCTCTGCCATCGACACAACCAGCTTTTTATCCAGTTGCTCAACCAAGCTGACACCTTCAAGCGCGCTCAGCAACGGCACCCAATGGGGGTTGACCCCAGCCAGGTGGAAAACAACCTTGCGTCCAAACATTTTCTGACGCAAATTAGTGGGGCTGTCGAGCGCCAGCAGGGATTGCTTGAAGATGCCCACCCGGTCACAGAGCTTTTCAGCCTCATCCAAATTGTGCGTGGTCATGAAGATGGTGCGCCCCTCTCGTTTGAATTCGAGAATGAAGTCGCGCACGATGCGTGCCGCTTCCGGGTCCAGCCCGGTGGTGGGCTCATCAAAAAAGAGCACCTTGGGTTCGTGCAAAAGCGCGCGCGCCACCGCCAGCTTTTGGCGCATGCCTTTGGAATAGCTGCCCACGGCATCCCCGCGCCTTTCCCAAAGCCCAAAAAGGCTGAGGTACTTGTTTACAGTCTTGGTGACTTCAGGCACCTCGTACAGTTCGGCGAAGATTTGCAGGTTCTTTTCGGCGCTCAGGCGTTCATACATGCCCGGCGACTCGGTCAGCAGCCCAACATTGCGCCGGATCTCGAGGTCATCCTCGCCCACCTGGTAGCCCGCCACCCGGGCAGTGCCGCTGGTGGGGCGGATCAGGCTGGTGAGCATGCGCACGGTGGTCGTTTTGCCGGCGCCGTTGGGTCCCAGGAAGCCAAACACCTCGCCCTCATGCACTTCGAGGGTCAGTCCGTCTACGGCTTTCAGGTCTTCTTTTTGTTTTTTACCAATTTTGAAAGTCTTGCTCAATGCTTGTGTATTAATCATAGTTGCTCCAGTTAAGCAGGCTGTATTATACCGCTCTCCATCGCCAGAACACCGGATAATGGTCATTAAAATATTCGGTCTTAGGTTCTGCTTGTGAGCCTGACATCACGAGTGCTGGAAAATATTGTCCTCAACAAGGGTTGCGCGTAGGTCAGGTTCTGTTTGTGAACCTGACATCACGAACGCTGGCAAATAAAGCGCTCAATAAAGCACGATTTCCTGGATTTCCGATGTCAGGTTGAACCCCGCAAAAATACACAGGGCAGGCTGCGCATACTTCGAGCACGATGATCTGACCTACGATAATATTTTGTCATCGCGAGGAGCGTAGCGACGTGGCGATCTGCCTTTGAATTTGATTAAATGGAGACCTTCGGTCACCTCCCGTGCGCGGTCTGGAGACCGGCACGATCACACAAATGAAATCTGACATCACGAGTGCTGGCAACTATTGTCCTCAATAAAGAAAGGCTTCCAAAATCAGATTGAACCCCTGAAAAATACACGGGGCAGACTGCGCATACTCTTCGAGCACGATGACCTGACCTACGACTTCCTCGCTTTCGTAGGGCGGAATGCGCGTCTTTTGCGCACTCCGCCAAAGACAAGTTTAAAATGATGTAATCCAGCCGTTAGGATTAGTATAGTGGAAATGTCGGAGTGAGCCCGCGAGATGTGGATATTTGTAAAGGATTTGAGGCGGTCTCATTCCGACCTACAAAAAAGCCAGTGGCTTGCTCCTCCCGCTCTACATTGGGATTCGTTGTTTTCCGGTGCAGAGGGTGACAGCTCCCCATATAACAGCAGCACCCCGGAGTACGGGGCGCTGCCAACTAAAAACTAATAATCAACTATCTGAGGATAAGCGGCAGGAAGATCTGCCTTGGTGTCACGTTGATGGTCACAATAGCTGTGTCGCTGAATTCACCTTGCAACATTGTGGGCAGGGTTGAATTCAGTTGATATACGAACGTGTCCACACCGAAGAATCCGGCATTGGGCACATAGGTGAAGGAGCCGTCGTCGTTGAGCGTGAGCATTCCGCCAGCCGGCTGAACAAGCACTTCCAACGTGACAGTTTCGTTCGGATCCAGCAGTTCGTCGTTTGTCAAAACGCCAGGTGCCGAGATTTCGAGCGTTACGTCAACCATGGTCTCGTACTCGTCATCATTTGCTACCACCCAGTCATTGACTGGGGTAACAGTGATGGTAACCACAGCCAAATCGCTGTCCGCCATTCCATCATTGACCTTGAAAGTGAAGCTGTCAGTCCCGATGTAATCCGGATCGGGAGTGTAAGTGGCAACGTTACCAACCAGAACCACCTCGCCGTAGCTTGGAAGGTCGACGATCGAATACTCAAGCGGGTCGCCTTCT
>CAZOYK010000053.1:0-13542 GCA_964584065.1 uncultured Anaerolineaceae bacterium | reverse complement strand
GATGGTATTTACCCAGGACTTCACCAACGATACGGGCAGATTTTTTGTAGGGCGTATTGGCACGAATGCCCATGTCTTGCATGGCGTAAAGGATGCGCCGGTGGACGGGCTTGAGACCGTCACGCACGTCAGGGATGGCGCGGGCTACGATAACGCTCATGGCATAGTCGAGGTAAGCGGTCCGCATTTGGTCGTCTATGCCGACAGACTGAAGGGTGCCAGCGTTGTTTATGATGGGTTCTTCAGCGGGAATTTCAGGTTGTTCAGTCATATGTTTTTCTTTCGCTGCAGCTAAAATTGTAGGTTAGCATAACCTTTTTATTATACCGCAGTAATCACTTAAAAGGCAGGAAAGCGCAAAAACGCGCTATTTTTCAAGATTAGGTCTAATCATGGGAAAAACCCTGAGAGTGTATCTCTTCAATTTAAACCTGCGATTTTAAACAAATCGCCCGGGTTGCAAGACCCGGGCGATTGACAGAACCAGTGAATTAATTTACCGGACAACCAAGTATCCCATTGGCGGAGAAGAAACACCACCAGCTGGTCGGCATGAAAATCACGATGACCATGATGAGGATAATCGCGATCAAGAGCAGAATGAAAAAGTTGGCATACCAGGGAGTAGCGCGCTTTACCTCAGGCGTGAGCCCGGGCGCAAGCGGCTGCTGTGGAACGGGTTTCTGGGCAGGCTTATAGGCTGCCTGGGCAGCCGCTGGAGCAGGCTCGGGAATGGATTCATCAGAAGGATAGGCACTGTAGGTCGGTGTTTTAGCCTGATCAGGCCATTCAAAGCTCATCACGGTTGCTTCCGCCAGGGTGATCAGGTCGCCATTGTTCAGGGGTTGGGGTGAACTGATGCGCACTCCGTTTAGAAAAGTGCCATTCGTGGAACCAAGATCCTCAACGTATACACCATCGGCGCGGGTAACAAAACGCGCGTGACGACGGGAAATTTCCTGGTCAGGTACCGGGATGTCATTGGCGAGGTCACGACCAAGGGTGACTTCTGTCTTTTCGAGATAAAAGCTGGAACCGGGGATGGGCCCCGAGCGCATGACGATAAGAGGTTTTTGTTCTGGCATGGTCGCTCCTATTTGAAAGCAGTCAGTTTAGATAATTGATTTTACCATTGTCTGAAGAGTCTGTTGAGGAAGTTAAATGTTGGGAGATTATAAGAGAATAAAAAGGGGTTGGAAATTCGTTGACGCTGGCGAGGAATCCTGCTATTATCAGATTAATGAGTAATCCTGCAAAGAAAGACAACTGGTTAAGACGCCTTGGCAAACGCATCCAGCAAGAATTTAGATGGCTTGCTCCGGGGATGGGCTTCAAGCGCTGGTTGGTCTTGACTGTCATCGGTTCGATGCTGCTGGGGCTTGGCGCGTCCGTGTTGGTTTTGGATTATTATCGCACTACCACGAATGAAACCCTGATACCCATCCTGGCGGTACTCTCGCTGCGTTTTCTGGACAGACCGATCCGCTTCTTGCTTTTTGGCGGACTGGGACTGGCGATGATCCTGATCGGAATTTGGGGGGCAAACCGATCATTATTGCGACCCTTTGAGAAAAACGGCAAACCGGTCTGGGACACGCTCAAGAATTACCGTCAACGCGAAAAAGGTATCAAGGTGGTGGTGATCGGCGGAGGGCATGGACTGGCGGCACTGCTGCGGGGTCTAAAGGAATACACTCACAACATTACGGCAATTGTGACCGTTGCCGATGACGGCGGTTCATCAGGGGCTTTGCGGCGCGATCTGGGGGTATTGCCTCCCGGAGACATCCGCAACTGCCTTTCAGCACTTAGCAGTGATGAAGCGCTGCTATCCCAGGTTTTTCAGTATCGTTTTACTGCCGGAGCTGGCTTGGAAGGGCACTCGCTCGGGAACCTGTTTATTACTGCGCTAAGTGAGATTACCGGTAGTTTTGAAGAGGCAGTGGCAGAGTCCGGCAGAGTTTTGGCGATCTATGGGCAGGTGCTGCCTTCAACTTTAAGTAATGTTCAACTTGTGGGTGAAGTACAGGAAAATGCAACCCAGGAAATTGTGATAGTCAGAGGCGAGGCGGAACTGACGGAATATCCGGGTAAGATCCTGAAGGTCTGGATCGAACCGGAAGAATCTCCAGCCTATCCCCCCACAACTTCAGCCATCCTGGACGCAGATCTGATCCTGATCGGACCGGGAAGTTTGTATACGAGCTTGCTGCCTAACTTGCTGGTGAGGGGGCTTTCAGATGCCATCCTGGCCAGTCGCGCTGAAACATTCTATATTTGCAACATAGCCACCGAACAAGGTGAGACAGATGGGTTCAATGCATCGGATCATGCCCGGGAGATCGACCGGCATATTTGCAAGCACTTATTCAACCTGGCGATTTGCAACCGGAATTATCATGGAGACCTGGGTGGAAGGGCAGAATGGGTTCGGTTGGATGACGAGATGAAGCAGAATTACCGTGTTTATGAGGCAGACCTGGTGGATGACTTGTATCCCTGGCGGCACAGTTCCCGCAAGTTGGCACGGGCAATCATGAATTTGTATGAAGAGCGTACAGGACCTTTAAATTAGGGCTGTTTTGGCATCGTCAAAGCATTGTTTTTTCCTCAACAGAAATACTTGCTTGTTGGGAACTTGTGCTTTTTATATAAAGTTTTTTGCTGAAGAGCCGATAAATCGGATATAATTCTATAGGTTAAGTGTAAGCACTCTGGCAGCGATGTCAGTTAAGATTAATCCAAATTTACTCAATCGGAGGATATATGAAAACAAAAGTAGCAATTAATGGTTTTGGCCGCATCGGACGGCAGGTTTTAAAGCGCCTCCTTGAAGACGCAGCGGATACCCTGGAAGTCGTTGCAATCAACGATCTCTTTGATCCGAAAACCAACGCCCACCTATTCAAGTATGACTCAAACTACGGCATCTACAAAGGTGAAGTTAAGGTCAATGAAGCCGGCAATCTGGTGATTGATGGCACTGAAATCAAAGTCCTGGCCGAAAGAGACCCGGGAAATTTGCCCTGGAAAGATCTCGGCGTGGATATCGTTTTTGAATGCACTGGCATCTTTACCACTGCCAAGAGTGAAGGTGGCAAGATTGGCGCGGATGCGCATATCGATCGTGCTGGAGCAAAGAAAGTCATCATCTCTGCACCTGCCAAGGGCGAGGATCTGACAATCGTTTTGGGTGTGAATGAAGAAAAATACGACAATGAAAAGCACCACATCATTTCGAATGCTTCCTGCACCACCAACTGCCTCGCGCCTGCCGCCAAGATCGTGAATGACCTTTTTGGCATCATCGGTGGCGTTATGACCACCATTCACTCTTTCACCAATGACCAGGTCATCCTGGATCAGGGGCACAAGAAAGAAATGCGCCGCTCTCGCGCTGCCAGTTTGAACATCATCCCCACCACTACTGGTGCTGCCAAGGCTGTCGCCCTGGTCATCCCCGAGCTCAAGGGTAAATTCGACGGCTACGCTCTGCGCGTTCCGACCCCTACCGTCTCGATTGTTGACTTTGTTGCCCTGGTTGAAAAACCAACCACCAAGGAAGAACTAAATGCTGCCTTTACAGAAGCAGCTGAAGGATCACTGAAGGGTATCCTGGGTGTGACCACCGGCGAGTATGATCAGCAGCTGGTTTCGAGCGACTTCAAGGGCGACGATCGCTCCTCCATTGTTGACCTCGACAAGAATATGGTCATGAATGGCAACATGGTAAAAGTTGTGACCTGGTACGACAACGAGTGGGGCTATAGCTGCCGCACTGTTGACCTGGGCAAGATGATTGCAGAGAAACTCTAAACCTCAAGGTTTACTGAACAAATGAATGCGCAGCATTGTTTGAAAAAAGCAGTGATGCGCATTTTTCATAGAAGGAGAAAAATGTCTGACAAGAAAATAGTGACCGATCTGGATGTGGCTGGTAAGAAGGTATTGGTGCGGGTGGACTTTAACGTACCGATCAAGGAAGGCAAGATCAAAGACGATACCCGGATCACATCCGCTCTGCCAACAATCAATTATTTGCTGGAGCAGGGAGCTGCTGTTATTTTGATGTCCCACCTGGGGCGCCCAAAGGGTCAATTCAATTTGGATTATTCAATGAAACCAGTAGCGGATCATCTTGCAACTCTAATTGAAGCCCCAGTTAAGTTCGCTGAAGACTGCCGCGGTGAAATTGCCAAAGCCGCTGCTGAGGCCTTGCAACCGGGTGAGGTTCTGGTGCTTGAGAACACCCGCTTCTATGCAGGGGAAGAAAAGAACGATCCGCAAATGGCAGCCGATCTGGCATCGCTGGCGGACCTTTACGTAAACGACGCCTTCGGCACGGCCCATCGCGCGCACGCCTCAACCTATGGTGCAGCGGAGTTACTGCCTTCAGCGGCTGGTTTCTTGATGGAAAAGGAAATCAAATACCTGGGCGACGCGATTGCTGACCCACAACACCCCTTTGTGGCGATTTTGGGCGGCGCGAAGATTTCGGACAAGATCGGCGTGATCGAGAATCTGCTCAAGAAAGCCGACAAGATCCTGATTGGCGGCGGCATGGCGAACACCTTCCTGAAGGCGCTCGGCTATGAAATGGCGGATTCGCTGGTGGAAGCTGAAGTGATTGACACTGCCAAAGAACTGATCGGGAAATCTGAAGGAAAGCTGGTTTTGCCGGTGGATATGGTGCTTGGTGATGCCTTTGACGCGGAAGCAAAGATGGAAACCCTGCCAGTGGGCGATGTGCCAGCCGGCTGGAGGATCCTGGACATTGGTCCCAAGACGGTGGAAGCCTTTGGCGCAGAAATTGCCAATGCAGGCACCATTGTTTGGAATGGTCCGATGGGCGTGTTTGAGTTCCCGCGTTTTGCCGCGGGTACCTTCGCGGTAGCGCACAAAGTGGCTGAGAGCGAGGCTGTGAGCATTATTGGCGGCGGGGATTCTGTTTCTGCCATCAATCAATCCGGGCTTAGCGATCAGATCACCCACATATCAACGGGTGGCGGCGCGTCTTTGGAAATGCTGGAAGGCATCGAACTGCCTGGATTGGCTATTCTTTCCAATAAGTAAAACTAATTCTACGAGAGAGCCGTTATATTGACGGCTCTCTCCATTTTTAATTAATTGACAGGCTCAAAAAGAATCATTTCCTGGATTAATGATAGAATCCCAAAAAACGTACCGATACCGCGGCTTTATTTCAGGCTGTAAAATTAGCGATGGAGAAAAATATGAGAAAGCTAAATAAAACGAAATGGTTTATTCTTGGGCTCCTGAGCCTGAGCCTCGTGCTGGCGGCTTGTGCCCCTTCTTTACCCCCAACCCCTTCCGAAGCGGAGATCGCACAGCAAGTGGCATCGACGCAGCAAGCCAGAGCGACACAGAACTCAGTGGAAACTTTGGTGGCGTTGGTGACACAATTGAGCAACCAGCCCACCTGGACTCCCCAGCCTGCCTGCCCGGCTTGCCCGACCCAGATCGTGGTGGTCCCAACTGCTGTGACAACTGCCAATCCTACTGAAGATGCGGCTCAACAGACAGCGGAAGCTCCAACCGAAGAAGTTGGTACGAAATGTTTCCAATTTGATTTCCTGGGTGATGTTAATTATCCTCCTGGTACAGTTATGAAACCAGGCACTAAATTCTCCAAGACCTGGACTGTCAAGAATACCGGCACCTGCACTTGGACCAGAGACTATGATATGGTCCTGGCGGGCGGCGAAGCATTTGGCACCAACAAACGGGGTGATATCCCCAGGGATGTGCTGCCGGGTGAGACAATCGACCTCACAATTAATGATATGGTCGCGCCGATGACTGAGGGCACATATTATAGCTACTGGATGCTGGCGGCTCCGGACGGCGCGCGCATCGGCTACGGCCCCAACCAACAGTGGGGGCTTGGCATTCAAGTGACAATTTCGAACAACTAAGCAAAACACAACCGCCCTCCGGGGCGGTTTTTTTTGCCCGGAACTTTTATGACCCGACACGCGTCTATAAGGAAGAGGTAGTTTGGCTATTAAGGAGCAAGAAGATGAAAAGTAAAACCATAAACAAACCACGTTGGATTTTTCCCGGCTTAACCGTGCTGGCATTGAGTTTGATTTTGGCAGCATGTATTATGCCCGGCACGCCTGCCCCTGCGGGCGATCCTGTTGAACAGGCAATGCAAACTTTGCAAGCCCAAGCCACACAGGAGTATTACCAGACGGTGGTGGCACAGTTGACGGCAACCGCACCAGTTGTTGCGAACACCCCGACACTTAACCCCACCAATATCAATCAAATTCCGACGGAACCCGCACAAACCACAGAGGTGCCCACGGTAGTTGTGACTCCGGTTCCTGCCACGTCGACTCCCGTCCCGCCAACGGCTACGCCCATCCCGCCCACACCAACACCCATCCCCTGCTATCAGGTGAAGTTTGTTGAAGACATCACCATCCCGGATGGAACGAAGGTCGTTGCAGGTAACACATTCACCAAGACCTGGCGCATTCGCAACAGCGGTTCCTGCACCTGGGATACCCGCTTCGATATTGCTTTTGTTGACGGCACGCAAATGACGACCGCCAAGTTTTGGGACCTGCCAAAAGAGGTAAAACCGGGTGAGACGGTGGATATCTCCATTGTCATGACTGCCCCGTCGGTTCTTGGCTCCTACCAGGGTAACTTCCAGTTGGTCAACCCGAACGGCGTGCGCTTTGGCACCGGCTCTGACAGCAAAGGTTCATTCTGGGTCAAGATCCAGGTTATTGACGGCAGGGGCATGGTCTACAACTTTGCCAGTAACGTCTGTGACGCCCGCTGGTCCACCAGCAAAACCAATCCTTTGGGCTGTCCAGGCAAAGAAACGGATATCGAAAAAGGCTACGTTTTGAGCAAGGATAAACCCTATCGTGAAGATGGCGCTCAGGAAAACGAAATCGGTCTGATCACGCGACCGAATGATGCCAAAGATGGCTATATCCAGGGTATTTACCCGGCGTTCCTGGTAAAAGATGGCGATGAATTCCGTGCCACTATCCAGTGCGAGGCAAACAGCCCCAAGTGCAGCCTGAAATTTGAACTCTACTACCGTATTGGAGATGGAAATTTCGTTGAACTGGGAGAGTGGAAGGAAGTGTTTGAGAAGAAGTGGAACCCGATTAAGATTGATCTGTCCTCGCTTGCCGGTAAGAAGGTTCAATTCTCGCTGGTAGTCTGGAACGAGGGCACATCTCAGGATAATCGTGGGTTGTGGCTCAACCCAATGATCTATCGCACCAAGTAATTAGCTGCAGTAATAGTCAAAGGCTGATCGGATTTCCCGGTCAGCCTTTTTTTTGGATGAATGGTCAAATTCCGAACGGCTTGATGATAGTTTTTCGTAGGGTGGGCAGGCGTCACTTAACTTTCTTTAATCCAAGTCTCTTTATAGCCTAACACCGACCGATCGCATGTTCATCTGGTGGGTTGGCTTTTAAAAACCTCTCAATTCTAGATTCTCATTGACGCCAACCCACCCTACCCTGCGCACAACCGACCGTTAATCACTTCTCCAATTCCGACAAACTCTTATCCCTTGCATAAATTCCAACAGACCAAGGACGTGATTCGTAGGGTGGGTAGGCGTCAGGCAAACTTATTCAACCTGGGCATTGTTATAGCCTACCCACCAACCGATCGCATGTTCACCTGCATTTATTCCAACAGGCCACAGGCCGTGATTCGTAGGGTGGGTTGGCGTTCAGTAGAATCAAGAATTAAGAGGTCTTTGAGAGCCAACCCACCGGATAGAGGTGTAATCTTACGGTGGGTTGACTGTAAAGCGACTTGAGTCGAAACAGGTCACGTGACGCCAACCCACCCTACCCTTTGCGCTATTCGGACACGAAGACCCATCACACGAATCACGTTTCACCGGCAATCCCTCTGCGGCTTGATGATAAAATAAGCATTAACTAATAGCAGAGGATGGTAAGGAACAATGAGAAAACCAATGGTTGCCGGTAACTGGAAGATGAACAAAGGCTTGTATGCGACCCGCGATTTGATCCGCGAGATGGTTCCTGTTTTACACGATGTGGAGGATGTGGATGTTGTGATCTGCCCGCCATTTGTCGGGCTGGGGGTGGCAAGACGCGAAGTGGACGAATCGGCCATCAAGCTTGGCGCACAGAACATGCACTGGGCGGACTCAGGCGCGTTTACCGGAGAAATTTCACCAATAATTCTGAAAGAACTTTGCGAGTATGTCATCCTGGGGCACTCAGAGCGGCGCGCCATGTTTGGCGAGACGGATGAAACGGTTAACAAGAAAGTTTTGGCGGCATTGGCACATGGGCTGAAGCCGATTGTGTGCGTGGGCGAAACCTTGGAGGAGAACCAGGGCGGCTTCACCGCCGAGGTCGTCAGCCGGCAGGTGCGGGCAGACCTTGAAGGGCTGACCCAGGAGCAGGCGGAGCAGGTGGTGATCGCCTACGAGCCTGTCTGGGCGATCGGTACCGGTCTGGCAGCCACTCCCGAAGGCGCGAATGCTGTGCACAAGGATGTGATCCGCCCGATTCTGCGCGAGATGTTTGGCGAGGAAATCGGAGATGGAATGCGCATTCTTTACGGCGGCTCGGTCAATCCCGGCAACGCCGCGGAACTGTTTGGCCAATCCGACATCGATGGCGGTCTGATCGGCGGAGCAAGCCTCAAGGCTGAGTCATTCATCGCGCTTGTCAAAGCCGCAATGTAATTCTTTTTCAGATGTTGAATCCGGGTGAAAGTCCGGCTTTTTTTACACCTGGAGTCAACTTATGATCCTACGACATGCATACTTTGATGTAGGGCGGAATGGTGCGCAGTTCACCACTCCGCCGCTTGTTGGTTGATGTGGTTCAAGAGGTTCGTCGGAGTGAGCCCGCGAAAGCTTCTTGAGATTTGAAGGTTAGGATGCGGTCTCATTACACAGCTTCGCCGGTACTTCGTCCGACCTACAAAAACCTTAGTCGTTTTCGCGTTTGTAAAAGCCACGATGTAATTCTTTTTCCAGAGTATGTAGCCGGGTTATTTTCCCGGCTTTTTTTATCGAAATTTCTGCGAATGCCATTGCCCTTGACCATGCCCCTGAAAACTTCTATAATAGGGCGAACGATGTGGAGCGAGGAAAGTAGGCTTTAGAGCCCCAACAGGGAGGCGCGGCCGAGACTGAGAGCGGCGCCAGGCAAGCGAAAGTTGAAGTTCCCTCAGGAGTCGCGCGGGTGAAACAGTTTTGCAAGTAGTCCGCGCCGGGTGTTCCCGTTACAGAGCAACCTGAGAGGGCTGGTTATCCCAGCCAAGAAGGGTGGTACCACGGCTTTTATGCCCGTCCCTTTACACGGACGGGCTTTTTTTTGTCCGAATGACAAATAGATGAGGTGATGAATGTTGGAAATTGAAGAGAAGTTGCAGACCGAACTGGCGCGCGGGATCGAAGCGCTACAAGCTGTCAGGAATGTCGAACCGCTGGAAGCCTGGAAGCAGGAGTTCCTTGGCAAGACCTCGCTGGTGATGAAAGTCTTCGGTTCGATGGGGCAGCTTGCCAAAGAAGAGCGCCCGCTGGTCGGTAAAGCCGTGAACCAGGTCAAAGTGGGCTTCGAAGCAGCCCTGGCAGAAAAGGAAGAAAGCATCAAAACTGCCAGCCAGCAGGAGGCTTTTACCAAAGAAACCCTGGATGTGACCCTGCCCGGGCGCAAGCCGCGCCGCGGCAGGATCCACCCGCTGCATCTGACCCTGCGCCAGATTTACAAGATCTTTGGCGACATGGGCTTCCAGATTTACCGCTCGCCGGAAGTGGAAACCGACGATTACAATTTCACCTACCTAAACATGCCGCCTTACCATCCGGCTCGGGACATGTGGGACACCTTCTATACCGATAAGGAAGGCGTGGTCCTGCGGACGCACACCTCCCCGGGGCAGGTGCGGGTGATGCGAGAAAGGGCGCCGGAGAATATCCGCGTGATCCTGCCGGGCACTACCATGCGCTATGAGCAGCTCACCGCCCGCTCGGAAATTGAATTCATCCAGGTGGAACTGCTGGTGGTGGGCAAGGGCATCACCTTTGCCGACATGCGCGGCACGCTCAACGATTTTGCCCGCAGAACCTTCGGCGAGAACGCTCGCACGCGCTTGCGCCCATCCTTCTTCCCCTTCACGGAACCCAGTGCTGAATTGGACGTGGAATGTTTCGTCTGCGGTGGCGAAGGCTGCGGCGTCTGCAAGGGCACCGGCTGGCTGGAAATCCTCGGCTGCGGCATGGTGCACCCGACCGTGCTTAAGTATGGCGGATATGATCCGGACGTCTATTCCGGTTTCGCCGCTGGCATGGGTATCGACCGTTCGACCCTGATGCGCTATCACATCGATGATATTCGCCACTTCCGCAATAACGACATCCGCTTTCTGGAACAGTTCTAAGAGGAGATGAGATGAAAGCACCTTTAAGTTGGATTAAAGATTACATCGACCTGGAAGGCATTGGCATCGAAGAACTCGCCAACATCCTGACCAGCCTCGGTTTGGAAGTGGAAAATGTGCTCCTGGTGGGCGTGGATAAGCCCGCTGGCAAACTGAAGAATAAGTACGCTGGTTTGCCCTGGGATAAGGAAAAATTCGTGGTGGCAGAGGTGGTGGAGGTAAACCAACACCCCAACGCTGACCGCCTGACGCTCTGTGAGCTCAACGACGGCACGGGCATTACAACCGTGCTGACAGGCGCGCCGAATATGTTCCCCTGGCTCGGCAAGGGCAGGTTACAGCAGCCGCTCAAGGTCGCCTACGCACGCGAAGGCGCGATGCTCTACGACGGGCATCAACCCGGACAGGTTGTGACGAAACTTAAAAAGACCACCATCCGCGGGGTCGACTCGCGCTCGATGATCTGCTCGGAAAAAGAACTGGGCATCTCGGAAGAACATGAAGGCGTGATCGAACTGGATGATAACGCGCCAGTAGGCATGCCGCTGGTGGATTACATGGGTGACGTGGTCTACGAAGTCGCGATCTTGCCGAATATGGCAAGAGACGCCTCCATCCTGGGCATCGCTCGGGAGCTTTCTGCGGTTTTGGGGAGACCTCTGCGCCTTCCTGAGGGAGTTGCTCTCGAAAATGGCGGAGCAATCGCTGGAAAAGTTGGATTGGAAGTGCGGGACACTGAGCTCAATCCGCGCTTCATGCTGGGGATGGTAGAAGGCACGCAAGCTCGTAAAAGCCCCTACTGGGTGCAGCGCCGGCTCTCGCTGGCTGGGATGCGCCCGATTGATGCTCTGGTGGACGCCACCAACTACACCATGCTCGAGATTGGTCAGCCCCTGCACGCCTTCGACTATGACCTGCTGCGTGAACGGGCTGGCGGAAAGCCGACCATCATCACCCGCACAGCCTGTGAGGGTGAGAAAATTACTCTATTGGACGGGTCTGAGCCAAAACTGGACACCCAAATTGAACTGGTAACCGATACTGCCGGACCGCTTTCCATTGCGGGCGTGATGGGTGGCGGTGAAACTGGCGTCCACGCGGGAACCCGCAACCTGCTGATCGAGTCGGCGAACTGGAACTTCATCAACCTGCGCAAAACCCTCAGCAAAACCCGCATCAACAGCGAGGCAGGCTACCGCTTCAGCCGTGACGTCCATCCGGCGCTGGCAGAAACGGCGCTGAGCCTGTGCTTGATGCGTGTACAGCAGTGGGGCGGTGGAGAAATGGTGCCGGGCGTGCTGGACGAATACGGCAAGCCTTATGAGGATACCGTCAATCGCCTTTCAGCTGAGAAAATTCGAGAGGTGCTTGGGCAGGAAATTTCGCTGGAGGAGTCCACCCAAATCCTTGAAAGGCTGGGGTTTACCTGCTGGATGGAAGGCAATGAACTGGTTGCAAAGAGCCCAGCCACCCGCACAGATATCGAAACCGGTACAATCGGGCAGAGAAACCTGATCGAAGAGATCGCCCGCACTTATGGCTATGAACGCATTGCGGCGAAACGCCTGAGCGACGAACTCCCTCCCCAAATCGGCAATCCCGGACTGGAAGCCGAGGAACGCATCCGCGACATCCTGGTCTCGATCGGTCTGCAGGATACCCTTGCTTACCGCCAGACCTCAGCCGAGCGCGAAGCCCGGATTTTCATTGGCAGAAAAGCGCCGCAAGGCTTGGCTTATGTGCGCCTCAAGAACCCGATCACGCCCGAGCGCACCGCCATGCGTCGCAGTGCCATGGCAACCATGCTCGAAATGCTGGAGTACAACACAAAATTCAGGCCGGGTCTGGCGCTCTTTGAACTGGGACCGGTCTTTCTACCCGTTGAAGGCGAAGTCTTGCCCGATGAAGCGCTGCGCCTGAGCATCGGCCTGACGGGCGCCTGGGACGTAGCGAGTTGGGATAAAGCGCAAAGCCCGGCGATGGACTTCTTTGACCTGAAGGGCGTCGTTGAAGCCCTGCTTGATGGCCTCCACTTGCAGGATGTCAAGTTCCAGGCAGCAAGTCACCCCAGTTTCCACCCGGGCAAGTGTGCTGAAGTGCGAGTGGGGAAGGAAATTCTGGGTGTGATGGGCGAGCTGCATCCGCAGGTCAAGAAAAACTACGCCTTCGGGCAGGACCCGGTGCTGGTGGCGGAATTTGACGGCGAAACCCTGGTGCGCCTGAGCAACGCGGTCTTCACCAACAAGGCAATTTCGAGCTACCCGGCGATGGTGGAGGATATTGCCCTGATTGTGGATGAGAGCTTACCGGCGGATGACCTGGAGGCGTTGATCTGGCAAGCCGGCGGAAAATTGCTGGTGGATGTGAAACTGTTCGATGTCTACCGGGATTCCAAGTTGGGCGAAGGCAAGAAGAGCCTGGCCTACCAGCTGACCTACCAAGCCTTTGACCGCACGCTGAACGATAAGGACGCCCTCAACATCCGCAACCGGATTGTGAAACAGACCAAAAACGTTTTTGGCGCGGTCCTGCGCAGCTCTTAGGAGAGTTTATGAAAACAGTATTATTGTTTACCCGAAACGGTTTGGGGGATGCTCCGGAAGGTTTGCAGCAGACCCTGGCGGTAAAGTTTCTCAGCCTGGCTGTCCAGGCGGAAGAGAAGCCCAGGCAGATTGTCTTTTATGCTGACGGTGTGAAGCTGGTATGCGAGGGCTCGCTGGTGCTGCAGTGGCTGAGGATGCTGGAAGCGGCGGGCGTGGAGCTGTTAGTCTGCTCTACTTGCCTGGAATACTTTGGGTTGACGGATAAGGTCGGGGTTGGCAAAGTAGGCGGCATGCCGGGGACGCTTGCCGCCCTGCAAGCAGCGGACAAAGTTATCAGCCTGTAAAAGATGAATCCAGTCTGGGGTTTGGGTTTGGAGGCGGATTTTCCTTGAGTTGTCTGGAGCCATGCGCATCACTTTCGCTCGAACCGAATGGAAAATTTGACAAAGGCAAAGTTTTGTTATATACTCGGACTTCCGATGCGGGGTAGAGCAGTGGTAGCTCGTCGGGCTCATAACCCGGAGGTCAGTGGTTCGAATCCGCTCCCCGCTACTGAGAAGGAACC
>CAZOYK010000052.1:0-13576 GCA_964584065.1 uncultured Anaerolineaceae bacterium | reverse complement strand
GCACGTCTACTCCAAGTAATTGTAACTGCCAATTTCCAGGAATTGGGTTATTTAGTATGTAAGAAATCAGAGAAGAAGTTTCGGAAATAGAAACGCCAGAGTAAGAATTGTCTACTGTAACTCCAGACGGATCAATCAATATTGGTTGAATTTTACTGCCTGGCCAATTCAGCGTGAATAACAACAGCTCCTGGAACTCAGGAATCGTAATAGATCCAAGATCTAATTGTTGACCTGCGGCAATCTGGCCGGTTCTTTTGAACTGAATAACACCTGTAGAAGTATGCCGCAGTTCAACATATACGTTTGCCAATTCTATTGCATCACTTGCATAATAGTATTTACCGCAACCAGATGCCAATGCAACCTTTGTCAGAAATTCCTCATCGATTGAACTTGAGCCAAAGTTTGGATCGCCAAATCCGACGGTATTCACACAAATACCCTGCTGACCGGCTTGGGTGGCAAGATCGATCACTTGTTGCTGGATAAAGCTCTCGTCTTGAGGATCGCCAGAATTTAGACTAACATTTGGTAGACCATCACTGAGCAGAATCAAAGTCTTGTTCGCGAAAGCAGAATTAAATAAATCGATTCCTGCTTTCAATCCATCTGCCATTGCAGTCTTACCGTAAGCCGACATTTCTGAAATCATGTCCTTAAGCAGGACAATATCTGTAGTTAACGGACTAACAACCCTGGCAGATGTGTCATAACTAACGATACCTACCTGACTTGAACTTACAAGCGCATCATTTTCCGCTTCAATAACATTCAAAATCTGGAGACCAGCTTGTTTTGCAGCAGAAATTTTTGTCATTCCACTTGCATCAAAATCATCCATACTGCCTGAAGTGTCAAAAACGAGGACGGTATCAGTAGATTTTGTTTGAAGTGATGGAGTTGCGTGTACCTTTCCGATTGTAGAAAATGTGCCGAGAAGCATATAGCTAATCAAAATTGTGATAACTAAAAACAAGCGAATAAATAAATGCTTACGTCTCATAACCTCACCCTTTTGTGTATTCAAAAATCTGTTGAGATCCTATTTGGATGATATCTCCAGCTTTGAGCTGAGTTATCCTGGATATTCGTGTTCCGTTAACAAAAGTGCCCATGGTACTTCCATCATCACGGATGTAAACTCCCCGCGTAGTGCGGATCAATGTAGCATGTCGACGCGAGACAGTTGCCTCAGCAAGTTTGATCTGAGTTTGTGTACCGCGACCAATCGAAGTCTCACCCATACGAATTGGAAGCCTCTGACCAGCATAAAGACCAGAGCGACTGTAGAGAATAAAGTTTCTACCGGCAACATTCATGCCACCGGTAGTTTGCGATTTCTTCCGGGAGATCGGATCATCTGCCCTTCGGGATATATTCTGATCAATTGGAGATGGCTTTTGCTCTATTGCCTCGTTCTTAAGAAATTTGTCAAGAATTGTAGTTGTCGCCGATATGGTCTGTTGGGAAAATTGTGAAATCAACAACCTGATATCGTTATTTACAGGCGCAGGCTCATTAACCATGGTTGACCGGGCTTGTTCAAAGGCGTTCAAGAAGCTCATAACTGAAGGGAACCTGTCCTGGGGATTTTTCTGCATGGCTGTCAGAACAACTCTTTCCATGGTTCGCGAGCAGTTCGGATTTGCCAGGGTCAAACCAGGTGGTGGTGAGTAGAGGTGCTCCCAGGCAATTCTCTCTTTTGTTGTGCTGCCTTCACTGCGAGGGGATAAACCCTTGTAAGGCGTGTTTCCACCTGAAAGTATTTCATAGAGGGAAACTCCCAAGGCGTAAACGTCCGTCCTCGCATCAATTTTGCCTTCAGTAAATTGCTCGGGTGCCATATATGTCGGTGTGCCACCGCCAACAAGGTTATCAGCTAATTGAGCGACCCCAAAGTCTGTCAAAAGGGTGTCAAATGTGTTTCCCTTGATGTCCAACATGATGTTGGCTGGCTTGATGTCGCAATGATAGATATTGTTTTCGTGAGCATAGTGGAGAGCTGAACAAATAGATCCCAAGATCCTGGCACAGTCGTCCAAAGAGAGGATTCGGCGGGACTTGTTGAGAATCTGACGAAGGTTAGAGCCATCGACCCACTGCATGACAATAAAAGCCACTTCATCATCCCGTTCGAATTCAAAAAGACGAACAATGTTCGGATGTTCAAGCTTTCTCAGTATTTTGGCTTCGTTGGCAAACCGATCAAAGAAATGAGTATTACTGCTCAAATCCCTGCGCAGGACTTTAACAGCCATTTTTGCATTTCTCAGTTGATCCCAGGCAAGATAGACATCAGCCATTCCTCCGGAACCAACTACTTCACGAAGGAAATACCTGTTTAGCAACGTTCGACCTGATAATGACTCCATATGCTGTTTTTCTAATCTGCGTTACCTTTACTAGTTGATCCGAAACTGGAACCTGTAAGGACCGATTCCAATTTCGTCTCCATCATTTAACCTAACTGCGTCTGTTCGTTGCCCATTTACATAAGTGCCGCCACTGCTCTCCTGATCCTGCAGGAACCACATACCCTGAGAATATCGAAATACTGCGTGATTCCTGGAAACTGTGTTGTCTTCAAGAAGTACCTGATTCGTTGACGCCCTGCCCATTGAAAAAGCATCATTTGCTATCTGAATTTGTCTGCTCGGATAGCTTCCAGCCAAGACTACCAGGTAAGGCTGGGGTGACCGTTGTTCTATCGGAGTTCTTACCACTTGTTCAGGTGTATAAGGCGGTGGTGGAGGGCCGTTTATTGACAGGGCGTCCCTCTCTTGAATCAAAGCATCGCTGTAAGCAGGTGGTCCAATGTTTGGAACAGAGAAATTTTTCTTCTGAATTATCCAGGAGAACAGATACAGAACTGCAGATCCAAGGATAAAAAATGTTCCGAAAGTTGGTGTGACTTTGATTGTGTTGTAGGTACTACTTCGAACATCTGAAATCATGGAAATAATTGTAACAACCAAGGTTAACAGTTGAACAGCAATTGCTGCTAACTGACCCCATAGCAAAGCCACAGCACCAGAGCCACTTTTATCTTGAAGAAAAGATAATATTATGGCAACAATCGAAAAGATTGGCAAAATATACAGTATGGGTACTCCAACATAGTCAGCGATTTCAGCTAAACTAAACGATTGAATCGGCTCAACAAACCCGGCGTTGCACGACACTAATACAGCTGGCATGAAAAATCCCAGCATAATCAGCAAGCTAGCAATACGTAAAAGCCATTTCCACTTACCCATTGGGCACTCCTGGTTTTTAACTATCCAAGATTTTTAGCACAAACACTACATCACCAATTTTTATTGTGTCGTTTTCTTTGAGAGTAGTTTCTGCCTTTATTCGCTCACCATTGACGAAAGTACCGTTCTTTGAGTGGAAATCAATGAGGATGTAATTATCCTTCTCAATGACGACTTTCGCATGAGTAGAAGACACTTTTGGATCATCAAGGATCAAGTCAACATTTTTGCGACCAATAATGGTTTCTTCTTTGACCTGGTAAATACGACCGCGTTTTCTCCCTTCTTTCACCCACAAAATTGCCTGAGGTCCCACCTCTGGAACGGCCAACTCCGTAACATCATCGCCTTGTCTTTGAAAACCAAGATTAGTCTCTTGTTCATCCATATCTAAAATTCGGCGTGATCCACCGGGTAGAATTGTCGGGGATTCATCTGCGTTGTTAGGCTGAAATCCCATACTATCACGACTACCGAAGTAGTCAGTGGGCATGTCATCATCAGACGCACCTATCGGACCTGGGTCCTGGGGTCGTGAACCTGATAACTTAGCACACCGCGGACAAGTCCCATATGAAGCAGGATAGGGACCGTGTAAAGGACAAGTCAATTCTTGAGCCATCTTATTTTTCCTCCAAAATGTTCTTATTTCGTCGTTACAAAGGTTACGATGACGTTGTCACTAAACTGAATTTGATCATTGGGTTCCAGCAAAGTCGGTTGATGGATGAATTGACCATTAACCTTTGTTCCGGAACTACTGGCTAAGTCTGCCAGGTAAAAGCGACCATTCTTTTCTTGTACCTTGGCATGCTGACGGGATATGCTGCTGACACCGCTGAACTGAATATCGTTAGTGGAAGACCGCCCAATGCTGGTCTCACCCTGGCAGAGCTGGTAGTTCCTGCCGTTCTGATCGATCAGCCAGGCATTACTTTTGGGTTTGCTCGGCCGAGGGGCTACCACAGGTTCCGGCATGGGGCGAGGCGCAGGCGGGACATATTGATCTTGATAGTCCACTCTTCTTGCAGGTTGCTCACACTCAGGGCATTGCCCCAAGACCGCTTCGTATACGTGACCATTACGGCAGCCAACCAATCCTTTATAAGTTACATAGTAACCGATAGCGATCACTGCTGGCAAAATCCCACCCAGCAAGCCAAGATAAAAAATGGCTTCGCTAAAAGGAGTCAGGCTAATGATGATCTCAACTGATGAGAAACGGTAAATAATTGAAGGTATGATGAGTGCAGCCAACAATACTGCCCCCAAACGCCAGCCTAAAACTGGTAAATTTCTTTTGGAACTATCATAATAGATCCAAACTACGGCAGCCAAAGCAAAAGTCAAAAAGATTATCCATCCACCTAAACCCCCAAGCCCTGAAAAAAACCAATTAAAAAAACCAAGCGTTGTAGTCATTTTTCCTCCTATAAGAATTTTAAGGGTTCACAGAAATCCAATCACCATTTTTTTCTTCACACGTTTCTTCATTTACCTCCGGAATAATCAAATACAATCCACGGTCAACGTCATTAGGATCTTCGATTTGTATTTTTGTGAGAGAACAAACTTTATCTTCTAAATCACAATTTGTATATCGATATAATGGTAGGTAGTCCATCCAATCGAGATTAAACTGGTAAAAAATTGTTTCAATATAGTCATCTATCACATATACACAAGAATTCTCTGGAACGCCTGTAGGTACTTCCTGGGGTGTTACCGTTATAGTCGGGGTCGCGTTTACGCTTTGTGCGACATCTGCAGTTGAAGTTGGCTCTATTGGTGAAAGTAAAGGTTCGTCAGTTTCATTCATCAGAATTGCATCTTGCGTCGGGATTGTCGGGTCAACAGGAGGAGCTATTGGTAATTCAGAGGTTGGGGAACTTAACAAAGCTTTTCCAGGATCATCTTTGCCGTCTTTATCACGCCTCATCAGGTAGAAAACGCCAGAGAAAAGAACCAAGACCAGCAGGCTCAGTAATCCAATATTGATAATTTTTCCGCGAGTCAATGGCTTAATCAAAGAAAGAGGTGCTTTCTTTTGCTTTGTAGATTTTTTGGCCTTCGGGGAGTCCAGGGTTATTGGTGTTGGTATCGTTGTTTCTTCATCAAACTCTCTATTAACAGCGTCGGAACCAACCTTTATTACGTAAACAGAAATATTGTCTGCTCCACCAGAGTTATTTGCAAAATCGATCAGCCTTTGCGACATTTGCTCAGCTGTACCATCGGCACATAATTTCAGAAGAGTATCACTATCCGCATACCGCGTAAGCCCATCAGAACAAAGCAGCACAATATCACCGGGAAATAGATCAATTTCCCCAAAGATATCAACATCAACATCTGGATCCCCACCTATGCTACGAAGAAGTGTGTTGCCGCTCTTGGCGTGTTTCGCCTCTTCAGCTGTCAGCGAGCCATTCCTGACCAATTCTGCGGCATAGTTGTGATCTTGTGTAATCTGGACGACTTTTCCTGAGCGAAGTATGTAGCATCGGCTGTCCCCTACATTTGCCACCGTGAGGACGTTCCCTCGAATGTTGGCAGCCACCATTGTTGTTGCCATCCTGGAGAGATTGTTGTTCTGCGCGTACTCAAAGATTTCATTGCATACGCTTTGCATCGCTTTTTGAAGGCGTATGCCTGTATCTACATCCGGTTCCTGAAAAAAATTGTACAAAACTCTTTCAGCAGCATATTGGCTGGCACGTTCCCCTCTGCTTGCCCCTCCTACTCCATCAGCTACAATGTAAAGAGATCCACTGCTTTGAATTTCAAGTGGATTGGTTGGCTCAAACCCAGCCACCCAGTCTTCGTTATTTGAACGTTTCCTGCCTGGATCTGTATTCTGAGCAGATTCGAGTGGCAAGAAATCTACAATTTCTGAATTTTCCATTTAGTCTATTCCTCAAACAGAAATTCGCTCTCACCTGCCTTTATTAAATCGCCATTCTTCAAAATAACCCGATCAGTGTTTGGAATGCCATTTATATAAACCGGATTTTCTAAGTGCAAAGTTTGGAGCACATAACCTTCTGATTGAGGATTTATGACTGCGTGGAATCTCGATGCGGACAAACCTCTAAGAGGAATGTCGTTCTCATCTTTTTTTCTTCCCAATCGGATTTCAGTTCCCTGCAAATTCCAAACATGACCGGGTTCCAGTCCGTCTCTTTCTATGAGTCTTGCGATTCTTTGGATTCCGCCACCCGATAGCCCGATCGCTGTCGCTGATTTTTTCGCATTTCGATTTTTCTTGGTGGCTATAGGAATGATCACACCCATTGCGATTAGTAATGTGAGCAGTGCCAGCCAAATTAGGTTGCTGTTCTTTTGAATTTCAACATTGACACGTAACTGGCTTTCTCCTACGTTCTGTTCAAGGTCAGTCGCGACGAATCGGATATCGTGATATCCTGGATTGTGCGCGCTGGTGTCCCATTCAAATTCATAGGGGAATTCTGTATCTTCCGCAACTTTAATCTGATCAACAAAAAATTCTACGTTGGCTATTCCACGGGCAGCCTTGATATTCAATGGGATCAATACTTTGCCAACAAGCGACTGATCAGCAACCAGATCCGAAGATACTGTTACGGGAGGAACAACATTAAGTGTGATGGACTTGATTACAGTATTGCCTACAGCATCAGTAACTGTGAATTCAATGTCATGCAATCCCGTTTCAACCAACTCTGAATCCCAAACAAATTCAAAAGGAGCTGCAAGAATTTTCGTTAATGGAAGTTGGTCAACCTTGATTTCAAACTCTCTGATCGCTGCAGGAGCCAGTATGCTTGGTGAGAACAGCACACTACCCGAGACTTCCTGCCCATCTGAAAGTTCTGGAAATGTAATGCTAATACTGCCGGGAGTAGCAACAAAGCGATGACCATCACTTACGATTCCTTCTGGATACTTGTAATCAATCAATAACTCATGCTCAGTCCCGTCAGCCAGTAAAACGGATTCATATTCAAGTAAATACTGATTTCGTAAATTACCGAGGATGTTGCCAAACGCCTCAGAAATTGCAGAATCGTCAGGATTAATTTGGGCAAAGCCTCCGGTCAGCTTTGCAAGCTTCTCTAAACTGGAAAGATTTACCCCGCCAATTCCAATCGGATATAGGTGAGTTGACCATCTGACAGACTCATCAACTACCTGGTCAAACGTAAATGAACTAATGCCTGTTTCGTAGCCATCGGTGATCACCACGACAACTTTTCGTTCAGTCCGGGATTTCAACATGCCAACTGCTTCAACCAGTGAGTCAAACAAAGCAGAATCTCCAACAGCGGTTAACGCATCGAGAGCCTGAGTTAATAAACCGCGATCTGTGGTCAATTCCTGGACAATGAGCGGTTTCTCTTTGAAGGCTATCAAAGCAACCTGATCATTAGGTCCTAAGGTCTTGATAAATTCCTTTGCAGCGGTAATGGAATTATCAAGAGAGGAAACCATGCTGCCGCTTGTGTCCAAGACAAGCACAATTGCTAATGGCGACTCCGTGTTATTGATTGGTGTTACTGTAAAATCAGGAATTGATTTGTTGTCTTCTGAGACAGTAAATGAATTTGCTTGAAGGTCCTTTATTGGAAATCCCTGGGGATCAGACACGGAAAAGTTCACTTTTATTTTCGGGAAAGCACTGCTATCGACTGCTATCAACTGTAAGTCTGGAGATGTACTCTGAGCAGTTGTTGAAGAATTAGGGACAGAAACTGATACTGATAAAACAATGATTGCTAAAACTGTCATTAATAACTTATTCATATCACCACCTTAGTCCAGCTCTGTTGTTAAAGGAAAAACTACTGAAACGATACTTTTAAGATAAGGCATTATAACTTCAACCTACTAAAAAGACAATCTCTATTGACCCATTTCCTCAAAAAAAACAGGTTAAACCGGGTGCAATCACAATGAATTTCACAGTTGTCTCACAACACATTGAATGGAGCTGATCTTAAAAAAGGCGAGAACAGATAAATCTCTAACTGCAAAACGTTGGGGTTTTATGATAAATTTGAGTGACAGACAAAATTCAAAATTACAAGTTTTCTTGCTGGGGTATAGACCTGATGAATATTGGGAAATATGAAATCTTAGCTGAATTGGGCAAGGGCGGATTTGGCGTTGTCTACAAAGCCAGGGATATCACACTTGATCGTGTTGTAGCGCTAAAGATGTTGCATGCACAACTTACTCTTGATGATCGATTTGTTCAGTATTTTGAACGGGAAGCCCGCAGTCTGGCAAAAATTGATCACCCCAATGTTGTGACCATTCATGAGATTGGCAATGTTGATGGTCAAGTTTATATTGCAATGCGATATTTGGCCAACGGTAATCTGGCTGAAAAGTTAAGACGGGAAGGACCTTTAAGGCAGAATGAAGCCTTTCAGATTTTTTCGCAAATCTGCAATGGGTTGACTGCAGGTCATAAACGTGGAATCGTGCACAGAGATGTGAAACCAGGAAACATTCTCTTTGATGATTATGGTCAGGCAGTTGTCGCTGATTTCAGCATCGCGAAAGCCGTGCAAATGTCGACAGTAGTGGCATCTTCTGGATCTGTGGGATTTGCAGGCACACCAAGTTATATGTCCCCTGAAATGTGGGATGACGGAGTTGTAACGCCGGCGGTAGATCAATACAGCCTGGCTTGCGTGTTGTATGAAATGTTGACAGGCAGGAAGCTTTTTGAGGGCGAGACTACTTCGAAAATTATGCACAGCCACTTTGCCCCTTTGAATCTGCCGGAGTCCATGCCGGATGGTTTAAGAGCTATTCTCAAGAGAGCATTGGCTTTCAATCCTGAGAGTCGATTCTCCAGCATTGACGAGTTCCGACGAGCTGTTGAAAACTATGCAAAGACTGGTGCATATCTTCCATATGAATCCCAGGTCAATATTATCATTGAACCAAATCCCTTACTGGACGAAAGATTAAGGGATAAACCTGATAATAAATTAGCAGCAGTTAAGGCGAAAGCTAATCAATCCAAACGTTTGCCAGCGACGCTTCTGTGGATAATTGCCGGTGCACTGGTCATTATATTGCCTGTGTTTTTCCTCACTCGAGCAAAACTTTCTTCTGCCCTGGTTAAAGAAATGCCGAGTCTCCCCACTGACATACCAACCATAGTTTCAACGAAAACAACAGAACCATCAGATCCTATAACAGTACCCTCGGTACCTACAATAGTACCAACCAGTTTTATAGCTCCAACAAAAACGCCTGAACCAACAATCGAAACCAATAACACCAGGCTCCGAAAGATTGATGCTATGGAGCAAGTTCTTGTACCGGCTGGAAGTTTCACTATGGGCAGCGATTATGAAGAACAAAGAGAAAAACCTGAACATACTGTCTGGTTGGACGATTACTGGATCGATGCCTTCGAAGTAACCAATGCACAATATGCTATGTGTGTTTCTGCTGGTGTGTGCGATGCTCCAGATTACAGAAACTCCCTCACACAGGATAGATATTATGGCAATGCAAGTTTTGATAATTATCCTGTCCTTTTTATCAGCTGGTATGACGCTTCTGATTATTGCGGTTGGGTTGGAGGGCGGCTGCCTACTGAAGCAGAATGGGAAAAAGCTGCCAGAGGCGACCAGGATGCAAGAATGTTCCCCTGGGGTGATTTTTTTGCGGGTAATTACGCAAATCTATGCGATCAAAATTGCACGATGAGCTGGAAGAATAACACCTATGATGATGGTTTTATTGACACCGCACCAGTTACAGCTTTCCCAGATGGTGTCAGTCAGTATGGAGCCATGAACATGTGTGGTAATGTTTGTGAATGGGTGGCTGATTGGTATAAATCCGACTATTTCTATAATATGCAGGATTGGAGCGAACCAACCGGACCGACACGCGGCACCACACGTGTCATCACGGGTGGTTCCTGGTATGATGACACCGACATCTTGCGAGTCTCTGCCAGGTACGGATTTGATCCAAATAAATCCTATTATGATGTTGGCTTTCGGTGCGTCAGCGATCCATAGAAGAAAGATAATCCTAACAATTTTTACAAGAACGCTTATCTCACAGCAACTGCCCAAAAGACGCTTGCCCTGTATGACACCGAGCTCCTGCTGACAGTCTTTGAGAAGGCGGTAACTGAACCTGCCCGCCAAAAAGCTGAGATTTTGAATTCGCTGCACGAATGGATGAGCCCACACAAAAAGTAGGGTCTCTCGCGATGACGGAAATCTCCGTCTTTGCGAGTGGGTAGGGTGGGTTGGCGTTCACGAGCAAGGGAGTTAAGAAGGCATCTAAAAGCCAACCCACCATTAAAATGTTAGGCGTTTGTTTTGGTGGGTTGGCTATTTCAAGGCCAGGATTGGGTGAGATACTGTGACGCCAACCACACCCTACAATAGCGAGACCGGATTCACCATAAAAATATAAAAATGACAGATCGCCACTTTTCACTCGCGATGACAGAATTACAGGTGGATTGACCTACCCCGCGCAGAAATCAGCCTTTTGACCCCCCATTTAATCCGCCGCAGAAAGTTCACAAACGGCACCAGAATTTTCCAACGGGAAAGCAGCGCGATCAACTTGCCTTCCACACCCAAGCCGAGGTGGATATCCTTCCCCTCTCGCAGAATACGAATAACCCGTCCCAAAATATCCTCAAAGCTTATCCAGCCATCCCCCTCGCCAGACACATTATCGCCTTTGGCAAAATATTGCCCATCTGTGATCCTGATCACACGGTGCGCCAGCACCCTGCCACTTTCCGGGTGCACAAACGCAAGAACGTCACCGGCTCGGATCGAACCATTCGCAACCGGCGCGACAAAGATCTTATCCCCGGATTGGATAAAGGGCGCCATACTCCTGCCAGGGGCATTGAAACAAATCGAATTTCTATCCACAGTGACGGCGCGGATCAAACTTGCCAACTCCTCAGAATCGACGCTGCGTTCATTGACATGCGCTAAGTCATCCATCTGCATAATCTCTAATATACCGGCACTTCCAGACATGGATTCGGTTGAGTGGTTGTTTCCCGATTGCCGCAAAAACCAAAACTATTTTCTCTCGACCCAACAAAAATGTCCGGGGAGTCCATCCTCCACCAGAAGATTCCCTGACTTGCACCCGTTTGCCACTCCCCTTCCACCTGGCTGGTCTCTGCATCAATTTCACCACTGAAGATGAAATCTATACCATCGATTTTAGATAATCCGGTCAAACTTTTGCCATTGACCTGAACCGTCAATTGCCCAAAAGCGTAACTACCCCTGGTTTTCTGATACCAGATGTTCCAAACGCCCTCCCAAGCAGAAACGACAGGGTTTGGAGTTAATGTTTGATTGAAGATTGCAGTCGGGAAGGCTGTCCGCGTGAGTTGGGCAGTTTCTGTCTGCACGGGATAATTTGTAATCTGGGGAATTGATACTGAGGGAGTAGGTGTGTCTACTGGGGTTCCGGTTGGCATGGACTCAGAGGCTTGCGGCGTGGGCTGGGGCTCATTACCGGGGGTTAGGGTATCAACCAAAAATTCAGGAGACGTCTGGCTGACTGGTTTCTGCAAAGTCGCGACAACTTCCACCTGAAAATGTTCCACGTCCGGCTCTGGCCTTTGACCACACCCGGTTATGAGGCAGAGGAAGAAGAGCAAGACCAGGAACGGTAGGATTTTCCGGTTCATCAAGTCGGATTTTATCATGGATAGGACACCCATTTTTTAACTGCAAACGATAAGGAAAATTAGGACTCGCTGACCAACGACCCTTACTTGAGGGCTTTTACCACACTCTCAATCACCAGATCTTGCTGCTCGTCCGTCATACCAGGGAAGAGCGGCAGGGTCACTTGCCTTCGGGCAACGTTTTCGGTCATCCATAGTTCCTCTCCTTCTTCACGGTAAATCGCAAACTGGTGAACCGGCGGGTAGTGAAAACTGGTCTGGATGCCATCCCTTTTCATGGTCTCCCGAAAAGCTTCCCTGTCAACACCTTCAGGCAGCAGAACCGGGAAGATATGCTGGCTACTAACCCCGCGTTTGCCGGAAAAAGGCAGTCCTAAAGCCGGAGCTTGCACCTGGAAAGCCTGCCGGTACCGATCCACCAAAACTTCGCGCCTGGCGTTGCCAGACGGTAGTTTTTTGAGCTGCTCCCGCCCGATTGCCGCCCGGATCTCGTCAATGCGGTAGTTATAGCCCAGGTCCACCACATCGTACGTGCTGGCATGGCCCTTGAAGCGATCCCATGTGAGGGTGGTCATGCCGTGCGAGCGTAGAATCCGCACTTTTTCTGCCAGGTGGTCGTCATCGGTCACCAGCATGCCCCCTTCAGCAGTGGTCATATTTTTGTTACCAAAGAAGCTGTAACAGCCCACATCTCCCCAGGTGCCAAGCGCTTTGCCATCCAGGCTAGACCCGATGGCGTGGGCTGCGTCCTCAATGACCGCCAGGTTATATTTTTCGGCTATGCGCATGATTGCGGGCATGACGCAGGCGAAGCCGGCGTAGTGCATCACCATGATCGCCTTGGTTCGCTCGGTGATCTTTTCTTCAATCGCCTGGGGGCAAATACACAGCCAGTCTTCGCTTTCAATATCCGCGAAAACCACTTTCGCGCCGGTGTAGCGAACTGCATTGGCCGTCGCCACAAAGGTCAGTGAAGGCACAATCACCTCATCCCCCTCGCCCACTCCTACTGCCAGGCACGCCAGGTGCAGCGCTGCTGTCGCGTTGTTGACCGCAAAGGCGTACTTCGCGCCAACAAACGCGGCAAATTCCTGCTCGAACGCCTGCGTCACCGCCCCCATCGTCAGCCAGCCTGAGCGCAAAACCTCAAGCACGGCATTTTCCTCCTCAATTCCAAGCTTCACATCTGCCAGTGGCACGCGCCATTCCATAGTTACTCCGCTAAAAATTGTGATCGCATACTCTCAAAATCTTCATTTGCTGCTTGGTAGTCATCCTGGTTGCCCAGGTCGCGCCAGTAGCCGTCATACGGGAAGCACATCACAGGTTCGTTGGCGCCTAAAAGCGCGTTGACCAGGTTCGGGAAATCAAAATACTCGCCTTTGGGAATGTAATCCAGCACTTTCGGCTCGAAAACGTACAGTCCCATGCTGACCAAAAAATTCATCGTGGGCTTTTCGATATACCCGTTTACCCTGTAGGTTCCCTCAGCATGTTCGATCACACCGAGGTTGATCTTGTGAGTTCGCTGATGGCTGGCAATCGTGCACACCGCTTTTTGCTCCTTATGAAAAGCAATTAGCTTATTGATGTCAAGCAGGGTCAGGATGTCGCCGTTGGC
>CAZOYK010000051.1:0-13937 GCA_964584065.1 uncultured Anaerolineaceae bacterium | reverse complement strand
TTGACCAATTGTGAAAATTGGTACTAATCGGGCCTCCAGTGAGCGTTTCCGTCCCTATGCGCCAAGAAAGCCGACTCTTGCGCTACTTGATTACCAGGCGAGGTAGCAGGATTCGAAGGAAACATAACTAAGGCTACTAAAGCAGAGGTTAGCTTAAAGACAAAATAGAGATTTGCTTGAGGTTCATTTAGGAACAAAAAAAGGTAGTTTTTGTTGAGATATAATATAACCTGAGTTTGGTTTACGGAAAAGGCAAAGCAAACACTTCTTTGACAGGGCAGATATGAACAGTAATTTTTTCCGCAATGGAGGGAATTTGCCTTTGATTTCTGCTCGAAAAAGGCGTTTGGCAGTGAACGCCAACCTTTATCGTGCATGTTATGTAGCTACCCCAAGCTCACGTATTCAAATTGGCTACGCGGTTTGCCCCTGTTAGTCTGGGTTTTTTGGACGCTCTTGCGGTGATTTATACCAACCCAAAAACCTTACAAGAATAGGAGAAACTTTCAGACATGGACCCACTCATCATCACTGTGCTAATTATCCTCATAGTTACTGTTATCATGCTCGTTTTTGAGGTTTTCCGCATCGATGTTGTGGCCATCATCTGCATGCTGGCGTTGGGATGGACCGGCGTGCTGACGCCGCAAGAAGCGCTCTCTGGTTTTTCAAGCAATGCCGTAATTGCCATGATATCCGTCATGATTTTAGGTCAGGGTATTGCTAACACCGGCATCATGGATCGGTTTTCACGAGCAATCCTAAAAAAAGTGGGTACAAAAAAGTCGAGAGTAATTGGGGTAATGTCCCTATCGGTGGGAATCCTCTCGGGTTTTATACAGAACATCGGTGCGGCAGCGCTATTTTTACCGGGTGTTCTGAATATATCTCGTCGGGAAAAAATCCCTGCGTCAGCTTTGATCATACCGATAGGGTTTGCAGCAATAGTGGGCGGCACATTGAGCATGGTTGGCTCAGGTCCGCTGATTCTGATCAATGATTTTCTTCAAAGTTCTGATTTGGCGCCTTATGGATTATTCAGCGTAACTCCGGTTGGTATTCTGTTGCTTCTTTCTGCAACTGGCTTCTTTTTACTATTTGGTAAATACGTTCTACCTCACTCAGAAGCTCCTGGTAAAACATTCTCGGAGCAGGAAAAACTGGTTGAAGTACTACATCTGCCGCATCACATCTGTCACTATGTTATTCCTCATGACAGTGCATTATCTGGTCAAACTACTGAACAGTCAGGGGTCTGGGGGAAGTTCAATCTAAATATTCTCGGACTTTCGCAAGGCAGTGAGGTGAAATATGCCCCCTGGCGTGAAGCTAAGTTTGAATCAGGGCAGGAGTTAGCGCTTTTAGGCAACGAAGAAAATGTAAAAGAATTCGCCTCTGCTTACAACCTGATACATCAAGAAAAGGATCATCAAATTTGTAGTCTCGAAGATCCAGAGCACGCCGGTTTTGCAGAAGTCATCGTCCCGCCGCGGGCTGAAATGACGGGTCAGACCTTGCGCAAATATTCGCTTCGCAAACGATTTGCCGTTGAGCCAGTTATGATGTTCAGCAAGGGAGAAGAAATTCGAGGTGATTTTTCAGACCAAAAAATAAGTCCAGGTGACACAATAATTGTCTATGGTTTGTGGAAGAACATTAGCGATCTAAAAACGAATTCTGATTTTGTGGTGGCGACGCCGTTTAAAGTTGAAAAGGAACAAAATCCCTCAAAAATCTGGTGGGCCGTGCTCTGTTTCCTGGGTGCTATTGGATTAGCTATGACTGGCGCTCCCATCTCGCTGGCCTTTTTTACCGGCGCAATCGCCATGGTTCTGACCCGGGTAATCACAATCCGGGAAGCCTATCAAGCTATTGAGTGGAAGGTTGTTTTTCTTCTAGCCGGGTTAATTCCGCTGGGAATTGGCATGCAAAAGACCGGCGCTGCGGCTTTTCTTGCAGAAAAAGTCATGTCGCTGGTCCAGGGAGGGCATCCATTTCTTATTCTTTTGACGGTTGCGGTTTTATCCACCCTGTTTTCGCTATTTATCTCAAATGTAGGAGCGATTGTGGTGTTGGCCCCGCTGGTTATGAGCCTGGCACATATTAGCGGGCTCGATCCCCGCCCACTTGCTTTGATGGCAGCGGTATGTGCGGCAAACTCCTTTATTTTGCCCACCCACCAGGTCAATGCGTTTTTGATGTCCTCTGGCGGATATTGTAACGCAGACTATATTAAGGCCGGCGGAGGAATGACCGCGCTGTTTCTTGCGATTGTTGTGCCCGTGTTCTATATCTTCTATCTTTAAACCCGGAAGCCAAATAGGAAATACCATGCCGCTCAAACAAATTTTTGTCTAAAAGTTTCAAACATTTCTCACCTTCTTGTGGAAAAGAAGTGTCGGGTATGTGTAAATTCGCAAAGCTCCAGATTCTTCACGAACTTTAGCGAAGTAAATAAAAATAGGAATACTAAATAAAAATGGAGTTTAATATGTTGGAGTTCTTAACAGAAGTGCGCTGGTCGCCTTATGCAGTTGGGATAGGCATCGGCATCTTGAGCTGGTTCAGCTTTCTCATTTCAAAAAAACCACTTGCATGTTCAACAAGCTTTGCCAAGACCAGCGGCATGATTGAAAAACTGTTTAAGGGGGAAAAGGTTGCTCTAAAACCTTACTACCAGAAGATAGGGCTTGCCATTGACTGGCAATGGATGCTGGTGGTGGGCATTATTATCGGCTCCCTTATTTCCGCGCTGCTGTCTGGTGATTTTAGCTGGGAGTGGGTTCCTTCGCTTTGGGCATCCACATTTGGCGACAATGCCTTCCTGCGGGTCATTGTGGCGTTGGTTGGCGGGGTTTTCATCGGTTTTGGGGCTCGGTGGGCAGGTGGATGCACCAGTGGGCATGGTATCAGTGGTACCTTACAGCTTGCTGTTTCAAGCTGGATTTCAGCCATTTGTTTTTTCATTGGTGGCATTCTGACGGCAAGTATGATTTTCAACTTAATCGGTTAGCAGGAGGAAACCATGAAAACGAATAAATCCAGTGATCAGCAAATTCAGATATCCGTTCCCAGGAAAAAAATATCACCCTTACTCTGGGGGTTGGCATTCGGTATTGTGTTTGGTTTTTTGCTCCAGAAAGGCGGCGCGACAAAATATGATGTGATTGTCGGACAACTACTACTAACCGATTTCACCGTTTTAAAAATAATGCTTTCGGCGGTTTTGATCGGAATGCCTGGTATCTATGCGATGAAGACTTTGGGGTGGGTGGAGCTTAATCCAAAATCAGGATCTGCGGGTATGAACATCATTGGCGGATTGATTTTTGGGGTAGGTTTTGCGGTATTGGGTTATTGTCCCGGCACCATCGCTGGGGCCATAGGTGATGGCGCTCTGGACGCCGCAATCGGAGGATTGGCAGGAATATTAATTGGCTCCGGTCTTTTTGCCGCACTTTACCCGCGACTGAGTCAGGGCATTCTTAAGAAAGGCGATTTTGGCGACATGACTTTCCCTCGCTTGTTCAAAGTCAATGATTGGGTCATCGTCGTACCCGTTGCAGCTCTCATATTTTTCGTGCTGTTTTGGCTTGAACGCAGCGGTTTGTGATATCTATGAAAAATTCTTACTCCCGTTTTAGGAAGAATACCTGGTGCAACAGCGCAGCAAAGGAGAGAAGCAATGCCAGACCAATTAGGACGCGATGAACTTGCCTTGGAACGGACAATAATGGCAGCCGACCGGACATACTCCGCCTGGGTTCGGTCTGGTTTGGCAGGAGTCGGTGGTGGTTTAGCGGTCGCTCGCCTGCTCGAAATCAACAACCATGGGAACCAAGTTTTAGCGGTTGTGATTGCCGCACTGCTCGTGATTTGGGGAGCAATCATCTTCATCTACGCGATCATTGATTACCGGCGCACCTGTGTCAAACTGAAACAAGAAGGCCAGATGAAGAATTCGCTCCGTGCATTCTCCCTCATGACGGCGGTGCTATTGATTGTTGCCGCTCTGGCATTGTGGATTACGCTGAAATGAAAGGAGGACAAAAAAATGGCAAGTAAAGCATCACTGACCATTATTCAAATGAACGATAGCCATGCCTATTTTGATCTACACCAGGAGACATTCTGGCAAGGTGGTCAGGCAGTCTATCGTCCTGCAGGTGGGTATGCCCGAATTGCCACAATCATAAAGCAGATTCAGGCCGCAAACCAGGGGCACACGCTCTTTTGTGACTGCGGCGATACCCTGCAGGGTACTTATCCTGCCCAGAAAACAAAGGGAGAGGCTCTCATCCCTATCTTGAATGCCTTGCATCTCGATGCCATGACTGCCCACTGGGAATTTGGTTATGGTCCTGAGATCTTCAAGCAACGCGCAGCACAACTCAACTATCCCATGCTGGCAATCAATGTCTACGATGAAACAACCCACGAGCGGATTTTTCCACCCTACAGCGTGAAGGAAATCGGCGGGCTACGCATCGGTCTGATCGGTATAGCCTGCAATATTGTAGACAAAACTATGCCGCCTTCTTTTAGTAAAGGGGTCTACTTTACCCTGGGTCGGGAGGAACTCCCTGCCATCATCAATACTCTTCGTACGCAAGAGAAGGTGGACCTGGTCGTCCTTATCTCTCACCTCGGGTTCCCCCAGGATATGAAGCTGCTATCGGAGGTGCAGGGTGTTGATGTGTGCCTCAGCGGACACACCCATAACCGCCTGTATGAACCTGTCCGACAGGGAGAAACGTTGGTCATTCAGTCTGGCTGCCATGGTTCCTTTCTGGGCCGCCTGGATCTGGAAATTGAGGAGGGTCGTCTGGTAAATTTTCAACACCAACTGATTGAGATTAAAGCCGACATCATCCCGGACCCCGCAGTTGCCGACTTGGTACGCCAGGCGCTCGCGCCTTATCAAGAAGAACTATCAACTGTTGTGGGTGAAACGGCAACAGCCCTCAACCGGGCCGCGGTGCTGGAAACGACGATGGATAATTTTCTCTTGCAAGCATTGCTTGAAAGCACGGGGGCACAATTGGCATTCTCGAATGGTTGGCGATATGGCGCTCCAATCATTCCTGGGCATATCACCCTGAATGACCTGTACAACATCACCCCCATGAATCCGCCGATCTCAACCGTAGAAATTTCGGGACAGGAACTGTTGATAATGCTGGAGGAAAACCTCGAAAGGACTTTTTCGTGTGATCCGTACCAACAGATGGGCGGGTATGTAAAACGCTGTTTGGGTCTTAACGCCTACTTCAAGATAGAAAATCCTGCGGGTCATCGTATCCAAAAACTCTTTATTGGGAATGAGAATGTGAATCCAGAACAATACTACACAGCGGCTTTTATCACAATGCAAGGCGTGCCAGAAAATTTTGGTCGTAATCGTGAAACCCAGTCTGAACGAATGATCGACGCAATGCAGGCATACCTGATCAAGCATCGCCCTCTCCACGCAGAACTGAGGGGAACTTTTACAGCAGTGTAATCAAAATTGTCTGCCATTTATAAATTTGGATTGCTGCAGGATACGCAACAGAACTTTTAGATAATAAGATAAAAGGAGCATAACATGTATTTTAAGGGAATTGAAACCGAAGGGCTCGCCCATTTTTCATATATGATAGGTGACGGGAACGATATTGCAGTCATCGATCCAATGAGAGATGTGCACGTTTACATGCATGAAGCCAGAAAAGAAGGGATGAGGATCAAGTACATTTTTGAGACTCACAGGAATGAGGACTATATCTCAGGGTCTATGGAACTGGCTGAAAAAACAGGTGCAACCATCTACATTTCCGGACACGAGGACCTGGGCTATGCCTATGGAGAAAAAATCCGGGATAGATTCCAACTCAGCATCGGGGAGATTGTGATAAAGGCTATTCACACACCGGGACACACGTTGGGTCATATGAGCTATGCGGTCTATGAAAAGGGGATGGAGAAAGCGTTTTTAGTTTTTTCTGGTGACTGCTTGTTTATGGGGGACATTGGCAGAACTGACTTCTATGGAGAAGATAACCTGAAAAAAATGACGGAGTTGCAATATGAGAGTGTCTTTGAGAAATTACTCACACTGGGTGACCATGTAATTTTATGTCCTGCCCATGGTGTAGGATCCGCGTGTGGTGAATCCATGGATGACAGACCCTATTCAACCATGGGATATGAGAAGATGACGAATCAGCTGCTTCAATTCGGTACCAAACAAGCATTCATCGAGAGCTTTTCAAGAATGAGAATTAAACCAAGGTATTTTGATCGAATGGAGGTCCTCAACGTGGAAGGAGCCGACTTTGTTGGAAATGACGTGGTGCTGAATACGATGACCGTGGATGAAGTGGCGGAAATTAAAGATGATATTTTGCTGATCGATGTCAGAACAAAAGAAGGTTTTATTGGAGGACATATCCCCGGATCGATTTTCTTGCACAAAGAGAGCTTAACAGCGTTCCTGGGATCCATCTACTTACCGGATGTCAGGATAGCTTTTGTGATAGACGGACTAGTAGGAGAGATGGAAGAGATCTACTGGTATTGCAGAAGAATAGGATTTGACAATATCCTTGGTTACCTGCCTGACGGTATTAAGGCGTGGATGCAAAAAGGTAACGAGGTGCGTCAGCTTGAGACCATCTCTGCAAAAGCATACAAGGAAATGCCAAAGCACGATGACTTTATCCTCCTGGACATACGGGATGAAAATGAAGTGGACACAAAAGATCCAGAGAAGAATCTAATTCATATTCCACTGAAGATCCTCTATAAGAGTCTGGACAAGCTGGACAAGAAAAAGACTATTTACGTTCTTTGCAGCTCAGGTAATCGAGCGACAACCGCTTCCTCGTATCTTGATGGGAAGGGATATCATGCAATTGTCATAACCGGTGGCGCGGAGATGTACAGAAATTTTGTGTAGAGTAAAGCGTTTCGGGTAAAACGGCGAGGGCGATCAACCGGTCGCCCTCGCTGCAAACGATACTGGCACTTTTCTGTTGCAGGCAGTGCAGGAAAGCACAGTGGTTCAATTGGCATTCTCCAATGGGCAGCGCTTTGGGATACCCATCACTCCCATGGAAATAACGATAAATGATCTGTGCGGCATTATCCCAATGGACCCGCTGATCTCAACGGTCGAACTGACAGGCGAGGAAAATATTGCCTTGCTGGAGGAGAATCTAGAGTGAACGTTTAGATGTGATCCGTAGGACCAGACAGGTAGTGGTAAGTGTAACTGCTACGCCCCGGGTATTTGAACAACTTAACAAAAAAAGACCTGGTTTTCCAGGTCTTAGTGGCAGGGAGTTGATTCGCCTGTGCCCGCGAAGCAGGGTAAACGACTGATCTCTGGGTTATGAGTCAAAATCCTGAATCCGTGCTATTTGTGCAGAAGGCTCTGTAATTCAGCCGACCTGACGAACTCTGGTTCAGTCATGCCGGGTACACGGCGGTAGCTATCGATGTTTGTGTGCTTTCTGTTTCAAAAGGGTGCGTCAAGTCCTTTCTGGTTCCTTTTAGTTATATTTTTGCGATTCAAAATATCTCCAAATTCATCTTCTATACTCAATTAAACAAAATTCGTCGATCACGTAAACTATTAAGGATTATTAAAAGATTCAGGGACTATAAATCAGAACCCTGCTTTCGTTTCCAACCCGAGTTTACTCTTTTCCAGGTTTCATCCCAAGATTGCACGCCACTCAAAGCATCCGGTGTTTCCACACTACATGCCCCAACAGCTAAGGCAAAGGTAACAGCATTTATAGGCGACAAACCATTGATTAACGCTGCAAGAAAACCCGCTACAGTCACATCTCCAGATCCTGTAGTACCTGCAACATCCACCTCAAAACATGGTGTCCAAGCCTTCAAGCCTGACCATTGTTGATTTTTCATGAAGTCAATCCGCCCAAAGTTTATCCCCGTAGTAATTTCCTCGGTGCGAAGAAATAGACCCCGGTCTCCTAATTTTAGTAACACCATTTTCGTGCCCATGTCGAGAAGTTCTCCGCTCACCCTCTCAAGCAGATTAGTAGAGAGATTTTGGGTGTCGGGAATCTTCAGCATGAAAAGAATCTCGTCAAGACTGGGCAGAAAAATATCGACGAATGGTAGAACCTTACAAAGGATAGCGCGCCAATCCGTTTTTCCCGAGGGAGAGTTCGGATCCGGGTAAGCCATATCTAATGATGTTGTCAACCCACATGCTTTAACCTGTTCAAAAATTTCCATGAGCTGTGCGCCAGTATTACCATACATGTTTTTCATCAGCGGAGGATATCCAAAATGAAACAATTTTTCATCTTTTATCTGAGAAAATTGAATATCACAGGTACTGAAATCGTCATTTGCACCCGGATGATGCAGAAACCGCCTGTCAGCCCCACTAGGGCTTATGACTACTGAGTATGAGGTTGTCGATTCAGAGCTGGTGATTATCCCATTTGCTAATTCTGAACCCTGGTCTGCCAGGCATTGACACAATGTTTTCCCCAGCTGATCATCACCAACTTTGGCAATCAGTTTGGTTTTTATACCCAGTTTATGTAATGCAAGTCCTGTATTTGAAACTGCACCGCCGGGAGAAAGCGTTGCTGGTCCTGCCTGCAATAACCTTCCCGGTTGAAAGGTTTGATCGAACTGTTCCCTATTAACAGCGGACAGGTCCGGGAAAATATCTAAACAAATATGGCCAGCAACAATAACATCAGCCATTTTTGTGACCAAGGAGATGATTGACGATTAACATATCCAATTCTTCATAATCTCGATTAGCCTGAAGTGCCTTAATTTTTGCATTAGTCTATTGCCGCCCAACGGCCCGCGTTAGCTACAAGTGGCTGGGCGCGGAGTCAGCTCGAGAGCTGGAAAAGGCCTAACGTCGGAAGGAGGCTCAAAAAACGCGCAGAGTCCCACTTGTCGGCTGCACACATTCTTAGGCGGTTTCACTTGTAGGGATCACTCCTTGAGTTAATTGTATCAGCTCGTTAGGATTTCGCGTTGAAAAGGGAATCTCTCTCTCCGATCCGTCCTTTTCATTTATCCAATTACAACCCTGGAATGCTCCGGAAAGTTGAATGAGACGCGGTATCGATTGCGAATGCACATGAAGTGAATTCCTGCGCCACCACATTTCATTAACAAAGACAAATCATTATCGAGCTGACACTCGTGGACTTTGTCCAGCGGAATTGCATATCTGAAAATACCAAAGGATAGTTTTAGAGATTTCGATGTAAGTCGGATGACAAGTATTCTGTAGTTTACTGAGTAGAAAAGGAAGAAACAGGAAAAGAAAAGCAAAACACTTGCAAGTAGATCTGGCCAGCTGGTCATGACGCGCCAAAGAAATGAGCGAAGCCGGTGAAATTTGTGATATCCGCGCTGTGCGCATGCATGTCAACAACGGAACGGCGGATACTTCCTGGAATGTACTCCTTTCGGCCTGGCTGTGGCGTTTTAACGAGAAACAGAGCGGCGGCGGACTGCTGGTTTCGACCACGGTTACCATCTCTTCTCGCTTGCTTATTATCTAGGCGGCCCGGTGGAGAAGGTCTTTGCATGGATCGACCATACCCCTGTGGACAATACGGGGGGGCTCGTCAAAATCGATGCCCCAACTGCCATCATGTTTCAGTACAAATCCCCACGTTGCTATTGAATACTGGATATTGAACACACTCCCAAAATGCGCATCCCCACAGATTATTACGCCGACGACGACCGCATTGAGATCATCGGCGAAAAAGGCATTCTATTCATCAACCGCTACACTGCCGGAACCGTCGACCTGCCTGAATTGATGCTTTTCAAAGATGGTAAAACCAGGCAGATTCCGGTGGAGGGTGTGGAATAGCATGACAGTTTCATTGCCACCACGCACGATTTCATTGAAAAATTGAAGACTGGTGGTCAACCCCGCCTGGACGGCCTCACCGGCAAAGCTAGGCTGCAGTTTACACTCGTAGCTCTCCAATCTGCCGCGACCGGGCGCGAAGTTCGCCCGAATGATGTGAAATAACCCGAACTCGGATCAACCTTTACCTTCATTCAGGCTGAACGACGGAGATTAGCTCATTTTTGGAAAATTTTTCTGGGAAATAAAAAGATCATTAAAATTTGGGGCTATTTGATTCAGTGAAAGCCTTAGGGATCATGATTGTGTAAGTAGCTGTCATCAGTATTTGAGTATAAAGATTTTTGCAATCTGTCCCTTTTCCTTGATGGGTGACGTTTTATACTCGTTGCTTGTTGGTTTTCGCATCTTTCACGATTGGAATTTCTCGCAATTATTTTACTCTTACATGCGATAATCATTAAAGAAATCATGATTATGATAACCAGGATTTCTTTGTAATTGCAACGTCTGCGAAATTGGAGGACTTTATGTTCGTCAATCGTGTTTCTGAACTTAATTTGCTGTAAAAACGCTATGCTTCGGGTGAAGCAGAGTTTTTTGTCCTTTACGGTCGTCGGCGAGTCGGGAAGACTGAACTCCTGATTCGTTTTTGCGAAGGCAAACGTTCGATTTTCTTCGTCTCAGACCTGGGTTCAGAGATTTCCCTCAGGACTGCGCTTTCTTCAGCAGTCAATACGGTTCTATTTGGCCCTAACCAAATGAATGCGGTTTACTCCACCTGGGAAGATCTGTTTCATGCGCTCGCCCAGGCTGCACAAAGCGAGCGGTTGGTGATTGTGTTGGATGAATTCCCGTACCTGGTGGCGGCGCATCCACCACTGGCTACCATTCTTCAGCGCGTATGGGACCAGACTCTTAAAAACAGCCAGATCATGCTTATCCTCTGCGGTTCCTACATCGGCATGATGGAAGAAACTGTATTAGGGTATCAAGCGCCACTGTACGGTAGAAGGACAACGCAGTATCTTCTTGAACCGTTGCGGTTTAAAGATGCCCGGCTTTTTTATCCATCATATGATTTAGAAGATCAGGTACGTGCCTATGCGGTTTATGGCGGCACCCCAGCTTATCTTCATACCATACAATCCCAACAATCGCTATATGGCAATATTTTGGAAGGCATTATCACGCGAGGCTCGTTTCTGTATGACGAAGTACGCTTTGTGCTTCAACAAGAGTTACGCGAACCGCGCAATTACTTCGCAATTCTGCAGGCCATCGCGGCTGGCAAAACGCGCTTAAAAGAAATCAAACAAGCCACCAGGATTGAAGGTGCAACCGCGTATCTGAATACCTTGCAACAACTTCACCTGGTTGAGCGCTTGGTTCCCGTGACGGAAACACAACCACAGAAAAGTCGCCGCGGGATCTATCGGTTACGGGACCAGTATCTTCGCTTCTGGTTTCGTTATGTTCACCCGAATCGCTCGCAACTCGAACGCGGCGGGGCGCAAACTATCCTGGAGAACCAGATTGTGACCGAAATTGATCACTTCTCCAGTCTGACATTTGAGGAAGTGTGTCAGCAATTTTTCTGGCAAGCCGGATTATCCAAAAAATTACCCTTTATTCCTACGAATATCAGTAACTGGTGGAATGCCAATGAGGAGCTTGATATTGTTGTCTTAGGAAAGAACGATGCCATCTTGGCGGAATGCGAATGGACCAACAAACCAGTAGGCGTAGATATTTTGGCAGAATTGGAGAGAAAGGCACAGCTTCTCAAGCCTGAGTTGGCAAATCGTCGCATCCATTTAGCTTTATGCGCCCGTTCTGGTTTCACGTCTCAACTGATTGAGGATGCAAAATCGCAGCAACACTTAAGCCTTTTAACTTTGCCTGAGATTGTGGAATATTCATCCGGAACATAGGTTTTGGGTTCTCTTGCAGTAGCTTTCATCCCAGCTCTATCGGCAGACTGCCGCTGAATTGGTGGTGACGTGAATTTGGTGTTCCTGCGAAGGTAAACTGCCAAGGAGAAATTTATTAGTGATCCCCACCTTGATCGATTGACTATTCTCAATTTAATGAAATTACAGCTTACGCAATTCTGCTTGTAATGCAGGCCGGCGCGAATAAGTGCTTTTCAACCCCTCCAAGTAAGACAACCATTCTTCTTTCCTTTCGGAGGCAAGGTAGGCTCGTTTCGTCTTTGCCAGCCAGTGCGCTGCAGTTGCATAATATTTGTTCTGGGTTCTGGCTATTAAGCTCTCCGCCTGTTTTCGGCTAGCCTGGATAACCCAATCTGGGCGAATTAGGCAAACAGCATCCGCCACTTTTTCGATCTGGGAATAATTCCATTCGCCGGCTTTTTCGGCAATGCTGATCGCCTTGTCCCATTCTTTTTCAGAAAGATATACATCCACAAGGACGTCCATCTGGGATGATGCTTGAAGAATTTCCATGAGAATTGGCTTAATTTTTCCCCAACTCCCGCCAGATAACTGGTTGAGTTTGGAATATAGTGTCAGCGAAGGCTGGCTGGAGAAAGCTGCCTGATACGCTTTGATGGCTATATCAATCCTTCCCTGGGATTCTTCAATGGGCCCCAGCCAGGTGCCCAATTCATGTTTATAGCCAAACAAATCAAGCCCTTTCTCTGCCAGTTCCAGTGCTTCTGATAAATGCTGGGCATCTCGCAACGATTTTGCGATCACCAAGGCATCACTGGCTTGAGTGATGGTTATCAATGCAAGCTCTTTCGCTTTTTCGCAATCTCCCAGCTCTATCTGTTTGAGGATATAGCGCCGATATTCTCCAAGCCTAAGACATAACTGGAGATATTCTTCTACACGGTTTTGACGTTCCAAGACATTCAGTTTGGCTTCAGTCAGGATAGATTCGTCATAATAATAATCTTCCGGCTCATCCGGCGCTTCCTCCGACCAGCCACGATTCAGGGCTGCCAGAATCGCATCCAGGTAATCAATCCCGTAAATCCCTAATTCTTCAATCACAGGTTTCAACTCATTAAACAGCTTATGGCGCTCGGTTTTGCTGAGGTCAGTGCACAGAATGACTTCGACAATAGGCAGGACCAATTCACTAAAAAAATCACCCAACTCGCCACCGGAATCATCAAACTCTTCAAAACTTCCACCGACCTCGGTTAGCAGCGTGGTTAGGATCACCAATGCCCCTCGCGCATCATCCGCCTCCAGAAATTCGTAGGCAGTATCTCGAACCTGGTTCAGTTGATTGACCATTCCACCCATCATCCAGTATGCTTCTGACGGGCGATACCCTTTAAGACTATTCAAGATACTTCGGATTTGTCGCTTATATACCGTCTTTGATACTTCGGTTTTGCGCTTACTACGTTCTTGGACAGCCTGGGAATTAGCTGACACGGCAGGGATTGCGGTCTGCAGATTCGAATATAAGTCTGGATTTTTGTCGACCATTTTGGTGATTAGATTAACCAGACCATCTTTATCGAGGTGTCCCAATAACGCGTTGATATTTTTTTGTTCGTTAAAAGCATCCGGGTTATGGATATGGGTGAGCACTAATGCAACGATATGTTTGCAGTAACCACCCCAATCATAAGGACACGTGCAGGAAGCTTCCCGAACACCACCTTCATCCAATTGAACTTGTATTTGATAAAACGGTGCACTGTTGCCTTCACATTTTCCAGTCAAAAGGTCGCCTTTCTGGAACGTATCAAATACTGCGTCGGATAGGTATAGATGATATCCGCGACTAAAGCTTTCAGGGGTGGATAAGGATTTTAGAATACTTTCTGTTATTTTCTTGCTCATACGGATAATCCCTCAAACAGTCCTTAAGAAGGAGAGTCGTCTCTTCTTATTTTCAAGTATAAGCAATTTTTTCCCCAATAGAATTTTTCAGGATAAATTCATCAATCAAGAAAATTTCAATAGTTAATACAAAAGACCGTTACCCAAAGGAATACGGTCTTCTTTAGTAGCGGGGAGCGGATTCGAACCACTGACCTCCGGGTTATGAGGGTGGAACCTGAAATCGTTACCTT
>CAZOYK010000050.1:0-14153 GCA_964584065.1 uncultured Anaerolineaceae bacterium | reverse complement strand
GGCAATCATTAAACGACTAATTACAAGGAGAAAAAATGAAAAAGTCGATATTTTTTGTAGTCGCCATGTTGCTTGTCGCAAGCATGGTCCTGGGCGCCTGCGCCCAACCCACCGAGGTCCCGGTCGTCACCGAAGCCCCCGTGGAAACCGAAGAACCTGTGGTAATTGAAGAACCAGAAGCAACTGAAGAACCAGTCGCAACTGAGGAACCTGTGGCAACTGAAGAGCCCGCTGCTGGTCTGACCTGCGCCGAACCTATCAAAGTCGGTCTGATCACTGACATCACCGGTGCTCTGGCTATCTACGGTGCCATGATCCAGCGTTCGTTCATGCTCGGCATGGAATACGCAACTGGTTCTGAAGGATCTGCTGGTCCAATCTTCAATTTTGCTGACGCCCAGGAAAGCACCTTCAAGATCGACGACTGCGAGATCCAGGTCTTTGTGCGCGACGATGCCGGCGTTCCTGAGAACACCACCACCGTTGCCAATGAACTGATCGACATCCAGGATGTTGATATCCTGGTTGGCACCGCCTCCTCTGGTGCTACTGCTGTTCTGCAGGGTATTGCCCTTGCCAACGAAGTTCCGCTGATTGTTGCACCAGCAGCAGCCAATGACATCACTGGTAAGGACTTCAATGAGTTCACCTTCCGCACCTCCCGCAACAACTACCAGGATGCCATCAATGAGTGTAAAGCTCTGACTTCCAAATACACATCCTTCATCCAGATTGCCGCAGATTACGCCTTCGGGCGCGGCTCGGCTGAAGCTTTCCGCGATGCCTGTTCCCTGGACGGCGGCACATTTGTTGCTGACGACATTTTCGCTCCTGCCACCACCACCGATTTCACTCCTTACATGGAGCAGATCGCTGCCTCTGGCGCAGAAGCCTACATTGTTTCCTGGGCTGGCGCGGGCTTCATCTCCCTCGTCCAGGCTGCCAAGGACCAGGGCGTCACCGACACCATGGAACTCGGTACAACTTTCATCGATAACGCCCTGACCCCGGTCTTCTACGGCAACGCTGTTGGCACTACTGCTGGCATCCTCTACCACTGGTCTGCCCCCAAGAATGCCGCCAACGATTTCCTCGTGGCTGAAGCCAGCGGTCGTTATGGCGTCTATCCTGACCTCTTCGATGCTGACGGTATGAATGCTGCCATTATGATCATCGAGACCCTCAAGAAAACCAACGGCGATGTTACCCCCGCGACTTTAGTCGCCGCCATGGAAGGTCTTGAGTTCGAAGGTCCCAAGGGCACCATCTACATCCGCCCTGAAGACCATGTTGCCATCCAGGATATGTATATTCTCAAGCTCGAGAATGTCACTGACCCCACCGGCAATTACTACTCCTATGTGGACACCACCCGCCCTGAGCCTCCCTGCTTGCTACCGGAAGCGCTCCAGAACCGCTGTGGTGATTTGCCCATCGGTAACTTGTCCGGCAATTAGTTAGTTTATTGTTTAAGTGTCCCTGGAGGCTTTGCGGGCTTCCAGGGACACTAGTGAATCTCAGCATTATCCGCAAATCAAGTAAAGAATTGAGACCTTATGACGGTACGAGAGACTATCATTGAAACGAAGAATCTAACCAAGTATTTTGGTGCACTTGCAGCGGTGGACGACGTTAGCATCAAGATAGAAGCCGGCACCTTACACGCGATTATTGGACCAAACGGCGCAGGGAAGACCACCTTTTTTAACCTGTTGAGTGGGAATCTAAAGCCGACCAGCGGCAAGGTGTTCTATAAAGGCACAGATCTGACGGGAAAGCCTATTCACCGCATGATCCATCTTGGGATGGGTCGATCATTTCAGATCACAAACATCTTCCCCAACCTGACAGTGTATGAGAACATACGCCTGGCGTCCCAAGCCATGGAGGATAAAAACTTCCGCCTCCTGATGGATACCGCAAAAATGGCTCGCTGTGAAGAACGTACCGCCGAAGTTGTTGAAAAAGTTGGCTTGAAAAGCCAGGCATTGCTGCCCGCCAGGGTGCTCTCGCATGGAGATCAGCGTAAGCTGGAACTTGGTATGATTCTCGCGCCAGATCCTGAACTGCTGCTCCTGGATGAACCCACGGCAGGCATGGCTACTGACCAGGTGCCGGAGTTGATCGCCTTGATCCAGGAAGTGCAGCAATCTGGAACCAAAACCGTGATCCTGGTGGAACACAACATGAACGTGGTGATGAGTGTATCCGACAAGATCACCGTCATGCACCAGGGCAAGGTGCTCGCTGAAGGCACTCCCGCTGAAATTGCGGCAAATCACGAAGTACAGACTGCCTACCTGGGAGGGCTCTATGACCTCAACCTATAGGAGCACTTCCTTGCAGCATTTAAATAGAAATTATTGGGAATGGAGATAGTATGAGCAATATTCTCGAGGTTCAACACATCCATTCCTTCATCAACCAGTATCACATCCTGCAGGATGTCGATTTCGTGGTTCCCAAAGGCTCCATCACAGCACTGCTTGGTCGTAACGGTGCCGGCAAGACCACTACCTTGAAGTCCATTTTGGGTTTGGCAAGTGTACGTCAGGGAAAAATCAATTTTGACGGCAAAGAAGTCCAGGGCATGCCGCCCTTTGAAGTCGCTGCTCTTGGCATTGGTTTCGTCCCGGAGCACCGCGCGATCTTCAGAGACCTATCTGTTGAAGAAAATTTGAAAATTGCGGAGAGAAACAAGGGCGATCTGGATAGAAAGCGCACCTTCATTTTTGACCTCTTTCCCGACTTGAAGAAATTCCTCAACCTTAGAGGCACCGAGCTTTCTGGCGGGCAGCAACAAATGCTGGCGATTGCCAGAGCCTTGGTGGCGGATAACAACTTGCTCCTGATCGATGAACCCAGCGAAGGGCTTGCTCCCGTGATTATTGAACATATGATTGACGTCATTCGCCAGTTATCCGAGCAAAGCACTGTGGTTTTGGTGGAACAGAATTTTCTTGTAGCGAGTAAACTGGCCGAATTCTTCGTGATCATTGAAGAAGGAAAATCCGTTGCATCCGGGCTGATGAAAGACCTGGAAGCCGACAAAGCCATGATCCATCGATATCTTGGGGCAGCGTAGGTCTAACTATGAAAATGAATTTACGAAAAAACTCCAAAGCAATCATCATGCTCGGCATCATAGCAGCCTTCCTGTTTATGGCTGCGCGTGGGATGTCTGGTAAGGATGTGCTCATCACGGTCCTGCGCGGCTTCTCTGTCGGTTCTGTTACGTTTCTGGTAGCAGCCGGCTTCTCGTTGATTTTTGGTCTGTTGGATGTGCTCAACCTTGCCCAGGGCACCCTTTACATGATCGGTGCCTATGTGGGATGGACGGTGTATGTGCGTCCCGACACATTTATCGACGTCCTGACCCCGGTCCTCCTGATTCTGGCAGGTTTTTCTTTGTCAGCCCTGTGGAAGCGCCTTACCGGAAAGATCAAATTGGCATCGAAGCCCAGGAAAATTTCTGCCTGGATTTTGACGATTGCGGGTTTTGGGCTGCTCGCATTGGTTCTGACGCGATATCCAATCGCAGTTTGGGACCTGAACAATCATTCTCAGAGCCCGATTACCTATTCCTACATGGCTGACCAGGGCTTGCGGATCATCCCGGCTGAAGCTGCATTTGAAGAAATCTCCCCATTCCTGGCAATTGCGGGTCTTTTGTTGAGCAGCGCGATTTCAGCCTTTGGCATCGCCCTGTTAAACCGGGAGGAGGGTCGTTCGCAGGCAATCAACTGGCGCAAGTTCTTAGTTCCTGCCATTCTACTGCTTGTTGGCATCCTCGCTGCGGTGTTTAATGCACAAATTACCAGTTGGATGTATGCCCTGAGTACCAACTGGCTCTTCGCGATTGCGGTTTTGGTTGCGATCATTAGTGGCGTGGGTTTGGGTGCCCTTATGGAGACTACCCTGATCCGCCCGCTGTATAACCGCCCCATCTACCAACTCATGCTCACGCTTGGCTTAGGGACTATTGGTGTGCAAATTGTGCAAGCTGTTTGGGGCAGGCCGGAATTTGTCTGGCCAAAACCTGAGTTTTTCACCGGCACCGGAGGAGCTTGCCCCGCTACCAATCTCACGGATTTACTTGAGAACCAATGCTCTACCATCATGCTCTTGGGCGGTCGGGTGAGGGTGTATGATGAAATCTTTATTCCGATTGTGGGCATTATTGTGTTGATATTGGTTTGGATCCTGCTGAAACGCTCACGCATCGGCATGATCATCCGGGCTGGCGTTCAAGACCGTCAGATGGTGGAAGCACTTGGAATTAATGTGAGGCGGGTATTTACATTGGTATTTGCCTTAGGTGTTGGTCTGGCGGCGTTTGGCGGCGCGTTGGCTGCGCCATCCTCTGGTTTGACCCCCATAATGGGTGAGCGGCTGCTCCTGAGCGCGCTGATTGCCCTGGCAATTGGCGGCCTGACAAGCTTCCCGGGCGCGGCATTGGGTTCACTTCTGGTGGGCCTGATCCAGCAATTCATGATCAAATACGGTCAAATTGGCATTCCTCTGCCTTTTACGGATGCCGTGTTTAAACCTTCCCCGCCCCTTGTGCCCGCCTCCACGGTGTTGCTGATGGTGATTGTTTTGTTAATCCTGCCACACGGCTTGTTGGGAACCAAGGAGTAATCATGAAAAATAACTCTAGTATTCTCACAAAGAACCGCGGTATTCTGATTTTCTTTGCAGTCATGCTGCTCATCCCGTTCCTGGTTGGGCTGTTTGAAGGCTCAACGCCGGCAATGATTTGGGGCAACCAGGGCAGTATTTCCAAGTTTCTCGAGGGTCTGGGAATAGAGATCTTCATCCTGGCACTATTTGCGCTCAGTTTTGACCTGCTTTTTGGCATTACCGGATTGTTATCTTTTGGACATGCCATGTTCTTTGCGGTAGCAGCCTATCTGACTGGTATTGCTCTCAAGACGCTGACAATGCCATTTTGGGGTGTTGTTCTGCTGGTTTTTCTGGCGGCAATTGTTCAGGCATTGCTCTTCAGCCTGGTATTACCGCGGGTGAAGGGCATCACTTTCACCCTCGTAAGCCTGGGCTTAGCCTCAGTTTTCCACATCATTGTAATGTCGAGCGATATGATCAATCTGACAGGCGCGGATGTGGGCTTGCAGGGTGTGCCTGTGCCGGCGTTCATTAGCCCGGTTTCGGAGCGTCTGCGTTTCTATGTTATCGCGCTCACCTTGCTGGTGGCCACTTTCCTTTTTTACCGACGATTTGTGGCTTCCCCAACAGGCAGGGTTTGTGTTGCCATCCGGGAGAATGAGGGTCGCGCAAAGATGCTGGGTTACAACACCACCACCTTCAAGGTTGTGGCAATGATCATTTCCTCGCTGACTGCCTCAACAGCTGGATTGCTGCATGCGCTATATCAGCCAATCATCAGTCCAGCAGTCGCAGATTTGGGATACACTGTGACGGCTCTTCTGATTGTGCTGATTGGCGGCGTTGGAACGCTCAGCGGCGCGATTGTCGGCGCTTTTGCGCTTCGCATCCTGGATTTCACCTTGCGGCGCTTTATCGGAGAATCGGCGAGCTTTATTACCGGCGCGATTTATGTCATCTTTGTGCTTTTCGTCCCTTACGGGATTGTTGGCACCCTGCGCATGCGCCAGTTGCGTACAAAACCAGGTTGGCAGCGGCTTTTGGGAATGCTGAAGACAAAGAATTAGGCTTGAAATTGACATCAAAAGCCCGGGTAAGCCCGGGCTTTGTCGTTCTATGGACGAAAGGATTTCGGCAAATAAGTTCTATTTCGTCCTGTCAAACCAGATCGGGTTGGTGATCAAGGCTGGCATGGCGGGCAGGAAGTTGAAGAAGGTTCGCCAAACCTCCAAACGCCAGTACCCGGGAGCCTTTACAGGCAACGAGGTCTCGTAGTCTCCCTTTTCCGGGGCAGTAAAGATGTCCTGAGAGCCCTCCTGCGTGATAAGTCGGATGACATCGCCTTTTTCCAGCGCTATTCCCTTCAGGGAGGCTTGCATGCCTTCCCGCCAGGTAAGGCTGGAGCCATAGGTCTGCCCATCCACATCCAGCAGCAGCTGAAGTTTGGTAGGGCTGAAGGCGAAGTAACTCCTGCCGGCTTTGACGGCATTTAGGATATCGGACTCGCTGTTGGAATCAGCCAGAACGTAGATACAAGGGCTTGCCAGGCGCTGGAAGAAGGTGTCCTCATGATAATCGCTGCCGCAGGTGGCAACCTGCTTGCGACCGGCCTTGAGCATCCCATCCCAACGGGCGATAGCTTCCAGGTTGGCGGGGCGTATGGGTCCATTCCAGATTTCAATCAGGTCGTAATCCAGCGAGTCCAGGTCATAGCGAAAGCCAAAATTCGCCTCGTAAGGGTGATTGATACTGATCAGAGCGCCGTTTTGGTGGGCTTCGTGGAAAATTGCCTGGACTTCTTCCTGGTTGTTGGCGATAAAACTACCCTGGTAGGCCTGCTCGAGCCCCAGGAAGTTGCTGTGACCCTTATAGTGCGTCCACTCCTGACCAGGAATAATCGTGAGCCCCTCCACCTGCGGGAACGAAGCGCGTTTGACGGACTGGTTATGGTCGGTAATGGCGACGAAGTCCAGACCATGGATGCGGGCGTGCTCTGCCAGATGCTCAATCGGTAAACTGCCATCTGAAGCCAGGGTGTGCACATGCAGGTCGCCGCAAAGCCATCGGGGAACTTTTGGGGTAAATTTAAGCGTAACGCTCACGTCAACCCCTTCAGGGGCGATCACATATGCGCCAAGGATGATCTGCCAGCTTCCCGGGGTAAGTGGGTGCGGTTGGTATCCAGGGGTTGCTGAGACCTCAGAAACCATGATCTCCGAGCGGCTTGAGCCACTGGCTCCCACCTGCGTGCCATCCGGCGCAATCAGACCAATGTCCACGATGTTCAGCCGCCTGGTTTGGGAAAACTTTCCCTCAGGCACGGCGACAGGCTCGCTGGTGTGCGTCTGATAAGCATAGCTCAGGTCCAGGCGGGCAGTACTGTCGGGCATCTCAAATGGCAACAGGAGGTAGAGCCCTTGTTCGGCAGGTGTGATGTGGCGGTGGAGGTTCATCTCGTTCATCTGGCATCCTTAAGCAAAGTTGATGGATTGATTGTAAGCTGTTTTGATGCTTGAGGGGAATTAATTCCAGAAATTCCAAAAAAATCAATCTAGATAGGTGAGTTATTCGTAATGCCGGTATGCAAGATAATAAATAGAAACACGAAGGGCTGTCCCCAATATTGCAGGGGCAGCCCTCCTTCAATTAAAAATGTTTCTTCTCTTTTAGGCCAGCTTAGAACCTATGGCATGCATTCGCCGGTGACTGGGTCGGCATCGCCGATGACCAGGCCAGCACCGAAGCTTGAGCCAAAGATCGGAGTGAGATCGCCGAGGTTGAGCCCGAACGCCTTGTCAATCACGCCCAAGCCACCCTGGTATACGGTCACCTGGGGTAGTTCCTGACCGTTCACCTGCAAATCAATCACACCTTTGTTCCAGCACAGCTTGAGGTTCTCGACATTAGCCGCGTTGATCATGTCCAGCGTCTCAGGGGTGAGCGACATCCCGGTTGGGAAGCCTTCCACGCTCAATTCGCCATTATCTTTTATCTGTACCTGCACGAGGGACGCGAGTGCGATCATAAGCGGCTCACTGAGTTCCTTGGATTCTCGCAGGCTGATCTCTATGTCGGCTTTATCAAGCCAGGATTCGGCGCGTTCTACGTCAATTCTTCCGTCTCCGAGCTCAAGATAGGCATCCAGGAGGGAATAGAGAATCTCGCGTGAGGGTCCATCCCAGGCGAGTGAAAGCAACTGCTGATCGCCAGTGTAGACGTCAATCATCTCACCGCCGATCTTGAGAGTGGCAGTGTCAAGCATACCCAGAACCTGCCAGATTTCATCCGGGAATTGGGGCGCACCCACCTGGCGCAACTCCTCCGCTGAGAAACCACCCAAGCTATAGGTCTTGGTTCCGGGGTCAAAGGTAACATCGATGTGGACCATGTTGGTTGGACCATCTTGCTTTGCGATCTCGGCAGTTGCCATGGGGGGCTGCTGCGTCATCACAACGCCGAGGACCAGGATTAACGCAAGAAGCAATTTAATGAAAGTTGGTGTTTTGTTCATGTTTTATTTCCTCTATTTCGTTGTTAAATGATTACTGCACGTTTGTTTATGGTAAAGCTGTTAGTAGAACGGACAAGCGAAAACGGACGATATGGTAGTAATAGGAAATGGCCCAGTTTATCAACTTCCGCAAAAAAGGAGAACTTTCAGGGGCTGTCCCATTACTTTGGACGGTTTTTTGTGCTATAAGGAATCTCTCGCCCAGGTCGAGAGTGTTATCAAAAGTTTCCGGCGTATAGTTCAGCGAAACCACGGATTGCTCCGCTGAGGTGATCTCAATTTCGCCATTAGTGTTGAGCGAAAGCTTGAGCTGATCAGCTCCATCTGAGGTGATGATGGAATGAAGTGGCTGTCCGGGTGAAACTTTGTAGGGGATGGATGGCAGGGGGATTACTGGTCTGCCCAGGGCGAAGTAAATGCCGTAAAGCACGAGCACAATTAGTAAGGATATCAACAATACTCGCCAGAAACGGGGCACTTTGTATTAACCTCTTTCGGAGCGACTGGTGGATTTCTCTTTTTTTCTCCTACTATATTGTAAACCAAAACTGGAAATATTCCAAGGGTTGTGAAGAGTTTTGGTACCAAATTGTCAGAATATTTGAAGATATGAGAATTTTAATACATTGACAAAAATTGATGTGAGGATTATATTTCGATATATCAAAAATATTTTATGTGAGGATATCATGGAAAACGATTATCAAAGCCAGGCACGTGTATTCAAGGCTTTTTGCGACGAAACCCGACTGCGCGTGCTTGAAATGCTGCGAGGCGGCGAAAAGTGCGCCTGCAAGTTGCTGGAAAATCTCGACTGTGGACAATCCGGACTTTCTTACCATATGAAAGTCCTGCTTGAGTCCGGGATTGTCACCAGCCGGCAGGAAGGCAAATGGACGTATTATCGCATTTGCCCCGAAGGCGCTCCCGCGGCAGTCTCACTCGTCCAACAACTTACAGCCATTTCAGCTGATGCAGTCCAGTGCGATTGCTGCGACAGCTGAGCCCCTGCCCACCAAAAATCACTCACTCTTAGAAAGCAAACTTCATGACAACTTCCATTTGGGACTTTATTCAAAATCAAATCCTGGGTATGCAGTGGCTGAACGCCTTGGTGGGGAGGCTGCTTACGTCTTTTGGTCTCGACACAACCAATCGCTGGATTGGCAGCCTGCAGTTCTTCATCTACGATGTCATCAAGATTACCCTCTTGCTGTGCGTACTGATCTTTTTTATCAGCTACATCCAGAGTTTCTTCCCTCCGGAGCGCAGCAAAAAAATTCTCAGCCGATTTCACGGTTTGGGTGCCAACACCATCGCAGCCTTGCTTGGCACAGTCACCCCGTTTTGTTCGTGCTCCTCGGTGCCGCTTTTTATCGGTTTTACTTCCGCCGGCTTACCTTTGGGGGTTACCTTCTCTTTCCTTATCTCCTCGCCGATGGTCGATCTAGGTTCGCTGGTGCTGCTGACCAGCATCTTCGGGATTAGGGTCGCCGTACTATACGTTGTCCTTGGGCTGGTGGTTGCCATCCTGGGGGGATCGTTGATCGAGAAATTGCACATGGAGCCCCACATCGAAAGTTTTGTCCTGCGGGCGGGCAATGTGGATATCGAATCCCCTGACCTGGACACGCAAGACCGCTTGATCTACGCCAAAGAACAGATGGTTTCCACCTTCAAAAAGGTGTTTCCCTACATATTAATAGGTGTTGGCATCGGCGCGTTCATCCACAACTGGATCCCTGAAGATTGGGTGGTTACCCTGCTTGGGCGTGAAAATCCCTTCGGCGTCCTCCTTGCGACCCTACTGGGTTTGCCATTCTACGCCGACATCTTTGGCACAATCCCAATCGCCGAAGCGCTGATCTCCAAGGGGGCGCAGCTGGGAACGGTTCTGTCGTTCATGATGTCGGTCACCACCCTCTCGATCCCGTCCTTGGTGATGTTGCGAAAGGCGATCAAGCCAAGACTCCTGGCGATGTTCATCGCGATTTGCGTCCTCGGGATCATTCTCGTGGGCTATCTGTTCAACGCCATCCAGCCGTTAATTTAAAAATCAACACCAGAAAGGTAAGATCACATGGTACTGTCAAATTTCCGAAAGAAAAAACCTGCAGAGAGCCTGGGTTCAACTGAGGAGTTGAAGTTCTCCGAAGCTGTGGATTCCCATACCGAAGGCGCGAGCGTCAAGGTGCTGGGGAGCGGCTGCGCCAAGTGTAATCAGCTCGAGGCCGCCACTGTAGCAGCCCTGGAGCAGCTGGGCATGGATCCGACCATCGATCACGTCCGGGATTTTGCACAGATCGCATCCTACGGCGTTATGTCCACGCCAGCCCTGGTGGTGGATGGTAAGGTCGTTTCATACGGCAAAGTGCTCAAGACCGAAGAAGTGGTAGCTATATTAAAGAAGATCAGAGGCTAACTAATGACACCAAAAAAATCTGCTGGCATCGGTTTCTTTGAAAAATACCTGACTGTCTGGGTGCTGCTCTGTATGGCAGCCGGGATCCTGATTAGCAAGTATATCCCCGGCATCCCGAATTTCCTTGGCAAGATCCAATACGCCAATCAAAATATTCCTATCGCCGTCCTGATCTGGATCATGATCTATCCGATGATGATGAAGATTGATTTTCAGTCCATCAAAAATGTGCGCAAAAACCCGCTCGGCTTGGTGATTTCAACCGGCAGCAGTTGGTTGATCAAGCCGTTGCTGATGTTTGGCCTGGCATCACTCTTCTTTTATGTCATTTTTAAAGCCTTCATCCCCACCGAACTGGCACGCGATTACGTGACTGGTGCGGTCCTGCTGGGTGTGGCTCCCTGTACCGCGATGGTCTTCGTCTGGAGCAACCTCACCAAGGGCGACCCCGCCCACACCCTGGTCCAGGTCTCGGTGAACGACTTGCTGATCATCGTCCTTTTTGTGCCGTGGGTCACCTTTTTGTTGGGTATCAACAAGGTTCAGATTCCCTGGAATACCTTGATTTTTTCCATCGTTCTTTTCGTTGTCATTCCGCTGACTGCCGGGGCGATCACCAGGTCAGTATTGATCAGGCGCAAAGGCCTGGAATTCTTCAACGAGAAATTTGTGCCCAAATTTGACAGCATTACCACGGTTGGTTTGCTCCTGACCCTGATCATCATCTTCACCTTCCAGGGCAGCGTGATCCTGAAGTACCCCTTTAACGTACTTCTTATCGCGGTTCCGTTGGTGCTGCAAAACATCATCTCAGCAGCTTTCTCTTACCAGTTGTGCCGCGTCGCAAAGCTGCCGCACAACATCGCCGCGCCTGCATCCCTGATCGCCGCTTCGGATTTCTTCGAGCTGGCTGTGGCAGTCGCCATCACTCTCTTCGGACCGGATTCACCTGTAGTGCTGGTTTGTACGGTTGGTGTGCTCACCGAGGTGCCGGTGATGCTGATGTTGACCCGCTACATCAACCGAACCAGGCACTGGTTCCCGGAAAAGGCTGGCTGAAATCAAATCGCCAGGATAAATTTCTCTATCTGCTTCTGCCAGAAGATCCATTCGTGCCCGCCAGGATCTTCTTCGTAATGCAGCGGCACGCTAGCCTGCGCCGCTGCGTGCACAAAGAGCCGGTTGAGCGGCAGCAGGTCGTCCTCCAGCCCGCAGGAGGCGTAGAGGCGGGGTAGGGGGGTGGAACTCACGGCGGCATTCTTGAGCCAGCTCATCGGGTCGTGCAAACTACCAGAAAGTTTATCCAGTCCGCTGAAAAGCAGATCAAATTCATGCATCAGCGCCTGGTTTTCGACCTTGTCCGGTGGTGCCAGCAGCGCGTTGAGCGCCAGCACGCCCGAGAGGCTGCAGGCGGCAGAGTAGAGATCGGGGCGCAGGAAGGCCGCCTTAAACGCACCGTAGCCGCCCATGGAAAGGCCGGCGACGAAGGTGTTTTCCCGTGCGCTGGAGATGCGGAAAGTAGCCGCGAGCCAGGCGGGCAGCTCCTCGGTGATGTAGCTGAAGTAAGCCTGCCCATTCGCCATGTCGGCGTAGAAGCTGCGGCCGGCGGAAGGCATCACCACCACCAAACTGTGCGTGCGGGCGAGGATCTCGATGTTGGTATAGCGCTGCCAGGCGGAGGCGTCATCGGAAAGCCCGTGCAGCAGGTAGAGCACTTTGCGCTCTTCCAGCGGTTTGCCGCCGCGCGTGAGGTCGTCGGGGAGGATGACATTAAGCGGCAGGTTGACCCCCACTTTTTCTGAAACATGATCAATTTGCAGTAGCGTCACGTTGGGTCCTTTCTATTCAAATAGCATTTCTCTCTTAGGTTGGAATGTTCACCCGCCTCGGATATTTTGGCGGGGTGCAATCCAGCCTACGGCAATGCCACCGCATTGCTGGCGGAGTGGTGAACTGAACACCATTCCGCCCTACTTTTCCTCTTCCCTGGCATCCAGCGGGACGCGCTTAAAGTCCGAGAGAAAGGAAACACCCAGGCTCAAGACCATCATCACCAGCGGGAAGATGGTCAGCAAAAAGCGCGCAGCCGTGCCGGGTTGGGGGCCGGGGACTTCGCCCGAAACATACCCAAACAGCACTCCCAGAAGCGCGTACGCGGCGCTGGTGAAGAGCCCGTTCAGGCGGTTCATGAAGCCCAGCGCGTTGCTGATGATGCCCTCGCGCCGTACGTTGTGTTTGACCTGGTCTTCGTCCATGATGCGCGAGTGGATCAGATCCATGGTCGTGATCACGCCGGCGAAGCCAAAGCCCACCAGCATGGCGCACGCCAGCGCCACATAAAAGCTGTTGGCAAAGTAGAGCGGGATGTACGCCAGCGCCAGCGCCCCAATGGCAAAACGCCAGACCTTTACCAGTTCGTATTTCTTCACCCAGTTGGCCCAAACCGCCACCGAAGCGATCGCCACCAACAGCACTCCGCCAAATAGCAGCGACTGCTGCCCGCTGCCGATGCCGAGCGTGTATTTGGCGTAGATCGGCAGACCCGCCATCACCAGCGACATGCCGGCGCTGTAGAAAGCGTTGGTTATCCCAGCGATCCAAAACTTCTTGTTGGTCAGGAGCGTTTTGACGCTATCCCACAGTTCGGGTTTCTTTTCTTCTTGCGCGACGGGTTTCTCGCGGCTGGTGAGCGCCATGTAAAGGATCACCGCTCCGCCGAGCAGCCCATAGACGATCGCGGTTGTGGACCAGCCGAGGGCGTCCACCACCATCGGGGTCAGCGCGATGCTGATGATCATCGCCACCAGCTGGAATGCCTGGCGCAGCGCGTTGGCTTTGGCACGGGTGGCATCCGTGGTGAAAAGTTCGGGGAAGAGCGCGCCGTAGTTGGCGTTGATGACCGAGTCGAGCGTACCAGCCAGGATGTAGAAGAGCATGGCGTAGATGTAGAGCGCGTTGTTGTCCAGCCCTGCCGGCGTGCTGTAGAACAGGATCAGGCTGAGCACGAGCAGCGGGGTGCCGATCACGAGCCAGGGGCGGCGGCGACCCCATTTGGTGCGGGTGCGGTCCGAGAGGAAGCCGTAGATCAGGTTGTCGGCGGCGTCGATGAAGGTGTAGATCAGCATGATGGACGCCCATTGCGCGGTGGTGACGCCGAGGGTGTCGACGTAATAGGCGAAGGCAAAGGTTTTGAGCAGGTTGATGGGGATGGACGTGCCGAACATGCCGATGGAGTAATTGAAGGTTTTCATTTTCTCGGATTTCACAGTGCGCCTCCTGGGGATGATGGTTGGTTGGATGGGGTAATTATACCCGGAGGCGGATTGGGTGGTTCTTTGTGTCTGTCATTGCGAGCTTCTTTTGCGAAGCAATCTAGACTCTGGGTGTATTAGATAATATGTTAGCAACAGGATGACATCAGTAAATCGCGAAGCAGATAGAAGCTGATTTGTATGACTGCAAATGCTGCAGTGGGCATATAGTTTAGATTGCTTCGTTCCTCGCAATGACAGAAAAAGGATTAACAGAAAAAGGATTAACGATAAGGTAACATAAGTTTCGCACATTTAAAAAAGGGACATGGTCCCGATCACT
>CAZOYK010000049.1:0-14210 GCA_964584065.1 uncultured Anaerolineaceae bacterium | reverse complement strand
GGCGGCACTTCCTCAAAGTCCTCGCGTTCGATCCAAAGCTCGCGCCCAAAAGGCACCTGGCGCGACCCACCAGCATCAGGATTCTGCGGGAAGTCCAGGACATCGAAATACTCCACCTGCCCTTCAGGATAGTTTGTCAGGATAACCTTAAGCGGCTCCAGTACCGCCATGCGGCGTTTGGCACTCTGGTTCAACTGGTCGCGCACGATGTGCTCCAGCAGTTCCACCTCGACAAAGCTGTCGGATTTCGCCACACCAATGGTGTCGATGAACTCGCGGATCGCCGCGGCAGGGTAACCCCGGCGGCGCATGGCAGAAAGCGTAGGCATGCGGGGGTCCGTCCAGCCGTCCACAAAACCCTCTTCCACCAGTTTGCGCAGTTTGCGCTTGCTCATGATGGTGTGAGTCAGGTTCAAGCGGGCAAATTCGATCTGCTGCGGATGGAAAATGCCGAGCTGATCCAGGAACCAATCATAGAGCGGACGATGGTTTTCGTACTCCAGCGAGCACATTGAATGAGTTATGCGCTCCATCGAATCGGACTGCCCGTGGGCAAAGTCGTACATGGGGTAGATACACCATTCATCGCCAGTTCGGTGGTGGGTAGCATGCAGAATGCGGTACATGACCGGGTCGCGCATGTTCATATTGGGCGAAGCCATATCGATCTTTGCCCGCAGAGTCTTGCTGCCGTCCGGGAACTCGCCCGCGCGCATACGTTTAAACAGATCGAGGTTCTCCTCGATGGGTCGCTCGCGCCAGGGGCTGTCCTTGCCGGGCTCGGTCAGCGTTCCGCGGTATTCGCGCATCTCGTCCGGGCTGAGCTCATCCACGTACGCCAGTCCTTTCTCGATCAGTTGCAGCGCCATCTCATAAAGGGGTTCAAAATAATCCGAGGCATAGTATTCACGATCGCCCCAATCAAAGCCCAGCCAGTGAATGTCTTCCTTGATGGCATCCACGTATTCAACGTCTTCCTTGACCGGATTGGTGTCATCGTAGCGCAGGTTGGTAAGACCGCCGTAGTCTTCAGCGATGCCAAAGTCAATACAGAGAGCTTTGGCGTGACCAATGTGCAAATAGCCATTGGGTTCAGGTGGAAAGCGGGTGTGCACCCGCCCGCCAAACCTGCCCGTGCGGTTGTGTTCATCAATAATTTCACGAATGAAATTGGTTTTTGTCGTGGATTCTTCAGTCATGGTAATGCTCCTTAATTGCGTTAGAAAATTATACCTTAGGGGTGATAGAACCGAAGATATTCGTACAGAGGAGCCTTGGTCTCTCTGGGTTTTGTTTGGAACATTTAGATTGCGGCTGGAGTAGGCTTAATCGTCCGTAGCAACCGCATTCACTCCGCCATTTGTCTGGAAAATACTGTCGTAGGTCAGGTTGCGCAGTTCAACCTGACATTGGAAACCTGGCTTTACTGAGGACTTTATATGCAAGAATTCGTGACGTCAGGTTTAACCCCATTCGCTTCGCTCAGGGGCAGGCTGCGCAACCTGACCCACAACTGAAGCAAGCCCCAGCCCTACATAGGGGTCTTTTCAAAAAAAGAGCCTTGCCGATCGGCAAAGCTCTCTCTCAAAATCAAGGTGTTAGGCTTGCAGGAATTCCCGCACGCCAGGCAATTGACCAGCACTGTTGAGATAATCGTTCTTGGCTGCAATGAATTTTGCGTATTCAGCCATGAAAACCTTGCCTGGGTCGCGTAAATCGAATTTTTCAGGATATGCATTGAAGTACTCACGGTGTACGCGAGTCCAAACCAGGCGACCGTCTGTGTCGATATTGATCTTTGTTACGCCTAATTCAGCAGCACGGCGGAATTGTGTGGCGTCTACGCCCTTGGCGCCAGCCAGCTTGCCGCCAGCAGCGTTGATGCGTTCCACTTCTTCCTGCGGCACGGAGCTGGAGCCATGCATCACCAACGGGAAGCCAGGCAAACGCTCCTGGATTTCAGCCAGCACATCAAAATGCAGTGACTGCGAACCAGAGAACTTGAATGCGCCGTGGCTTGTGCCGATGGCAACTGCCAGGGAATCACACCCGCTGCGTTCCACAAATTCGCGCGCTTGCTCAGGATTGGTCAGTTTGGCGTCGGATTCGCTGACGGAAACATGCTCTTCCACGCCACCCAGCATGCCCAATTCCGCTTCAACAACGATGCCCTTGGCATGGGCGGCATCAACCACACGCCGTGTAATGGCGATGTTTTCTTCAAAGGGATGACTGCTGGCGTCGATCATGACCGAGCTGTAAAAACCGGAGTTGATGCAGTCATAGCATGTGGCTTCATCGCCGTGGTCCAGGTGAACCGCAAAAATGGCTTCAGGATAGACCTCATCCGCAGCACGGATCAAACCCTCAAGGAAAGCCTTATCCGTATAACTACGTGCTCCCTTGCTGATCTGAATAATAAAAGGTGCCTGTGAGTCCAGGTTGCCGCGGAACAAGCCGACAATCTGCTCGAGGTTGTTGATATTATAGGCACCGATGGCATATTTACCATAGGCATGCTCAAATAGTTTCTTCGTTGTAACGATCATGATGACTCCTTTGTTGTTTTTGGATTTAGCTAATTATACACTCCCAAAGCGCGAGTCTCAAAGGATTATTGTTAAATGTAAGGTTAAAACCCAAGCAATCGAAAAGAAAAGCCTCTTAACCCAACGCTGCCTGGTAAATCTGGCGTAATTTTTCTGCATAGTCTTGTGGATTGTGCTCGACCCGGATGCGCTCCATGGCTGCCTGCCCTTTCTGTGCAATCACGGACGGATCGGCAACAATCTTGCGAATGGTGCTTTCCAAACCCTCCTGGATGATCTGGCTGAGCTTATGGCGGTCTGCTTCCGTTATATAGATAGCTTCACCAAGCTCATCCTTTGGCACCCTGATCAACCATCCTACCCGATTATTATTGATCTCAGGCAGAGCACGCACATCTGTGGTGATCACAGGACAGCCGGAAGCCTGAGCCTCGAGCACTGAAAGCCCATAGGTATCCGCCCAGGTTGGCAGCAAACCCACGTCAACTTGCTTCAGCAATTCCAACACCTCAGAATATGGCAACTCGTCGTAGTACTCAAGCCATTCAGGTTTTTCCGAGATGATCTGACGCGCCCAGGTTAGATCTTCCTCAGTTTCCTGGGCAGCATATGGCTCAAGGCGCAGCGAGCTGACCACGGTCAAGCGCACAGGCAAGCCTTCTTTACCTGCCAGTTTTTGAAAAGTCCGGAAAAGTTCACGACCTCCCTTACGGAAAAAGGCGGCTCCCACCAAGGCAAAACGGATTGGATGCTGCTGATCATACTCGCGTGGAGTAACACGCTCCACCAGGATCTCCTGCCCAGGATGTAACACAGATAGTTTTGCCGGGATCAGTTCGCGGTACTCACTTGAGATTTCGCTCAGGAACTTTCGTTGGAAGTCAGCAGCATTTTCCGACCATGCAATCATCTGCTTGCAGGCTGGGCTGCGTAAGGCATCGAGCCCTTTTAGTGTCAGCCGGCTCGGTTCCAGGTTCTGCCAGTGGTTCTCCTTGGTCTGGCTCAACAACTCGCTAAAACGCGGCAAAATCGTCTCAAAATGGGACACCCACGGAGTTTTACCGTAACTAATTCCATTGGAAAAATGGTAGAGATCGACCTTATTAAGGTCGAAATCCTCAAATTGGTTGTTCAAGTCAAAGGTCGGAAAAAGAGGTTTACCAATAACACGGTTCAGCTTGAGCGTCAGGGCACGCCGGTAGGAAAAGATATCCTTTACCGGGACGTATTCTGCCTCGGGAAGTTGATTAATAATGACCCGAAGGTTGGTATAGTAGTCCATGCGGTATGCAAGGACGCCTATTCTCAATCTTTGCATAAAGTACTCCTCAGTTTACTGCTGCTATTCCCTCAACAGCCTCAGCTCTTGGTGCTGAAGGTTTCCAAATCAGCATCAAAACAATCGCAATTGTAGCCAGTATAGCACCAAAGAAGAAGGGGGCGGAAGGTCCAAGCCCCTGCCAACTACCCGCACCACTCCAAAGTAAACCCGCAATCAGCGAGGCAGGAAAGTCAAGAATACCAAGGACGGCGTTATAAGTACCAAATGCAGTTCCGCGTAAATCCTTGGGCACCAGGTCCGAGAGCATTGCCTTGGCAGTGCCGTACGCCATGCCGTAGTACAGACCATAAGCCACGTATAGCAGCCAGATGTGTGTCACATTTTGCGCCAGGGCAAAGCCAAGGTAGATCAGGGCGTACATCGTCCAGCCGCCGATGATCAGTTTCTTGCGCCCGATTTTGTCTGAGATCATGCCGGCAGGGGTGGAAACCAAGGTGTAGACAAGATTAAAGACCGCCAGCATGATCAGAATGTGCAGCGTGCTCATGCCGCGTTCCTGGGCACGCAGCACCAGGAAGGCATCCGATGAGTTGCCCAGGTCAAAAATGCCCACGATGATCATAAAGAACATGAAGTTCTTTCCAAGCCCCCTAAAACTGATTTTTGGCGCCTCAGCAACGCCTTCAGGCTTTTTTTCGCGGGTCATCACCGCCAGGGATATGACAGCCAGAACTGCGGGGATGATACTGATCAGCACAATCGTGCGGAAAGTGCTTTCTTGCAGGGAGGAGCCAGCAGCCTGAACCTTCCAGACCACCAGGGCGGCAATCAGGATGCCAAGCATTGCGCCGGCTGTATCGGCAGCACGGTGCAGACCAAAGGCAAGCCCACGCTGCTCAGGTTTGACCGTATCGGCCACCAGGGCATCGCGCGGGGCAGTACGCACGCCCTTACCCACCCGGTCTGCCCAGCGGATAGCACCTATTGCTTCCCAGCTGGACGCAAGGTAAAAGAAAGGCTTTGCCAGGGCAGAGATGCCGTAGCCAGCTACTGCCAGCCACTTGCGACTGCGAAGTTTATCGGAAAGCCAGCCCGAAAAGACTTTCAGGACGCTCGAAGTGGCTTCCGCCACCCCTTCGATGATGCCAATAATATTGGTCTTTACCCCTAAGACAGAGGAAAGAAATAAAGGCAGGAGGTTGAGGACCATCTCACTGGAGATGTCCATGAAGAAACTGGTCAGGCTGACTGCCCAGATATTTGGGTGAAGCTCGCGAATGGGGTTCTTTTTTGCTTGGTCCATGTTGGTATTCCTTCTGAAGCAAGATTATAGTCTCGTTGACGGTCTAATGTCCAAAACCAGTAAAAACACGCACAAGTCCGATGAATCAGGCAGCTATTCGTTCCTTATAAACCAATTTGGAGTTTTTCACATTCATTCAGATTAACTCCCCTCAATTGTTCAAACTTTTAGGTATGATTAGGCAGCAATGCTTCAGGAGAGAAAATGGGTCAGAAGAGCGAATTAAAGGGAAAAACGATCGTCATCACCGGCGCTACAGACGGCATCGGCAGAGCCCTGGCTCAAATGACCTGGGAAAGTGGAGCCAACCTGGTTTTGCATGGTCGCAATCCCAAGAAACTCGAAGCACTGCTTGACTCTATTGGCGAAGGCCCCCCCGGGCAAACCGTTTCTACCGTTAAGGCGGATTTTTCCAAATTACTTGAAGTGCGGGAAATGGCGGCAAAGATCCTGAAAGATGTGGGCAAAATTGACGTCCTGGTAAACAATGCCGGCCTCTACCCTGCTGGCCGGGTTATTACAGGGGACGGTTTTGAGGAATGTCACCAGGTAAATTATCTTTCTCCATTTCTCCTAACCAACCTCCTGCGCCCCCTTTTGATAAAATCCGCGCCGATGCAAATTATCAACCTGAGTTCCATTGGTCATCGTTTTGTTTGGTCCAATCTTTATGCTTCTGCAAAGCATCCATTTTATTGGCGTTGGGTCGCCTACTGCCGCTCAAAATTGGATATCATCCCCTGGACTCGGGAACTTTCGGACCAACTTAACACCTACGGAATTACGGTCAATAGCATACATCCAGGCATTATCCGCACCAAGGTTATCCGCTTCTTGCCAATCTCCTGGGGGGCTTCTGTACGCTCAGGAGCAGCAACTGTCTATCGACTGATTGCGGACCCAGACCTGGCACAAGTGAGCGGTGCATACTTCGAACGTTATAAGAAAACAAAACCATCTCTGGTGGCTCAATCCAAACGCTACCAGGCTGCTCTTTGGCGGCATAGCCTGCGGAAGTTGGGTTTAAGGCAAGCAGAGGATGGATCGATTGTCCAGCGAACCACTACCCAAAACGACCAGTGATGTAATCTTCAGTGCGGCGATCGCGGGGATTTGTGAAGAGCGTTTTCGTCTCGCTGAATTCCACCAACTGACCGGTGCGGGTCTCGTCCGTGTAGAAAAATGCGGTAAAGTCCGAAACGCGTCCAGCCTGCTGCATGTTGTGGGTGACGATCACAATGGTGTAATTAGCCGAAAGCTCGTGGATGAGGTCTTCGATCTTAAGCGTCGCGATTGGATCCAGCGAGGCAGCTGGTTCATCCATCAGGATAACCGTCGGTTCCACCGCCAGTGCCCGCGCGATGCAAAGCCGCTGCTGTTGCCCGCCTGAAAGGTCCAGACCCGATTTGCCAAGGCTGTCCTTGACCTCATCCCAAAGCGCTGCCGACTGTAAACTCCGTTCGACAATCTCCTCCAGTTTCTGACGGTCGTTCAGACCCGTTACGCGCGGCCCGTATGCCACGTTGTCAAATATTGATTTAGGGAATGGATTGGGCTTCTGGAAAACCATGCCGACGTTCTGGCGCAGGGCAACCGGATCAGTTTTTAGAATATCTTCTCCATCAATCAAAACCATCCCTTCGGTTCGAACACCGGCAATCAGATCATTCATGCGGTTGAAACTGCGCAGGAAAGTGCTTTTCCCGCAGCCGGAAGGACCGATCAGAGCCGTCACTTTGTTTTCAGGAATCTTGATATTGATGTCTTTTAAAGCCCGATATTTACCGTAGTACAGGCTATAGTTTATGGTTTCAAGTTTCGATTCGTTCATCGTACTTTCCGGACCCCAGCTGTGAGTTTACGTGAAACAAGGTCAATTAGCAAGTTTATCAAAATGATCATTACCACCAGCACAGCCCCAGTGCCCATTGCTTTATCGAAGGCGCGTGTGTCCATGGCAAGATAATAAAGATGCAGAGCCAATGTGCGACCACCGTCCATGATGGATGTGGGGATTCGATAACTGCCGCCAAGGGTAACATAAAAAATGGCGGTTTCACTGATAACCCGCCCAACGCTGAGAACGATACCGGTGATGATCCCTGGCAGACCTGCAGGCAGCACAATTCTGTAAAGAGTCTGCCACTTTGTGGCGCCAAGCGCCAGGCTGCCCCTGCGATAGTCGTCGGGCACCGCCAGTAAGGCTTCCTCGGTGGTACGGATGATCGTCGGCAGCACCAGGCAAGCTCCAGCCAAGGCGGCTGAAAGCAAGGAAAAGCCAAATTTAAGCGTTGAAACAAACAGGGCATAGCCAAATAAGCCAAAGATAATGGACGGGATGCCAGCCAGAGTCTCCACTGCGAAGTTTGCGACGCCAATCACCGCACGCAGGAATTTGGAGCTGAGGTTTTGCTCTGCGGCGTACTCAATAAGAAACACTGCCGCACCAACACCCAAAGGCGTTGCGATCAGCAGCGTCAAACCAACCAGGTAAAAGCTGGTGGCAATAGTGGTTGAGATGCCGCCTTCGCCAGATATGCCGCCTTTAGGGGAAGTTGTGAGAAATTCCCAGTCAATGGCTTTCCCGCCTTGCACCAAGACATAGCCAACCACCAGGATGAGAATTGAAACGGTAATCAAACCAAAAAGCCACATCACCCCAACCCAAATTTTTTGCCTGATTTGTTCCTTCTTGAGGCTTTGGGCTTGTGCCTTGTGGAAAAAGGCAATTTCTGTTAGGCGGTCTTCGATCATACCTGCTCCGGGTTTGCCTTTTCAACAAATTTTTGACTGCGGATGATCCAGCGCGCACTGGCATTCACGATCATGATCAAGCCGAAAAGCACCACACCGGTGGCAAACAGAGCGCTCTCGTGGACGCCCGTGGCATAATTGATCTCAACAGCGATGTTACCCGTAAGCGTGCGGGCTTGCGAAAGGAAGAAGGTCAACGGGTGGCCAGGGAGCGGCTGGGGCATGATAACCGAGTTACCAATGACCATGATCATGGCCATCGTCTCACCCAAAGCCCGCCCCACCCCCAGGATTACCCCGGCGATGATGCCGGATTTGCCGGCCGGTAGAACAACTTTGGTAATGGTTTGCCACTTGGTGGCACCCAAAGCCAGGGAACCGTGACGATAATTCTCAGGGACAGCCCGAATGGCATCTTCGGCGATGCTGGCAATGGTGGGCAAAATCATGACAGCCAGCACGATCGACGCTGCCAGCAAGCCGTAACCCGAGTTGCCTGGAACATTCAGTTTACGGATAAGCGGTACCAGGATCACCATGCCAAATAAGCCATACACCACTGATGGGATGCCTGCCAGCAGCTGCACAGCAGGACGGACCACAGCCTGTACCCCTTCAGGCGCAATTTCAGCCAGAAAGATCGCACACCCAAGCGCCAGAGGTACGCCAAGCAGGATAGCACCAAATGTCACAGATACGGAGCCAACGATCATAGCCAGGATACCGTACTGGTCCTGACCAGGTCGCCAAACGGTCTTGAAAAGTATTTGCCCAACACCAATATCAGACCAGGCCTGAATGCTTTCCCGGAAAATAAAAAAACCGATTGCCAGGACAATGATGATGGAAATGATAGCACTCGCAAACAAGATATACTTCACGGTTTTATCAGCGATCATCCGAGCCGACATCAGGTTATTTTCTACTCCCAGTTCTTTCTCATTCAGACGTCTCTGCCTTGTTGCAGAGACGTCTGTTAATTATAAATGCTACTAAGCCCAGCCACTCAGTTAGTTTACCGGGATATATCCATCTTCAACAACCAACTTCTGACCTGCATCGCTCAGGATGAAATCCAGGAATGCTTTGACAGCGCCATCAGGTTCGCCATTTGTGAGCATGTTGAGAGGGCGCACGATTGGGTATGAACCATCTGCGGCATTTGGCTCTGTGGGTGCGACACCATCGATGCTGATCGATTTGACGGTATCGTCCAGATAACCAAATGAAATATAACCAATGGAATTAGGTGTGGTGGAAACGGTGGTGCGGACTGAACCATTCGATGGCTGCAAGATGGCGGTAGCCGCAATCAAGGCATCTTCACCCATCACCATTTCTTCAAAAGCGCCGCGCGTGCCGGAACCTTCCTCGCGCGAAACTACGATGATGTTCTGATCTTCTCCACCCAGGTCTTTCCAATTGGTGACCTTGCCGCTGAAGATGTCGCGCACCTGCTCGACGGTCAGATCGCCAACGGGGATATCAGGGTGGGCAACGATTGCGATGCCATCGCGGGCGATGACAAAGATTTTCATATTGGGAAATTCCGCTATTTCAGATTCTTTTATCTCGCGGGAAGCCATGCCAATATCAGACGTACCTTCACCAGCCGCTTTAACGCCCACGCTCGAACCACCGCCTTGCACGTCAATCCGTACACCAGTGTTTTCGGTCATGAAGGCTTCCGCCAATTTTTCAGCCAGGGGCTGAACCGTCGTAGATCCTGAAATTGAAATTGTGGAATTATCCGCAGAAGGATCAGAAACTGGCGCGCCTGGGGTGCTGGTGCCCCCACAAGCAGCAAGCAGAGTTACAATCAAAAGCAGGGAAACAACCAACAAAATATTTTTCTTAGTACTTTCCATTCAAAATTCTCCTCGAAATTTCTTTTTAGTTTTTGAACACGCAACAATGTTAACGGGTGAAGGTTAAATGCAGCTTAAAGGTAAATTAAGGCATTGTCAGGGTATTGCTATGATTTGGAATCTACCAGGCGCCTGCCGTGTTAGAATCAATATCGATGGTCAATAAACGTACTGTCAGACGGTTCTTTTGGTTTTTTCTGGTTGTGCTGCTTTCTGGCTGCAGCATACTCACGCCTGCCCCCAGGATCACTCCCCTGGTCACAGATTTAGCCACAACCCCCACCCTGAATCCTGAGCAAGCACTCACGAAAGCTGCCCGGCAGGCCACCCCCACACCCCTGCCAACCTCCACCCCCTGGCAGGTTGCCACCCCAACCGCCACCCAGATTCCCTTTTCTGCTCAGAACGACAGAACAAATCCATTGACCGGGCTGAAAGTTTTCGAGCCCGACCTGCTTTTTGAACGCCCGATCATGGTCAAGCTGGCGAACTGGCCACAATCCCTGCGCCCCTTCAACCACATAGTGGATGCTGACATGGTCTTTGAATACTTCATCGGGTATCAGATGAATCATCTCCTTGCTCTCTACTACGGTGGGAATGCTTCGGCGGTTGGACCTCTCGCCCCTGGACGTGTGGTCGACGCGCGTTTAGCACGCTGCTACCAGGCTTCTTTGGTGGTTGCCAGTGCGCCGCCAACTGAAGCAGGTGTTTTTGAGCAGACCCTGCCAGACCGCGTTTTCTATCGCGGGTATGTGCCTTGCCCGGGAATTTGCACTGAAACAGACGCGCAGGGCGGAAATACAGTCGTGGATACGGCTGCATTGCGGTCCTTTATCGCAGCCGAAGGTAAGCAAAACGCAATCAGACCCCTGCCAGACCTCTATTTCGATAAAGATATCGAGAATTGGGATGAAATTGCTATGAGGGTCAGTTACCTTTATGCTGATTTTTCTGTGATGGATTGGCGGTACAACCAGACAAATGGCGGCTATCAGCTTTGGCAGGATTTCCAAAATGAGGATGGAAGTTACACGTTAACCCAAACATTCGATCGCGATACTCAGGAGCCGGTGATATTTGAGAATGTCCTGATACTCCTGGCTGATTATATTGAATACAATCCGTCTTTTTTTGACATTGACTTACGCGAGGGAGACCGGGAACAACCAGCCATCTTCTTGCGTGACGGAAAAATGACCAACGGCACCTGGTACGCACCTAATAACAACGAACCCTTCCAGTTTTTTGACTTGCAAGGGAATCCTTATGCCCTTAAACCAGGTCAAACCTGGATCACTTTTGCCAGCACAATTTCAATGGTTGACATGGTAGAGCCAGGAATCTGGGATATCATTTTTGTCCCCAATTAGGCTGTTTCTTCCTCAAATTTAAGCGCCCGCAATCCGTTTAGGGTCACGATCAAAGAGATCCCGATGTCTGCGAATACCGCTACCCACAGCGGTGTCAGCCCTGCCATGGCAGCGATTGCCACCAAAAACTTGACTCCCAGGCTGATAACCACGTTTTGCCGGATTAACCGGTTGACCTGCCTTGAAAGCCTGACCGCAAAGGGAAGCCTGCCGAGGTCATCCTTCATCAATACCACATCCGCAGTTTCGAGCACCTGCGCATTGCCCGCACCGCCCATTGCCACGCCGATATCTGCCTGCGCCAGTGCAGGGGAATCGTTGATCCCATCCCCGATCATCACCACCTGACCATATTCCTGCTTGAATTCATTTAGCTTGGTCAGCTTGTCTGCAGGGAGTAAACTGGCAAAAATTTCATCCAGACCGATCTCACCTGCCACGCGCTCTGCTACGCCAGGATTGTCCCCGGTTAGCATGATCGTGCGAATGCCTTCAGCTTTTAGTGCTTCCAAAACTTCTTTTGTACCCGGACGGGGCTCATCCTGCACAGCAAGATATCCGATTACGCGATCGCCATCACAGATCAGCATGGTAGTCTGCCCTTCGAGCTCGGCCGCCTGCGAAGCAGTAATGATACGTTCAGGTGTTTCATGCTCTGCCAAAAAGAGCGGCAGACTGCCAACGGTTGCTAATTTGCCGTTTACCATCCCATGCTGACCGCGCCCTTCCAGCACTTGCAGCCCTTCAGCAGCAGGGTAGCGGTTGAGCACCCCACGCGCCAGAGCTTCCTGGATGACCGCATTCCCAAGCGGATGGGTGCTGTGGGCTTCGAGAGAACTGGCTACCGCAACCAAATCATTGCAGGGCTCACAGTATTTTTCACCTTTGCAATCCGTCGCCTGCACCCTGGTTACAGAAGGTTTGCCAAGCGTCAGCGTGCCGGTTTTATCGAATGCCATCACCTTGCTATTAGAGAGACTCTCCAGAAATATACCGCCTTTGAAGATCACGCCGGCTCTTGCCGCGCGCGTAAGTCCGCTGACCATCGTGATCGGGGTGCTGATAATCAAGGCGCAAGGGCATCCAACCATCAGGACAGAAAGCGCACGGTGAAACCAGCCATAACTTTCAGGGGTGTTCCAAAAGTTTTGTTTGAAGACCAGCGTCGGAATGACAGCCACCAAAATGGAAACCACAACCACAATCGGGGTGTAAACCCTGGCAAATCGGTTGATAAATTTCTCCTGCTGAGCCTTATTCTCCTGAGCCTCGGTGACAAGGGCAATGATGCGCTGAATGGTGGTATCAGCTGCCAGATGACTTACGCGCACCTCCAACACACCCTGTCCATTAACCGTACCCGAGAGGACTTCATCACCTACGGTTTTTGGCACAAGGCGACTCTCGCCAGTGATGGGTGCCTGGTTGACCTCGCTGGAACCCCTGACGACCACGCCATCCATCGGAAAGCGTTCCCCTGCCCGCACCAAAATCCGGTCATCAACCTTCAGGTCCTCAATCGCTACCAACCGTTCCCCATCCGCGGTCGTCAACAGAGCTTGATGCGGGGCGAGATCAGCAAATTCGGTCAGGATTGCACGGGCATGATCGTTGGTGTAACCCTCAAGCGCTTCCGAGAGCGTGAATAAGATGACCATGATCAAAGCTTCGTGCGCCTCGCCAATGGCAACAGCACCAATTGAAGCCACAGACATGAGCACGTTCATGTTCAGGTTGTGCTCCTTGAAGAGGCTGATGGCTCCATTGCGGAAGACCATCCAGCCGGCAATGGGCAAAACCAGGAATTGCAGAATGAGCACAACAGGCTGCGAAAGGCCAAAAAGATCAAGGAAAAAGGTTGCAAAAAGGAGGATCCAACCCGGCACAATGATCTTCAGGTCTGGCATGTGGAGAAAGTAACGCCAGAAGCCTCGAAAGTCCAGAATGCTCGCTCTTTTAGTAGGGTGATAGGACGAAGTGTATGGAAGGATTGGCGAGGAGCAGTTCCCCGTGCAGGCACTTACCGTTCTATTTTCAATCGGAACTTGTGAATTCTTTTCGCTTTGCTTCATCATCATGTTTCGGGGGAAGTTCAGGAATTCAGATGCAGACTGTGATTGTAAGCCTGCTCCATCAGGTCCTGTATGTGTTCATCGCTGATCCGGTAATTAACCTGTTGACCTTCACGCCTGGCGCTTACAAAGCGCAGGTTGCGCAGGACGCGCAGTTGGTGCGAGGTGGCGCTTGGGCTAAGACCGCATTGCTCGGCAAGCTCATTTACGGTAGTTTCACCTTCGAACAGGATTGTGAGTAAGCGTAAACGGCTTGGGTCAGACAGCCCCTTAAAGGTGGCTGCCATGCTGTTAAAGGTTGCCTGAGTTGTAAGCTTTTTTTCCATCTCACCTCTTCATATATGAATAATTGCTCATATTTTCATAATACCACACAGTACATTAAATCACAAGGGAGAAATATGTTCGGTTTGCTATTCGGGCTGGTAATCCGCAATCGCCTGGGTCAAAACGGCGGTCAGGCGGGCGTCATCAACCGCGTCGTGGCTATTTGGAATGGGAATATTTAATAACCTGCCTGCAAATTCGAGCTTTTGGGACTTAAAACCATTGTTGCGCGCATTCCATTCGCCATAAAAAGCCGCAAAGAGCTTCATTACGCAAAAAGCCTGGTTGGTTTCAATGCTCATCGGCAATCCGTAGACTTTGTTTGTCTGACGCAGCAGCCGCAGGTCAAAGTCAGCGTTGTAAATACCGATCACCCTGCCCCTGAGGATCGCTTCCACGTCCGGCCAGATCTGAGTCCACACAGGCGCATCCCTGACCATCTCATCGCTGATACCGTTAACTGCACTCGATTCAGCTGGAATGGGCATGCCGGGGTTCACCAGGGACTCAAACAGCGTTTCGCCCTGGGCGTTCACAATCCCTACCTGGATGATGCGGTCTGTCTGCCCTGTGCCTGTGGTCTCGGTGTCTAGGAAAACTGGCTGCAACTCGAGCACAGCCTGCGCGCGTTGAATAACCTTGGGGTGAGCAGTTGGATAGGGCATAAAACCTCGCAAAGTAT
>CAZOYK010000048.1:0-14531 GCA_964584065.1 uncultured Anaerolineaceae bacterium | reverse complement strand
CAGTTATTGAATAATGTAATTTTCGGATGTGTATATACACTTCCTTTGCTTGCTATTCACTTACTGTGTTCCTTTATAACGATTAACAACAGTCGGCATCCTTTTGCCAGAAGAACCGACTAATTATCTGATAGAAGGAATATTTACAATTTTGTCACAAATTGGGGGGGTGAGACGACTATCTATTAATGGAGATTATTCCCAATAATTATTGGCATGTTAGCCTAGAAGGGTGATTAATGTGAGATATTCAATCAAGAAGCATGTTTCTCAAAAAAAGCCACTATCCCAAGAAGCAATCAGAGAAATTGAGAATAAGATTGTTATTGCATTTGACATCAAAAAAAACGAGTCAGGATTTTTTCGAACTCTTGAGAACCAACTTATGGTAAGGGAACAAGAAATAAGAGAGGAGAGAAGCCACAATCAATTGGATTATTATTTATTTGGCTTTCTCTCAACTTTCTTGATTATCCTAGTGATATTATTACTGCTCCGACGACTGTGTATGTAAGCCTAGAAACAATCGGCGACTTTCCTGATTACAAAAGCAATTCCTGAGGTGAGGATGTCAATCTTATGCCAATAATTATCAATTCAAGTAATTATTCTAGGTAATAGTTCCAATGACCGGATTATTGCACCGAGTCATTGAAGACCGTATAGTATTCTAATCGTTCGCTACGCCAATCGGTTTTATATATCTTGTACGTATTAACAATGTTCCCTATTTCGGGATCAACTGCACGGAAATAAAGGTATGGTTTTCCTTCAAGTACCTGGATATTTGAGACATAGGCAATTGGCGCTATAAGGGTTTGCTCCCCTGAAATCAAATCTGCACGATACAGAAAACCGTTATCGCTCAAATTGGAGAAATAAACATAAGAGTCGTCGCAACCATAATGTCCGATATCAGCATTGAGCACCTGCCGTATCTCATTGGAATCCAGATTTAGCGAAAACAAAGTTAATCCTCGATCAAGGTTTTGGAAGTAAAGTAAATTGTCTCTGATCAGCAACTGATACATCGCTTTGAGGCCAAGCATAGGTTGATCGGATTTATCGAGTAATGAATAGGTTCTTAGTTCATTGTTTTTATTAATGTAGTAAAACTTGCCATCCTTGAAAGCCAACCCTCCTGGCTGACTGATCTTTTTAATAATTGGAACTTCCTTAGAATCTCCAATATTAATCATGATCAATTCTTCTTCATTCAAAAGAAAGATTTTGTTATCAAAGATTATAAAGGGTAAAAAGCTTTTACCTTGGGACCAAGTGTGGATTTCAAGATCATCATTGATGATAGAAACCTGTTGCTGGGGGTACCTCGTATACAATTCTTGATCATCCCAGTTACTAAGGTTCACAGATCGAATTTGACCATAATCGTTTGTTGTAATGGAATAAAACAAGACATCATTGTCGATAAATATTCCGCCGACATGTTTATCAACAAACTCCTTATTGAGAAAGGGATCTCGGTTTATTTGTGAAAGGGAAGCATTGCTGGTATCTTCAAGCATAAGGGTTGGAAATAAAGATACGACATAAGGGTCAGAATACGAATACAAGAGATCATTTGAAAAATTGATTGTGAGTTCATCTCTTTCCTCTAACCCTGGTTTTGCACATCCAAATAGAAGGGGAATGATTAAAAGGCAAATAAACAAGGATGATTTACTTTTATTCGGCAAATATCTGATGTATCCATACTTTCGTTTGATGTACAAAAGTAGAAAGAAAGTCACAACAAACCAGAAAGCCAATATTCCTGCTAAATGATGGTTAGATAGCTGGGTGATAATAGAAAAGGTATTTCGTTCCATAAGGGGATCATTAGAAGCATAGAGAAATGGAGTAGCAATAATCAGGCTATAGGGGCTTGGCAGAAAAACCTTCGATGAATTACTAACAGGCAACACAAATGGCAAAGCCACGAGTGATAATCCTCCTATTAAAGCAGGTGTTACACTTTGGGAGGAAATCGAAATTGAAATGGTTATTATTCCAAGGATGAAAAAACCAAAGAGTCGGAGAAAAAATGTCAGTAAGGTTGCTTGAAATAGGGTTAATGGCAAGGATGAGTTCTGGAATGTGGTAAGACTTTGGTAAGGGAAAGTCCCGTTTGGGAGACCATAGCGCATATTGAAAAAAAGAAACTCACTCAAAAAACTGAGAAGCCCAATCACAAGGATTACAGAAAAAAGAACAAGAATTTTCGCTATAACCAACTTGGCATCACCTTTGGTAGTTGAAATATGAAGTCTCTGCATGTCAGCTTCATACTCTTTTCCGAAAACCATGGCAGCGAAAATAATGATCACTAGGGAAGAAAACCAATCCAACCGAACGCTTGAGAAAAATCGATCCCAGCCTTCTGAAAACAAGATAAACCTGGTATCGTGTTCACTTTTTGCAGTCAAGTAATTACTATAAAAGTATAGAAATAGCTCCTTGTTGTTGGAGAGTTTCTCTAAAACAGGAAGGTCATGTTGAAATTTATCAGTTGTAATTAAACCGTCGTTGTAATCTAATCGAAGGCGACGCAGTTCACTATCCGCGCGCAAGACAAGGGCATTTTCCGCTTCGATCTGATCAGAAACATCCTGAGTCACTTTTCCCGTGTAACGATTCACAATCGTTAAGTAATCCGTTTTATTATCCAGTATGTAGGTGTTCGTCTTCGAATCTTCAAACCCCAAGTATGCTATCTTAAGGATTAACATCAACACAACTAATAAAAGACCAAAAGATTTGGACATTAGTTTTCTTAATTCTGCAACAAAAAGAGCCATTTATACCTCCGGAAATACCTAAGCAACCCTTGGACGTATCCTGGTTTGGATGATGATACTAGAAATTATGATCAAGAGCAGAGCTGCCAAAACTACAAGAAATACGGGTTGAATGGGATTAGATCCGATAAATATGGGATGATAAGCAAGGAATAAATACCTATTCTTTATCAAATGCATAGGATTAATGAAATCAAGCCAACCTAACGTGGAATGTGCTCTTGGCAGCCAAAAGACAAACAATATGAGGGGAAGGACGCTTCCTAGAAAGACATAGACGATCTTAGGAAGGAGCTTGGATAGGACGGCTATATAAAAGGAGATGATAAGCGATCCAAATATCTTAAGGATCCAGCTGACACCATAGTATTGGATGACTGATAGCGTAAGCGGTGTCAACCGAAACTCCTGGATTGAGTATAGCGGCATGGAAAAGCCCTGAAGGTGAGAAAACAAGGCAAAGCCAATCAGATCCATGAAGAAGAACCAGACACAATATATGAAAGTGATGAGGATTATGAATAAGAACTTGACAGAGTTTTTCTTCCGTTCCCCGCTTGGAAATGTTGGAAACAACTGATCCATTCGGTTTTCTTTTTCGGAAACGAAACTAGGAGTAAGTGTCAAGACTAAGAGAAAGATAATTAGAAGTCCCGAAAAATCATAGAACAAAAGATATCTTGCGCCATATAAGTTCCGATACTCATTGATCAAACGACCAGAATATAAGCGAACGATGTCGTGGTTCTCATTTAGCTCTTTTATATTACCGACCCGCTCATAAAATTTGATGTTGTCTTCCGCCCTCTGTAATACATCTTGCATGTCATAGGCATAACTCACTGCATATTTTAAATTCGGTTCCAGGTAACCGTAATACAAGTTGAAATCACTGAACAAGTAGCCTGTCGTGGTATTTGGATCGTACTCCCGGCTGAATTTTTGAGATGCCACGATATCCGACAAACGTTTGGTTTCACTGATAACCGTATCAATTTTTTGACTGTCAATCGGACCACAGAGAAATTCCATACAAACTTGGTTTTGATCCTCCTCCATTACCCATTGTTGGTAACCTCTATTTGTAATAAAAATCGCTGCAGAATTAATCAGTGTAAGCAGCAGGATACTGACAATGAGATAAGGCTTTCTGAAAATCTTGAGGAATTCAAAGCGAAGCAGTGTCATGGGGACTCCCATTGGTCAGATGAATATAGGCTTCCTCCAAACGAGGAGCTGCAGGTACTGCATCTATGCTGGGCGCTTTTTCAGAGATAATTCTCAAGACATAACGTTGATTGAGAAGCTGAATACTGCTGATCCGGTATGTGTTTATGTATCTATCAATCGCGTCAATCGGAACGGAGAGCGACCAAACCTGGCCTTTAATCGATTCCATCAATAGTTCAGGAGAATCCTGGGTGAGGAATATGCCTTCTTTGATAACCACGACCGCGTGAGCAATAGATTCGACATCCGGAACGATGTGGGTTGCGATGATGATTGTCTTTTCGTTCGAAAACCTGGCCAGAGTATTTCGAAAGCGGATGCGTTCAATCGGGTCGAGGCCAGCGGTGGGCTCATCAAAAACCAATACTTGTGGATCACCAAGCAACGCTTGGGCAATTCCAAGTCTCTGTCTCATGCCGCCAGAATAAGCGCCGATACGTTTATTGCGGGCTGAAACAAGGTTCACTTCCGCTAGCGTGTGGTTAATCTGCTCCATACGATCAGTCGTTGGAATATTCTTTAAAACGCAGATGTATTCCAAAAATTCATCCCCAGTAAATTCTTTATAGAATAAAGGGTTTTGAGGTAAGTATCCAACCTTGGAATTGAAGTGGCTCCTATCTTTCGACAACGATTTACCTTCAAAGAATATTTCACCCTGATCAGGGCGTAACGCGCCCATGATCATACTCATTAATGTGGTTTTGCCTGCTCCATTCGGTCCGAGCAAACCATAAATGCCACTTTTGAATTGAATACTCATATCATTTACCGCAGTTTGTCTGCCATATCTTTTTGTCAGGTGTTTAACTTCCAGCATTAATGCTCCTTATCAACCTGTTACTCAAATCTTTTAATCCATCCAGTGAGAAATTACTTGAGATTGCCGTCGCGTTATCTCCAGTAGTGAATGCCTGCGACTACTCACCTGACCATGGCGCGTCCTCGTTTATCAATAAAGTGGAGGTGGTTTTTTTACCACTTTCAGGATTCAACAAATACCCATCCCCAATCGGTAAAATCGTCGCGTAAAGGCTATTGAATCTGGGCAGTTCCTGAACGTCCAACACGAAGTTGTATGTCACGATCTGGTCATAGACTGATTTGATATTAAAGCTCTCGTTTCCCTCAATCATTACAGGCTTATGGTTTACAAAAATCGTCACTCTATAATCTGCCTCAACCCCACCACCAATTTGGATTCTGAGATTAGCTTTGCCATCTTCTAACATCAATCTACTGATATAGTCTCTACCACTGTCGTCATTAAAGTAGTAAAAAGGGACTTTTACCCTGCCTGTTGGATTGTCTTCACTAACCATTTTCATGCTTTCAGGCATTAGTTGTGACTCAACCTGGACATAAGTGTTCTCCAACTGGGATGGGGCATCTTCAAGGAATCTAATTGTTCCATAATCCCAGGGATGACCCTCCTGAAGGCTACCAAAATATTGGTCTGGCGAGTCTGGTAAATATGAGGGATAAAGCATCACCATCTGATTAAAGCTCAGAGTTTGACCTTTCTTACCTGTAACTGGAGTAAAGCGGATGGTTACCTCAATGTGTTCATTTGTTTTCATACTATGGGAACTTAAGTATTGCAGCTCATCAACAGGTCGTAACCCTTCGGACGCTTGTGTCGACTTGATAACCTGATGGGGTTGTATCGCACCATCAATGAAGATAGCCAGTCCAAGTTCGATTCCATCACTGTTTCCATTGTCTCCCAGTCCAAAGATAACTTCGATAGGGTCTCCTGAAAAATTAATATAACAAGTTCTATTATCGTGGCTGCAATTTTCGAAACCTGCTATTGGCTTCCGGTTATATGAAAAGAGGTAATTTGGGTTGGGAGCGCTTCCTTCAGAGCTGGCTCCAGAAGAGGTCTGTTCAACAAATGGATTCGGGAGGAGGTTGGGTGAGTGGTTCAATGTGTCTTCAGCTGGTTTCTTCGAGCATGCAACCAGCGATAGAAGTAACACTATAAGCAGTATAGTTTTAAAGTTTATTTTCATTATTCTCCTAAAATCTCCTAAAAAGCGAGAAAGAGGTGATAGAAACAAAACAAATTAATGTTGTCGTTGTTTCAGTTTAGGGTAAAGTGTAATAATATGCGTCACAGGATCCATTTACACAGTGGTTATGTGTCGTCCATAGTCGGGTTGGCGACTCACCGGTTCTATTTGGACAAGAGGCATACGCTTGCGTTGCACCGTAATATCCCCAATCCGCAGCTGTGCTAATGGTAGCACCCGCACTGTTTTGAAGATCACAATTTACGGTCGGCTTATACGCAGCACCTGGAGAGAAAACCCGGGTTTTACCCCACCCTCCAGCGCTGCCAAGACCCAGTGTGTTTTCAAAGTTGGAGTGTTGGATACCACTCGCAGCAAAGACTGTGCCAATAACCAAGACGGAACAGACGAGTGCAAGAAGGAACGCAGTTGATATTCTTTTTCGATGTGCCATCATTTTCTCCTTTTTGACGGTGAAATCTTAGCACCTCTTTCTCTTTTCCGCGTCAGGTGTTCGCCAAACCTTTCGCGTTACACGTATTCTACAAAACAGGGTGTCAAAACCGTGTCAAGATGTGAGGGAGGTAGAAGCAAAAAGTCGGTATAACGTAGATAGAAATTCGTCAAACTACTTAAATCTTTTGCTAATGAACGACCTAAATGATTCGTCAGATCCGAGCCCATCTAAGGGATAGTGTACTTTAAGAGGCGAACTTGGTTATTGTCATTCGCTTCGGATAATGCGATCAAAACTGAAGATTCGTCTTTGGTAAAGCTCACAATCGGTAAAGAAAACAGATTTCCTCCAAGGGGTATTTCCATAACGAGGTTCACGGTCTTAGAATCATAAACACGGAGCACAACGCTCTGATACCCATTGATGCCTGGAATAACGTAGTATTCAATTCCCGTCAGATATTGTCCACTGGGCGAGATCCTCACGGTAAAACTTTCACGACCCTCAGAGGTATTGTGTAAAAGGGGAAGTGATCTTTCCGTGTTAGAAGTCAAATCGTATAGAATTACATTCCCATCACTTCTATCAACGACCTGCCTTCTTTCAATAAATAAAACTTCAGTGGGAGATTGTTGGATAATGAACTCGTTCACACCGAATTTAGAATCAATCTTTATGACCCGACTTTGATCCAAATCGACAATTCCATACACCGTTGGTCTATCTGAGGTTGGGGCAGAAATGTCAAACCCAACAAATGCTAAATACTTATCTTGATTTGTAAATATAAGCTTTGTGATTCCAAGTTGCATATTTCCTAGGTCATTCGATAGGTCGACAGTTTTTATGTTGGGCACAGACCTTAATTCATTGACTAGAATGATCGAATTGCCCTTAGCACATGCTAATTTTCCTCCTGACTCGGAAACTGCGCATCTTTCACTAACATACTGTTCTAAACTAAATTGTGTCTTTGGGTCAATACTCATCGTTTCATTTAATTTGGAATCAAAAACACGAATAAGCGTTTTGCCATTCGCGACATCCGTTAAGGAAATGGCTATCCCATCCATTATGTTGTAAGCTGAAAAAAGAAACCCTTTTGACAAAGATAATCCGCTTGGAATTTCTTTTAGAATTTCACCAGAATTTGTATCAATCAGCAAAAACTTCTCAATAAGTACTAAAACAGCTGTTGTTTCACTCATACTCGATATATGTAGTAGGTCTCTAGAGGTAATGCCATAGCTTACCAATCCGCTGCTTAGATCTTGTAGACCTATCTTCGAAAATTCTTGATTGAAAGGTGGGTTAGGACTCGTCGTAGTCTGATCTGTATTGGATGTTGGCGTAACAGAACCCGACCAGGGCGCGTCCTCGTTTATCAACAAGATCGAGCCGGTCTTAAAGCCACTTTCAGGGTTCAAAAGATAACCATCACTGGTGGGTAAAATGGTTGCATACAGACTGTTGAATCTCGGTAGCTCTTGAATATCCAATTCAAAATTGTAGGTGACAATCTGGTCATAGACTGATTTGATTATAAAGCTCTCGTTTCCCTCAACTATTACAGGCATATGGTTTACAAAAACCGTTACTCTATAATCTGCTTCAACCCCACCACCGATTTGGATTCTGAGATTGGCTTTGCCATCTTTTAGCATCAATCTACTGATATAGTCAGCACTACTATCGTTAAAGTAATAAAAAGGTCTCTGGACCCTGCCTGACGGGTTGCTTTCACTGACCATTTTCATGCTCTCTGGAATAGGCTGGGTTTCTACCTGGACAACAGGACTTTGTGTCTGCGATGGTGCGTCTTCTAAAAATCTGATCGTTCCGAAATCATTTGGATGCGCATCTTGGATGTTTCCAAAGTACTGATCCGGAGTGTCAGGCAAAAATGAAGGGTATGACATGACCATCTGGTTGAAGCTTAATGATTGTCCTTTTTTCCCAGTGACCGGAAGAAACCTTATCGTGATTTCAATTGTTTCATTCACTTTGACCTTGTGAGCGCTGATGTACTGGTTCATATCAACCGGCATTAACTCACCCTCAGATTGAGTCGACCTGATCACTTGATGGGGTTGAATCAATCCGTCAATGAAGATGGCGAATCCTACTTCGATGTCATTGTTCCCCATTGTTTCAATCTCATAAGAAAGTTCGATCGGCTGACCCTCATAGTTTATTAGACACTCGCTCGGTTGATTGCAATTCTCAAAACCTGCAAGCGGAGCGAATTTCCAGCCGAAACCCTCACTTCCTTCAGGGACAACAATTCCAGCTGTGTCATTAGAGGACGTCACCTGCGAGAATGGATTTGGGAGTAAGGTCGAAGAAATCTCGGGATCGACTTTTTCTTTTTTAGCAGAACAAGCTGTAAGTGTGAAGATGACCATCAATAGAAACAATTGTTTTAAGAGGTTTTTCATATTACTCCTGACTTATTTGAGAAAGAGGTGCCTTATGTTAAACAAGTTTAAGGATTGGGGTTAACTTTTAGGGCAATGTATAGCTATACGTATACACCGTCGCGTTCACCCATTGGTTATGTGTCGTCCATAGGCGGGTTGGCGACTCACCGGTTCTATTTGGACAATAGGCATACGCTTGCGTTGCACCGTAATAGCCCCAATCTGCAGCAGTGCTGATTGTTGCCCCAGCATTATTTTGAAGCTCACAGTTTACCTGGGGACGATAAGCTGGACCAGGAGAGAGAACCCGGGTTTTACCCCACCCACCAGCGCTGGTAAGGCCATATGTATTTTGAAAGTTTGCGTGTTGGATACCACTCGCAGCAAAGACTGTGCCAATAACCAAAACGGAACAGACGAGTGCAAGAAGGAATGCAGTAGATATTCTTTTTCGATGTGCCATCATTTTCTCCTTTTTGACGGTGAAATCTAAGCACCTCTTTCTCTTTTCCGCGTCAGGTGTTCACCAAACCTTTCGCGTTACACGTATTCTACAAAACGGGGTGTCAAAACCGTGTCAAGATACAGAGGTCCCATTGCTTTCAGATTAGATGAATAAAAAGACAATCAGTCACTTACTTATAGTCACAGTGGATAATCACTTCCGCTTTCGATTTTCCTGCGGAGAAGCTTGAGAAATGACTTCGAAGGAAATTGGTAAAATTTATACAATCATTAAGAGAGTGATTACGAGAAGATGAAGATACTTCTAATTGAGGATGATGCGGATTTTTCCAGACCGCTTGCGATAGGTTTGAGGAAAACCGGGTATTTTGTTGATGTCTATGAATCTGGAGAGTCAGGACTATATCAGGCAGAAAGTTTTGATTATGACCTTGTGTTATTAGACCTTAACTTGCCTGATCTAGATGGGATTTCAATATGTCGAAGATTGAAAGAAAATGCGCCTGATATCCTCATTTGCATTATTTCAGCAAGAGATGCAATCAATCATAGAGTCGAAGGATTGGATACAGGAGCAGATGACTATCTTGTAAAACCGATTCATTTGGAAGAGTTACTTGCCAGAATACGTGCTTTGTTGAGAAGGAAATATTTGCGAGGAAAGACTTTGATTGAAATAGGGGATTTAAAACTAGACCCAGTAAAAAGAAAAGTTTTTGTCTGCGATAGATTGGTAAGAATGACGGCAAAAGAATACGCGATCCTCGAGTATCTCGCTACAAACCAAGGGATGATTATCAATCAAGGTGAACTCATTCAGCATACTTGGGGTGATGAAGAAGCTCTGTTTTCCAATTCTCTTAGGACGCATATTTATGTAATCAGAAGAAAATTAAAAGAAGCTGGTTTGAAGGATGTTGAACTCACCAATATCGTAAATCAAGGGTATTGCCTGCGAATTCTTGAAATAGAAGACCCATCTTGACACGGATTTGACTATCCATTTGTTAAAGTAATGGTATTCCTTGAAAGACAAAGGGTTGAATGAAATCGAATAATACATCATTTGCTAAGCCAAAGATTAAGACACAGCTATTTATAATGAGTTCTATATTGATCATAACATTAGGAATTGTTCTTTTAATAACTCTATCGTCAGTGAGCAGATCAGTAGTGAAGAACGAAATTCCATTGTTTGTTTTAGAACCAGTGATTCCAGAAGATAGTGTAACCGCGGGCTTGCCTAATGAAAACAATCCGGTCATTATCGTTTCTGAAGAAAGTGTTCAAAGTTCCGTCATCAATAAAATTGAACAGAATTTATACAGATGGTTTAGTGTCATCATAGGAGGGTTCATCTTAGTTTTTCTTTTTGGTATGGCTTGGATCAGTCGCCTGATTACTGAGCCAATAACGGAGCTGACCGCTGTTGTTTCATCAGAGCAGCCGATTAACATTGAAGAAATGCAGACAAAGCCAGGAAACGTAGAGTTTGAGAGCCTTCAAGATGCGGTCTTATCAAAAATCAATCAACTTGAAGAGTTAATTGCACGACAAAATGAATTCGTTATGGACACTGCTCACGAATTCCGTTCACCAGTCGCAGCCATTCGATTGAATCTAGATCTGGTTCAGCAGGAAAGAGAGACTTATACATCAGAAACTTGTGCCTCTCTTGAATCGATAGATCGGTCGACCTTCCGATTGGAGTCATTGTTAAATCAATATAGATTGTACATGTGTCATGAAGAATTGTTTACGCCAAAATTGACTAAGGTCAATGAGATTGTCAAAGAATGCATCAAGCTGCTGGACGGAAAAGCTTTAGAAAATGAAGTGCATTTTATCCTTGAAATGCCTAATGAGATTAACTTGTATACCGATCCAGTGCTCTTACAGACACTAATATCTAACTTGACAGACAATGCAATTAAATACAATCGAAAAGGTGGATATGTACGATTAAGCACATTAGGAACCGCTGAAGGATGTGAATTATCAATCCAAGATAATGGGATTGGGATTCCCGATTTAGATTTGCCATATGTTTTTGACAGGTTCTACAGAGTGGATAAATCGAGATCAAGGAAAACTGGGGGTAACGGCTTAGGACTTTCGATATCCAAGTCAATCGTTGAGGCAGCTGGAGGTCACATCGAAATTCAGAGCACACTTAATTTAGGCACTACAGTATGTATATTTATACCTAATTATGTAAACCCAATAGATAGTTCAAGGAGAAGAAATGAAAGCTAAAAATAAAAAAATCTTCAGCACCATGGTCGCCATCTTTGTGATAATGTTTTCCTGGGCAAGACAGACAAATATAGTTTTGGCAAGTGACCTTCAAAATGCGGGTATCAATGCTTCTATTGAATTGAATCATCGGGAAAGGCATAATTGCTATGTTCTTCTCGAGCCACTCAGGGAAAACCAAATAACATCTACCGTATTGAGTATTGAGTGCAATTTAACACAGGCAGAAATAGAAACGAAATTTCAGATCACAACAACATATCTTGTCGCCCAATTTTACGATAATGTCGATTACGGAAACCTGATTGTCCATTTCGCAGGACCCGAACAATGTTCAAACTCTGTCAGTTACCAAGTTTCAAGTCTGCCCACAAATCTTAATAACCGTATGAGCTCTGGCTCAAGTTTTTCAGGGTGTTACAATATAAAAGTTTTTGACCTTGTCAATTTCGAAGGGGATAGTTACTCCTGCCGTAATAATTGCCCTAGCTTTAGTTCTTTAAATGATAGAGTAAGTTCCTGGAAGGTCTCAAATTAAGCATAAGCCACTAAGCACATAAAGGCATTGGAAACATCCAATGCTTTTTTTGTTTAAAGTCTCATTTATAAAGGGTTTTAAAAGGTGTTAAAGCTTGACGTTGATTTGACATGTGATTGGCTATACTGGATTTAAGGAGTTGAAAACCGATGACTTTCTGAATCACAAAAAAACGACTTATAGATATTAAAGTTTGGCAATCCTGGAATTTGCAAAGATTGTTGAACATTGAAAAAGTCCTTAATTTCTTAAGAGAAAATAGAAACGACAAATGAATAGCCAACTTTTGGCTATTTTTTATTAATTTGTTCTTTGGCAAATCTTTCTCAGGCATTGTTTAAGGAAATGAAAGGAAACATCAATCCCACATCAGACTGAAAGGAGATGAAATGATGCCTGAAAACAATGAATTAGAAGTCCGCTTCGCCTTCAATTCCTACTGTCGAAGGACATTGAAGAATGAAGCCATCAATGCTCACCAAACATTGAATAGACAAAAACAACTTATTCAAAGTTTTTCAGACTTAGCAGTTGATGAAGAATATCTGTGTATCAACCATGATCCATTTGATGTAATACCAGAGTATCTCATTGATGGAATTTGGATAAGCGATGAGCTTCTAAAAGCTGGAATCAATAAACTGCCCGCCCACCTGAAACAGATCATCCACCTGTATTACTTTGAAGAACTCAATGATCGGAAAATCAGTGAGATAACAGACGTTCCAAGAAGTACAGTTCAGAATTGGCGCGCAACTGCCTTAGCCAAACTCAAACATGACTTAGAGGTAAACGCAGATGTCTGGTAATGAATCTACAAATAATCAAAAGTCCAGAGGAAGGCTAATTCCATACACTGTGATTATCTGTGCCGTGCAGGGTGATCCGATGGCTATGGACCAGGTGATAGGGCATTACAACCCATATATCGTCTTTTTATCGAGACGCAACGTCAGAGATGAAGAAGGTTACTTATTCACGATGCCGAACCCAGAAATTGAGGCTCGCCTCACTTCTCGGTTAGTCCAAGCAGTTGTGCGCTTCAAAATCATCCATCGATCCAGTCAAAGCAATGAAATCTGAAAGAGTTGATTATGAATTCTGACCCGTGCTACATGGATGATGATTTTAGCACTTGCACATTCCCCTCTATTCAAGACCAATCGATCAACTCGGTGAGCGATCAGATCAATTGAGTTGAGGTTCCATAACTTCGGGATGGTGTCTTCAAGAAACCATGCGGTAAGTGCACCTTAACAAAAACACCAGGAGGATAATGCCTGGATGTCATACAAGAATCCGGAAACAACCACCCAGCACAGGTAATCACTGATGCGCGATGACTTCAAATTGAACGAGCGATACCCATCTAAGTGATTTGGTCGATATGGCAAGTCGATCAATGTGTTGGGGAGAAGTAACGCCTCTATAGCCACAGTCCGAGCGTAGATTCGCCGCAGGCAATGGGTGGAGCTGTCTAAGAGAACAGGGGTGAAACTCCCGTGGGCAATGCCAAAAGCCGTCCGGATTCAACAAAACCAAAATACTATTTTCTAATCCTCTCGACGACGAATCTCCTATTGGCAAAACAGAAAACCGCGTTGTTAAGTTAATAGAAATGAGAACCACATCCAAACTTTTTCAGGAATGATAGCCATTTCAATAAGCTCGGGAGGGTATTGCCTAAATGATCAAGATAAAAATCCCACACAAGGTTATCGTCCGTGCTCCAGGACTCTTGCCCATGCTGTATACGCTAAAGGAATTGTCTTCAAGCTTAGGTCTGCCGTATAACACCTTGAGGGGATGGCTTTCGGCAGGAGCACCATCCCAGAAGGATGAGCAGGGACGTGTCTGGATTAACGGGGAACTATTTGCAGCTTGGGTCAAGAACCAAAAATCGGAGAAAACAATAGGAAAAATGGCCAGGGACGAAGGCTACTGCTTGCGCTGCAACCAAAACAGACTCATTCAAAACCCAGAAATCCAAACCGTCAAAGGAAACCTTAAGCGGATAAGAGGGCTTTGCCCAGTCTGTGGAGGCATCGTCAATCGAGGGATCAAAAATGCTTGAACGGCAAAACTTTATCAAGGTTTCCAAGTACCTGGAATATCTGAAAGAGGTAATGCAGCTGAGTGAAAGCTCTGTGGAGCGTTATCGATTCTACCTTAGGCATCTGCTCCTTTGGGCAGGGGAGATCGACTTCCCAAAAGCCTCCAGCATCAGGCCTGCTTTCCCAAAGTACCTTTCTAAACCGATCGATTCATCTCAGAACTCGCGTCTGGCACTCTCCACCCAAAAGAAAATTTTGGACACCAGCAAACGGTTTTTCCTCTGGGCAAAAAGAAGCT
>CAZOYK010000047.1:0-14617 GCA_964584065.1 uncultured Anaerolineaceae bacterium | reverse complement strand
ACAAGCTGACCTACGACAGACCATATAGGGCGGGTCATCGTGCTCGAAGAGTATGCGCATTTCAACCTGACATCACACTCGCTGGATTACGAAATATAAGGCTTAGGCGTAGGGTGGTTTGGCGTCAGGAAGCATGGAAAATCAGGCGATGGTTTTGAAGCCAACCCACCACAACACAAGCAGATCGATTCATCAACGCTGTATTTTCTGAGGAATTCTGTTTTTGGTGGGTTGGCTATTTCGATGTCAAGACAGGGCAAGATACCCTGACGCCAACACACCCTACAAGGGCTTAATTTTGACATCAAAAGGCGTCTGCGTAGGTCAGGTTCCGTTTTTGAACCTGACGTCAGAAATCTCTGCCTACATAATCTTTTTCTCTTTTATCCCGTTTTCTTAGGCATAGGGTGGTTTGGCGTCAGGAAGCATGGAAAATCAGGCGATGGTTTAAAAGCCAACCCACCAACAGAAGCTCAATCCTGGAAAATTATTGCATGTATAATTAGCGGGAAAATTGCGAAAATAATTACCGATTAACAGGTGAAATGTGAACATATCTGAAATTTTCAAACACAAAAAAGTCAGCTACTCGCTGGAGATCTTCCCTCCGAAGAAAGATAGTTCCTACAATGTGATCTACAACACCCTGCTCCGCTTGCGTGGTTTGCCTGCGGATTACATCAGCGTAACATACGGCGCAGGCGGCAGCCTTGCCCAAAGGGAGAAGACGGTCGAGATCGCTTCCCTGATCCGCACTCACTACCACATTGAACCAGTGGCGCACATCACCTGCGTCAATTCGAGCGAACAGGATGTGATTGAGACGCTGGAAAAACTCAAGGAAAACCAGGTAATGAACCTGATGGTACTGCGTGGTGATATCAGTCCGGATGTGCCTCCCAAAGATGACTTTCATTACGCCAGTGATCTGGCTGATTTCATCAAAAAACGTGAACCTGATTTTAATCTGATGGGAGCTTGCTATCCCGAAGGCCACTACCAGGCAGCTTCGTTGGAAGAAGATGTGCAAAATTTGCATTACAAGATAAACAATGGTGTTACCCACCTGGTGACCCAGCTTTTCTTTGATAACGAGGCTTTCTATCGTTTCCGGGATTTGGCAACCGCCCAGGGGATTGACGTGCCAATTGTGGCTGGGATCATGCCCATCACCAGCCTCAGGCAAATTGAGCGCACCGTCTCGCTTTCCGGGGCGAGCGTGCCGTCAAAACTTTCACGCTTATTCAGTAAATATGCCAACAAGCCCGAAGCACTGCGCGATGCGGGTATCTTTTATGCCGTTGAACAGATCATGGATCTGATCGATAACGATATCCGCGGCATCCACCTCTATACGATGAACAGCGTGGATATCGCCTATCGGGTCAGCGAAGCGATCCAAAACGTGATCATGGCGGAAAATCTCCCTTAAAGTAAATAGCCCGGAACACCCGGGCTATTTTTTTTCATCAGGGCTTGCTATTCGTTCCGATAAAGTGCTTCGTTTAACATGGTCGAGATGGAGTAATAATCAGGCATCAGCACCATTGCCCCTTCAGCAGTGATCCAGTTATAAACCATCTGAGGCGTAACGGCATATTTGTGGATGTTCTCCGAGTTCATCAGCGATGAAGCCATCGGCAGCAGCGGCAGGACGTCCATTAGTTGTACATCTGTATCCACGTATTCCCGATAAAGACCGTAAAGTTCCGGTACTTTGATGAGCATATTCAGGTTGACCGCCTTACGGAAAATCGCCATCACCACATCCTGCGCGCGTCGGTTGCGATCAAAATCGCTGGTAGTTTTGCGCGATCGCGCGTACCAGAGTGCCTCCCCGCCGTCCATATGCGTTTCGCCCGGTTCAAGGATGCACCAACCTGAGGGATCCGTCTGACAGGCATCTTGCAGTTCCTCAGTCACGTCCACATCAATCCCCCCCAGGCTGTTGACAACGTCTTTGAAGCCGTTGTAGTTGACCATCATGTAATTATCCGGGCGAATGCCAAAATTGGCTTCGAAAGTCTGCGCCAGCAGCTCAAATCCGCCCAAAGACCAGGCGGTGTTGATGCGATTGGACCAGTAACCCGGGATCGTGACATAAAGATCCCGCGGGAAAGAAATCAGGCTGACCGTCTTGTACTTGGGATTAATCGAAGCCAGGATGATCACATCCGTGCGGAAATTGTTCGCTCCAAAGTCGTCCACACCCAGCATGAGGATATTCAGCTGGTCTTCCGGCAGTTCGCCCACCGGAATGACAGGTACAGGCGTCGGCGTGAGAACAGGCTGAGGAATAAGTTCGATGGTGCCATCTTCAAGGATGTTGGCGAATGAATTGGGTTGAAAAGGCGTGGCCGTGATCTGGTAATTTCTGAAACTGACCTGGTATGGGGATGTTTCCGAACGGGCTATTGCAGCCACAATAACGCCTGCAAAAATGACCCCGACAAAAACCAGGGTTGTGACGAACAAAACCGCGAGAGTGATGGATTGATGTTTCTTCAGGCGCATGAGCTTTTTACTTTTCCGGGGAATTTGTAGCAAGATTATTGCCAGTCACATCTGTGCCACTGTTTGCGGGGATTGCCAGGCGGTGAGTGGTAAGCGTGTCGGGCACGGAGTGAATCCACCAGTGTCCGCCCAGGCTCTGAGTCAGATCAACAGCCTCGCGGAGCGCACTAACCTCGCCCCAGTTTTGACCGGCAGGATCGTCTGCCGAACTGATTTTCTCGAGGAACCTGGTCTGATCCTCAGGTTTCAGCCCCGGTCCAGCATCGCTGACGCGAAGCTCTATGTAACCCGGCTGATCCTGCGAAGGCAGCACTTCCAGCAGGATTTCCGAGCCAGCTCTGCTAACAGACAATGCGTTCTGAAGCAGCGCGCGGCTGAGTTGAAGCAAGTGCGATTTATTTCCAGAGTCAGGTTCTGCCGGCAAGCTGTTTTCTATCCGGATACGGGTTTCCTTCCGGTTGAGTTCAGATTTTATGCTTTCAAACAATGCCTTTATTTCGTCAGTCAGGTCGAGGGTGGGTTTATCTTCGGAACGGATGACAGATTGTGGACTCATTTGCTCGAGCATGTTGCGAGCCTGGTCCAGGGCAGTGCGAAGCCCTTCAATCTGCTGGGTATTTTGCGCCATGGAACGCTCGAGCTGTTCTTTCTCCAGCCGTAACGATTCTGCCTGGGCGACGGTTGCCGCGTTCTGCTGCAAGGTGTTTTGGAGATCTTCAAGCTGATCTTCGAGGGTTTCCTGGCGGGAGAGCCACATTTCCACTTCGGATACGTGGGTCTGACCACTGACGTGAAGTTCCTCTTGCAATTGCGCCAGAAGGTTCTGGGATTGTAGGAATTGTTCTGCCGTTTGTGCCTTGTCGCGCTCAATGCGGTTTAGCGAGGCTTGCAAACGCTGGACAGAGGTCGCTTTTTCCTCAATGTCTGCGGCTTCAGCCAGGATTTCGTTGACTTTTGGAGCAATCACGCTCAACTGATCAAGGTCTTTGGGGCTCCAGGCTTTTCCGGTAAATGGGCTCAGGCAGAGCAGTCCTCGCCCGATGGGCGCGTCAATGGGATTTATCGGATAAACCAGCATATTACCGATCTGGTTATAGCCAATCAATTCCATCAAGACATTCTTTTCCCGGGCGAGCTCCTCCGGGGTGTTGGAGATCAACGCCTCACGGTCTTCAAGATGAACAGTCAGAACAGGAAAATCTTTCTTGGGAAGTTCAATGGTTCGAAGGAACTCCTCGCGAATCAGATCGTACATATTTAGCAGCGTCAGACTATTATTCTCTTTGTCAGTGACCAGGAAACCGCACAGATCAGCCAGCAGATGGAGACCGAGGCTGTGTGTCAGGCTGCGTTGAATCTGGGTGTTGGTGTGCTGCAAGCTGACATCCAGCATGCGTACGGCGACCTCGCCCGAGAGTTCGCGCCGTCCAGCGGTGATTGCGGTTGGCTGAGAAACAGGGGCAGGCTTTTTTCGCTGCCATGCCAGGCTGATCAGGAGCGGATAGTAAAGCAATTGGCTGACCATCACCGAGGCCGGCAAGCTGCCCGCATTGGGCAATGCCAGGTAAAACAGATAGCCCGTGGCTGCCAACAAGAGGATGACGACCCCTTCAGCCCGGTCTGCGCGGTCTTGCTGCAGATAAATGATCGCCCCAATCGTGATGGTGAGAAGAGTGAACCCAACCCAAACGAGATCCTGCCATGAACCGTTGAAGCTCTGTTCGCCAGCCAGTGGCAGCCAAAACGTGATGAGGATACTGGCAGCGGTCAGGATGAGTGCGTTAAGTGCCCAGATCAGCCATCCATGACGTTGCTGCGGTTGCCAGAAAAGTGCTCTCAAGAACCAAAGGATGCACACCAGTGTTAGTGCCCGAAACGCAATTGGGAAAATCAGGCTAATTGGCGTCAGACCCAGGTAGATCATCAGGCTCAGCGTGAGCAGGGTCAGTTGGCTGAAAAAAATGACCAATAAACTGTCGCGCAAGACGGGATTACTGGCAGGGTCGGCACGCTGGAAGGCAAAAAGCGCCAGTCCCGCGGAAGCCAGCAAGACAGCGTAATAAAGCAGTGCATACGGATATACCGATAGAACCGGCAGAATGTCGAGGATGGGTATCATGTCTCGTTGCCTTTTACGCTCATTTATTGCAAGAATTGTACCGCCGAAGGATCACAAAATGTCAGTTCATAACCTGGTGGGCGCGACAAAGTGGTTGTAGGGCGAGCTTGGAAGCACTGCGCACTTTGTCACGGAGAGATCTTGATGTGCTTCCAATCCGCCATCGGCCTTTTACAAAAAAATGTGCCTCCATTTTCACCGTCATCGCGAGTGAAACGCGGCGATCTGCCTTTTACAACCCGATTGTGCCGGGCTCCTGCCCGAGCACAGCGCCTCGCCTCAGGCGTCCATATCTTTTGGAGACCTTCGGTCAAATACCGTGCTCGGCCCGGAGGCCGGCACGATCAACTTTTTTGCTGCAGACTTTAGCACCCCTTCGGTCCCCCAAGGGCTCTCTTTGACTCAATTTACCCCAATTTACTCAGACCAAGCCTGATGCGCCGCAGGGACTCGTCTTTCCCGAGCAGCGCTGCCAGCTCGGTCGCGCCGCCGGGTGAGGTCTCCTGCCCGGAAAGGGCTGTCCGGATCGGCCACATGACCGTTCCCACCTTGAAACCATGCTCCTGCGCGAAAACTTTCAGGACTTCAAACAAAGCTTCATTGCTCCAGTCTTCCAGGCTCTCCAGCAAGGGCACAACAGCGTCCAGAACCACCCGGGAACTCTCCAGCGTCGATTTTGATTTCTGATTCGCAAACAATTCAGCCGGGTACTCTGGCAGCTCAGCCAGGAATCCAACCAAATTCGGGATATCGGTCAGCGTTTCGGTACGCACCTGGATCAGCTGGCTGATCTTCGCCAGGTCAAAGCCCGCCAAACCTTCCGGGTAAAAAGGCAGTGCCATCTCATGGAAAGCTTCAGGGCTGAGCGAGCGGATGTGTTCACCGTTCAGCCAGCGCAGCTTATCGATGGAGAAGGCAGCATTGGCTTTGTTGATACGGTCCATGTCGAACGCCCCGATCAGGTCTTCCATCAGGAAAAACTCGCGTTCATCCCCCGGATTCCAACCAAGCAGCGCGACGTAATTGACGATGGCTTGCGGCAGATAACCCATCCGCACCAGGTCCTCAAAAGAGGGATCGCCTTTACGCTTGCTCATCTTGGCGCCGTCCTCGCGGATGATGTGGGGCAGGTGGATGTATTCCGGGTAGTCCCAACCAAATGCTGCATAGAGCAGGTTGTACTTTGGTGTGGAGGAGAGATATTCCTGACCGCGGATCACGTGCGAGACTTCCATCAGGTGGTCGTCAACCACATTGGCAAAGTTGTAAGTGGGGAAGCCGTCAGATTTGAGCAGCACCTGGTCGTCTAGCTGTTTGTTCTCGATGGAGATGTGCCCGTAAACGTGGTCATCGTAACTGCTGACACCTTCCAGCGGAATGCGTTGGCGTACAACAGGCACCAAACCGTCTGCGAAACGAGCTTCCACTTCCTTGGGGTTGAGGTTGCGGCATGGGTCGCGGTAACCTTCCACGCGCTCGTTGCTGGCTTCGAGGGCAGGCTTGTCTTCCTTGCCGCAAAAGCAATAATAGGCGTGCCCACTCGCCAGGAGTTTTTGCGCATAGTCTTTGTAAATTGGCAGACGGGCGCTTTGCACGTAAGGACCAAAACCACCGTCTTTATCAGGCCCCTCATCGTAGCTGATGCCAGCCAGTTCAAGCCCGCGATAGATTGCCGCGACTGCCTCAGGTACGTTGCGGTTTTGGTCGGTATCTTCGATGCGCAGGATGAATTTGCCGCCCGCTTTTCTGGCGATCAGGTAAGCGTAGAGGGCGGTGCGGAGGTTGCCAATGTGCATGTAGCCGGTGGGGCTGGGGGCAAAGCGTGTTCTGAACATAATTACATCCTGTATTGATAATTTCTGGCGTAAATCCTACCATAATCACATGGCGATTTGGCGCACAATCAATAGTTATTGGCAAGTCAACCGATGGTGATTGAGCACATATTTGCGCAGATATTGACCCGTATAACTTCTGTCGATGTGGCACAGGTCTTCCGGCGTACCTTCCGCCAGCAGCTCACCGCCGCGGTCGCCGCCTTCGGGACCGAGGTCAATGATCCAGTCTGCCACCTTGATGATGTCCAGATTGTGTTCGATGATCACGACCGTGTTGCCCGCATCCACCAGGGTCTGCAGCACCTCGATCAACATGTGCACGTCGGCAGCATGCAGCCCGACAGAGGGTTCGTCCAGCACGTAGAGGGTCTTGCCAGTGGCGACCCGCGAAAGCTCCTTGGAGAGCTTCACGCGCTGTGCTTCGCCACCCGAGAGCGTCGGAGCAGGCTGCCCAAGGCGGATGTAGCCGCAACCAACATCCTTCAAGGTCTTGAGCTTGCGGCTGATGCGTGGAAAAGCTTCAAAATACTCCAAAGCACTATCAACCGTCATGTTCAACACGTCCGCAATGCTCTTGTCCTTAAAGCGTACCTGCAGCGTTTCGTGGTTGTAACGGCTGCCGCGGCAGACTTCACACGGCACGTAAACATCCGGCAGGAACTGCATCTCGATCTTGAGCTGACCTTCTCCGCGGCAGGCTTCGCAGCGACCGCCCTTGACGTTGAAAGAAAAACGCCCTTTGCTGTAACCGCGCAGTTTTGAGTCAGGCAAGCTGGCAAATAAGTCGCGGATCATGTCGAACATGCCGGTGTAAGTAGCCGGGTTGGAACGCGGCGTACGACCAATGGGGGATTGGTCAATGTTGATCACCTTGTCGAGATTTTCCTGACCCTCAATATGTTCGTGCTTTCCGGCGTCAGTATGCGCGCCCATCAGGGTACGTGCCAGGGCGTTATACAGGATCTCTACCGTAAGGGTCGATTTGCCCGAGCCCGAAACGCCCGTTACACAAACAAACTTGCCAAGCGGGATGTCGATGTTCAGATTTTTGAGGTTGTTCTCCTGTGCGCCAACGATGCGCAGGTTTTGCCCGGTTCCCTCACGCCGGCTTGCGGGAATGGGGACGAACTTTTTCCCGCTAAGATAAGCACCCGTGATCGAGTCGGGAGAGGCCTCAATTTCTTGTGGCGTGCCTTCTGCCACCAGGTAGCCGCCTTTTTCACCCGCGCCGGGACCCAGGTCAATAACCCAGTCCGCTGAGCGGATGGTCTCATCGTCATGTTCCACCACCAGCAGCGTGTTGCCGAGGTCGCGCAGACCCTTGAGGGTTTCGAGCAGCCGGCTGTTGTCACGCGGGTGCAGCCCAATTGAGGGCTCATCCAGAACGTAAAGCACACCCATCAGCTTCGATCCAACCTGGGTCGCTAGCCGGATGCGCTGCGCCTCACCACCCGAGAGGGAGATGGCTGAACGCTCAAGTGTCAGATAATCCAGACCCACGTCCACCATGAAGCCCAGGCGCGCGTTGATCTCGCGCAATAGTCGCTCCGCAATCAACATCTGTCGTTTAGTCAGAGGAGACTTTTGCTCATCCATCAGGTGATGGACCCATTCGAGCGTCTTATTTATGGGCCATTCAGTGACTTGAATGATGTTCTTGCCGTCCACAGTCACGCCCAGGGCTTCCTTGCGCAGACGTTTTCCGTGACATTCGGGGCACGGTTTCAGTGAGATGAACCCCCCGATCTTGGCTCTGATCCATTCTGAATCTGTATCCTTGTAGCGCCGCTGCATGTTGCCGATCACGCCTTCAAATGGAGTGCTGAAAGTGCTGCGCCTGCCGCTGCGCCCGGTGTACTCAACCCGCACCTCTTCCCCCCTGGTTCCGTAGAGCAGGAGGTCCAGTTGCTTTTCGTTAAGCGTGCTGATGGGTTCATCCACGCTGAAGCCGGCGTGTTTTGCCAGGGCTTCCAGCATTTGCCAGGAATAACCGCCAACCTCGCGTGGGGTCCAGTCGGGCATGGCAATCGCACCATTGCGAAGGCTCTTGGACTTATTTGGGATCAGGAGGTCCGGATTGACTTCCTCCATGGCTCCCAATCCCTGGCAGACCGGGCAGGCTCCGTGGGGTGTGTTGAACGAAAAGGTGCGTGGTTCGATCTCGATCAGCAGTGAACCATGCTCAGGGCAGGCGAGATTCTCAGAGAACTGAATGTCTTCCGGAGGCTCGCTGCTGAGATTTTGGATTGTCACGTAGCCCTCACCATATCTCAAAGCGGTCTCAACCGAGTCGGTCAGACGCGAAATCATGCTGAGGCGTTCATCTTCTGTTTCAGGTGTGTTGATCACGATGCGATCAACGATGGCCTCAATTGTGTGTTTTTTGTAGCGATCCAGATCGATAGGTTCGTCAAGGTTGAAGACCAACCCATCCACCCGCACCCGAGTGAAGCCGCTTTTACCAATCTCATCGAAAAGCGCTTGATAGGTGCCTTTGCGTTCCCGCACCATTGGCGCCAAAACGAGGAGCCTCGACCCAACCGGCAAATTCATGATCGTTTCAACGATCTCCTGAGCGGATTGCTTTTGCACGGTACGTCCGCAGATCGGGCAGTGTGGCACGCCTGCGCGGGCATAGAGCAAACGGAAGTAATCGTAGACTTCTGTAACCGTACCAACGGTGGAACGCGGGTTGTTGGAGGTCGATTTCTGGTCAATTGAGACGGCGGGCGAGAGCCCATCGATCGAATCGACGTCGGGTTTGTCCATCTGCCCCAGGTATTGCCGGGCATAGGACGAAAGTGACTCCACATAGCGGCGCTGCCCTTCAGCAAAGATGGTATCAAAAGCCAGCGAGCTTTTGCCCGAACCCGAAAGCCCGGTCATCACCACCAGCTTATCTCGCGGGATTTCCACGGTGATATTTTTGAGGTTGTGTTCACGCGCACCAACCACGCGCAGGTTATCTGTGGGCATCTTTTGGTTAATCTCCAACCAATTATTATATCATTTGTTCTATGAATTAGACAGGCAAGCGATTATACTTCCGGGGCTTTTTAGGTTAAGGGAATAGGGAATGTTGCTTAGATCGCTGTGAGTTCGTCGGACTGGGCTGCAATTTTGCGAGTCAAAAATGGACTCAGGGAGAGCCCAATAAATGTAGTCAGCCAGAAAGCGATCAGGCGGTAGCCGATCACTGCCACGATGCTGACTTCCGCTGGAACGCCAAGACTGGTGAAGAGGGCAGCCATGGTGGCTTCGATCACGCCAACCCCACCCGGCAGGATAATTGCGATCTTGGCGATCAGAAATGGAATTCCATAACTCGCAAAGAGTACCCCCAAAGGGAGTTTAAAGCCCGCTGCAAAGACAACCAGGTAAAGGCATGCCATATCGAACAGGATATAGGCAAGAGCACCCAACAGAGGTCTGAACCAACTGCCGCGTCGCAAGGATTTCCAAGCCTGAAGCAAGCTGTTGACGTTTTGCCTGGTCTTCGCCGGATCATAGGGTTTGTTTCGGAATCGTGCCCAGTTCCAGAGCGCCCAGTTGACTATCTTGTAAGTCGCAGTAGGAAAAACCAGAGCCAGAAGATAACTATAGGTGAAAATGATTACGAACAGAATAAAGAAACCGTATTGCACCAATTGTGCTTGTGTGATCCTGTCGGTGAACGCGAGAAAAGCAATCCCGACAATTGACACCAGGATAATGGCTGCATTGACCAACATGGAAGGCAAAATTCCCGCAATTGTGGAGCTGGATTTAGTGGCACCGCTTTTGTTGACAAACCGATATGTCGCTGCAGCAGCACCGATCCATCCGCCAGCCACCAGCCCGATGCTGGCGGATGCCAGTGAGATCATCGCTCCGTCTACGATGTTCAGTCGGTGGTTATTAAGGTCCAGCAAAGTTCGCAGACAGTAGCCGTAGCCTAAATACGCAAATCCTTCTGCCAAAACCGCCAGGGCAACTACCCACCAGGTCATCTCGCGAATCACTTCAAACGAATGGCGAATGTCCATTATCTTTGGCAGCACCAGGTTCACAGCCAGCCCAAGCAGCACCAAAACGATAATCACCCGCCAGGTTTTTCTTTTGTTTTGAGGTTTTTCTATCTCAAAAGCATTCACGTTTTTCTGACCAATTGTCCGCAGTCGCGGCAGTGTTATATCCATAAATAGGTTGAACTGCAATTCTCATACCAAAGGGTTCAACTCTTTAGAGATTTTACACCTATTGGCAATGTTCTTAATTCGCTAAGAATTTTGCATCCTCAAGGTTACAATTAATTGCTCATACTGCATGCTCACGTTCGTGCATAATTGATTTGAGAAGGAAGGCTAAGATGAAAAGCTATCGCAAAGAATTGATGATGCGCATTCCAGGCAGACGGGCGTTTGTGAACATCACCCCGGATGTCGAAAGGACTCTCGCCGAAAGCGGGATCAAGGAGGGACTGGTTTTGGTTAATCCGATGCACATCACAGCTTCGGTTTTCATCAACGACGATGAGCATGGCTTACACCATGACTACGACCGCTGGCTGGAACAGATCGCGCCGCATGCCCCGGTCGGGCAATACCGTCATAACGACACCGGTGAGGATAATGCCGATGCACACATCAAGCGTCAGATCATGGGGCGTGAGGTTGTCGTGGCGATCACCAACGGCAGGCTTGACTTTGGCACCTGGGAGCAGATTTTTTACGGGGAATTTGATGGAGGACGCCCAAAGCGTGTGCTGATCAAAATCATCGGCGAGTGAGTGGATGTATAACATTGCGGAGCATTTGTTTTGAAAAACAAACGCCGTTTGGCTATAATTAACATAAGAAAAACTATGAGAATAGAAAGAGAGAGAATATGAGCGAACATACTTCACCAAAAGAATCCTGGATGAAAACACCGGTTGAACTGCCTGAACTTCCCTGGGCAAAAGACGCCCTTGCACCTGTCATTTCAGAAGAGACGATCAACTTCCATTATGGCAAGCACCATCAAGCCTATGTAAACAAAACCAAAGAACTGATCGCCGGCACTGAGCTGGAAGGCAAAAGCCTTGAAGAGGTCATCATTGCGGCTGAAGCTGGCAAACCCGAAAAGCAAGGCTTGTTCAATAACGCCAGCCAGATCTGGAACCACAATTTCTACTGGGATTGCCTCACCCCTGCTGATAAATCGAAGATGCCCGAAGAGCTGGAAGCAATGCTGGTGCGTGACTTTGGCTCTTTTGAAGAATTTAAGAAGCAGCTGGTCGATGCTGGCATGACCCAGTTCGGCAGCGGTTGGGCTTGGGTTGTGGTTGAAGACGGCAAGCTCGCCATTGGCAAAACCCCCAACGCTGAGAACCTCTGGACCGGAGATAAGAAAGCAGTCCTCGTGCTGGATGTCTGGGAGCATGCGTATTATCTGGACTATCAGAACGCCCGCAAAGCTTATCTCGACAAAGTCGTGGACACCATCATCAACTGGGACTACATGCTCCAGAATATCAAGAAATATCTCTAATCTGCATAAGATCCTAACAAAAGACGGGCGCAAGCCCGTCTTTTGTTTAAATTATTTGTCATTGCGAGGGACGAAGCAATCTAAAATGTTTGCCCTAAAGCAGCTTAAGATGTTCACTAACACTTGGTTAAGGATAAGAGTGATGATGTTGCTTGTAACGTTTTTGGTCTACCAGGAGTCTAGATTGCTTCACAAAAGAAGTTCGCAATGACAGTTAAATTTGTCATTGCGAAGAGCGAAACGATGTGCCCTTCTGTCATTTCGAGGGACGAAGCAATCTAAAATGTTTGCCCTGAAGAAGCCTGTAAAGTTCGCAATCCCTTTGTGGATGATCAGCGTGAACCTGCTAACAAAATGTTTCTAATCCATTGAGAGTTTAGATTGCTTCACAACCCTTGTAAAAAGACACAAGGGCAGGAGAGGTTCGCAATGACAGTCGGATCTGTCATTGCGAGGGACGAAGCAATCTAAAATATTTGCCCTAAAGCAGCGTGTGAGGCTCACAAACACTTTGTGGATGATCAGCGAATACTGTTGCCTATTACATTCGTGGTCCGCCAGGAGTTTAGATTGCTTCACAAAAGAAGTTTGCAATGACAGTCGGATCTGTCATTGCGAGGGACGAAGCAATCTAAACTCTTTGCCATCAAAGGCTATATGCGTTTCATGAGCATATTGTGGATGTTGGCCAAGATTTTTCTGCCTAATAAGTTTCTGGATTGCCGGAAGTTTAGTTAGCTTACGAATTAGTACATTGCGTGTCAGAAAAGAGGTTCGTACTGTCAGAGTAAAGACAAATCATCACCATGCTTACCAATCAGCCGACAGGTCCTTCCACTCTGGATTTTGCCGTTCGATCAACTCAATTTTCTTAGCGCGGCTGCCCCCCTTAATCCTTTTCTCCTCAGCAATTGCACTAAACACATCAATTGTCTCTGCATAATAAACCAGATATTTTGACTTATAGCGGGAAGTGAAACCTCCGCCCTGACCATTCTTGTGCTGCCACATGCGCTGAGATAAGTCGCTGGTTATGCCGGTATAGAGGGTGTGGTGGGAGCTGTCGGTGATGATGTATACGTAATAAGTCTTGGTCACGCAATTATTTTACTGTAAAGAGGTTCAAAGTAGCGCCAGAATTTTTCATTGCGAGGGAAGAAGCTATCTGGAATGTTTCCCCAAAAAAGAGTGAGAGATTCATGAACACTTCGTGAGTAATTCGCACGATCTTATATCTGTAACGATCTTGATCTGCCAGGAGTTTAGATTGCTTCACAACCCTTGTAAAAAGACACAAGGGCAGGAGAGGTTCGCAATGACAGTCGGATTTGTCATTGCGAGGAGCGCAGCGACGCGGCAATCTGTTGTTGATTGTTGATTATGCCGATCGTGCCGACGTCCACGCCGCGCACGGGAGTTGAGCGGAGGTCTCCAATTAAAACTAGGCGAATGTAGTTCGCCGAACCCTGCTGAGCGGATACAGTTAATCGTAGGGCGCGACAAAGTGCCCGTCAGGGTATTGAGGGCACCGTCAATAGTGTGATGTGCGAACGTAATGTGCCCTCAATCCGCCGTCGGTGATTTGCGAAGAAAGACTCTACTATTCCGATTGATCGATAACTTGATGGCGGATTGGAAGCACACCAAGGTCTCCGTATGCTGAGTCCGCAGTGCTTCCAATTTCGCCCTACGCCTACATGCGATGTCGGTCGCATTTGTCTTTGCGAGGAGCGCAGCGACGCGGCAATCTGTTGTTGATTGTTGATCGTGCTGGTCTCCGAATGATAACAAAAACCTGGGGCGGGAAGTTTTGGCCGACTATTTGACTATCATCTTCTCCACCCACCACTTCCTCATTCGTGATAAGATTGCGTCTTTAAGGAACTCTCCATGAATCCAACCCATATTGGTGAATTTTCTGCGCTGCTGACTGCATTTTTCTGGGTCACCTCCGGCATATTTTTCGAACGTGCCAGCAAGCGCACCACCTCGTTGGCGGTCAGCTTTTTGCGCATGATTTTCGGCCTGGCCTTCATAAGCGTCTTCCTGTGGATATCCCGTGGAAATCCCTTTGCAACCGACGCCTCACCTTCTGCCTGGTTGTGGCTGTCGCTTTCCGGTGTGGTTGGCTTCGTAATTGGCGATGTTTTCCTTTTTGAAGCCTATGTGCGCATCGGCACGCGCATCACGCTGCTGCTAATGAGCCTCTCACCAGTTCTGACCGGTGTTTTGAGCTACTTTATTTTCGGTGAGGTTCTGGAACCCCTGGCTGTTGTGGGCATCGCCCTCACCCTGGCAGGCATCGCTGTGGTCATCATGACTCGCGGTGAAAAGAGAAAATTGAAATTGCGTGTAAATTCCTTTGGAGTCTTCTGTGGTCTGATGGGAGCGGTCGGTCAATCGGTTGGTCTGATCCTTAGCAAACGGGGGATGGGGGATTATGACGCCTTTGCAGCCACCCAGGTGCGCATCATCGCTTCTCTCGCTGGCTTTATCCTCTTCTTTCTGATCGGCAACCACTGGCAAAAGCTGCGTATGCTACTGAGTGATAGGCAATCTACGCGGATGACCGCTGCCGGGGCTTTGTTTGGACCGGTGCTGGGGGTTGGATTTTCGCTGTTGGCTATCCAAAATG
>CAZOYK010000046.1:0-14815 GCA_964584065.1 uncultured Anaerolineaceae bacterium | reverse complement strand
CTGAATATGACCGCCAATTCAATTATTCAGCTTGACTTTCAAGACGGTATCTACGTAAAACACCCGATTTTTGATGCCCATTACTCACAGATCAAGACAATGGCGTAGGGTGTGTTGGCGTCACAAATCACTTGCAGAAGCTCACCTGGCTATAGCCAACCCACCGTGATAATTAGTTCGATAATCAACCTTACCAAAGGCAGATCGCCACGGTCGCTAACGAACCCTCTCGATGACAACAAGAGGCGTAGGGTGTGTTGGCGTCAATATGCGTTTGCATATGCACCCCTTGTTATAGCCAACCCACCGTGATAATTAGTTGTAGGGCGAGTGTTACGCAGCTGTAGGACGATGCAAAGTGCCCGCGATGCAGGATATTGACGGCACTGTGAACAATGCGACGGACAAATACATAGTGCCCTAAATCCGCCATATGCGCTCTCAACGAGTTTTTGTTACAAATCGAAAAGAATTCAGTTGTAGGGCGAGGTTGAGGGCACAACACAGTCGTCCAGCACGCCCTTCACAGCGCCCTCAACCCGCCGTTCGCGATTTTTGGGATTGTTGTTTTCGGCGGATTGGAAGCACAGAAAGATCTCATTCTATCAATGTTCCCGGTGCTTCCAATCCCGCCCTACGAAAAACCAGGTTTGATCAATCAAAAATGAACACAAAAAAAACCGGCGAGCGCTCGCCGGTTTTTACCACATTTCGACTAACTACCCCTTGCCCCTCATACGCGGGTCGAGCACATCGCGCATGGCATCTCCCACCAGGTTCCAGCCCATCACAAAAAAGGTCAGAGTCAAGCCTGGGTAGACCACAATGAACCAGTAACGGTTCAAAACAGTGATCCAGTTGCGTGCAAAACTAAGCACCTGTCCCCAGTCTGCGTATCCGATTTCGGTGCCAATCCCCAGGAAAGAGAGAGCTGCAAAGCCAAGCACCACATCCCCGATGCCGAGGGATGCCAGCACGAGGGTTGGGAAAATGGCATTGGGCAGAATGTGCTTGAAGAGAATGCGCCCATTCTTGACCCCCGATGCCCGGGCTGCCAGCACAAAATCGCGTTCCTTGATAGACAGAATATCGGACCGGATGATTCGAGCGTATCCCATCCATCCGAAAGATATCATCGCAATTAGCGGTGGCCACAAGCTACGCCCCAGAATAGGTGTCAATACCGAGGAGAAAATGAGCGCCATCATGATATACGGCAGGGTCATGAAAATGTCCGTGATGCGCATGATAAGGTTATCCACCCAACCCCCATAATACGCCGCAACAGAGCCAAGGATAACCCCAATCAAAACAGTGGCGATGACAACGATAATGCCAGTTTTAAACGCAGTCCGCGTACCCCAGATGATGCCATAAAAAATATCATACTGCCCCTGGGCTGTTCCCAGCAGATGCACCCATTCTTCATTACCGGTAAGTGGTGTGTACCAAAAAGGAATTTCAGGAACATTTCTTTTCCATTCTGCCCCTGGCGCCTTTGGTTCTCCGCTAAATCCATCACGCGGGATTTTCATAGGGTCATTGCCCACAGGCGGTGCAATCATTGGAGCAAAAATTGCCACCAATATAAAAATCAGGATCAATACAAAACCAATAATAGAGGCAGGTGTTTTGAACAGACCGGTAACAATACGGTAATTGTCAGGACCCAATATTCTTTCCAGCCAGGTAATTTTTCGATCTGACTTTGTTTCTTCAAGGAGTTGATTATCTCCGCTTGGAATAGTTGTCATTTCAGTCATGCATTACTCCTTAGGAAAGACGTACGCGCGGGTCGATGAACGCGTAAAGGATATCGACGATTAAATTGGATATGATCAGGATAAAGCCGGTAAATATTGCCAGCCCAAGGATGGTAACCACATCCAGTTGGGAAGCAGCTTCTGCGGCCGCCTTGCCGATTCCGGGATAATTGTAGACAGTTTCAGTGATCACAACCCCTCCCAGCAGCCCAACAATGCTGCCACCCATCATGGTCACAACTGGCAGCATGGCATTTGGTCTGGCATGTCTATTAATCACATCGTTTTCCTTGAGGCCTTTGGCTCTGGCAGTTGTCACGTAATCCATACGCAAGGTTTCCAACATAGAGGAACGGGTTACGCGCACAAATGTTGCCCAACTTATGTAAGACAAAGTGATGATCGGCATGATCATGTGCCGCAACGCATCCCAAAAGATATCGAAACGCAGATTTAGAAGTGCATCGATGCTTAATAATTTTGTGTACTGCTTAAATTCTCCCGAATAAACCAGCTGGCTAACCCAGTCCGACATCTTCCCGGGCAGGAACCACTGATTATTTGCATAAAGCAGCATCAACAACAGCAAACCAAACACAAATGTGGGAAATGAGGTGCCAATAATGCTGTAGATCCGGGCTGCCTGATCAAAAAACTGGTTCTGATTGACAGCTGCCTTCACTCCCATCCAGATGCCAACAGAAAGCATTGGGAAAACCGTCCAAAGTGCCAGATCCACCGTGTTGGGGAACCTGTTTTGAATGATACCAATCACTTCCTGGGAAGCCGTGCGGGAGTAGCCAAAATCTCCATAAAGAATACCGCCATCCCGCTCACCTGTTGTCGGATCCTCAACACCAGTGAGCCAACGCCAATATTGCTTGAAGAAGGGCTCGTCCAAACCATATTTTTTGATAATACCTTCGATTTGCTTTTCATTCTTTGGAAAGTCAGTGACGTATAAGGCAGAGCGTTCCACCGGACCAAGCAGCTGGAGCATGCCAAAAATAATTAGTGTGACACCAACCAACAAAACCGGAACCAGGAGCAGTCGGCGAATAATGTAGTTTGTCATTCTTTACCTCTCACTTCATTTTGCCTTTCGGTATGCACAGAAAATTGCTTTATGCACATGCCGAAGAGAAAAATTTACTTCAGGTGCGGGAGCCTTTGCAGGCTCCCGCATCGATGGTTTTAAATCTTGTGCAATCCTACTTAATATTGAAGTTAAAGAGGATCACATCCTGTTGCAAACCAGGTCGACCATAGAAGAGAGTCAGGGGTTGACCATTTCCCTCTTCGCAGAGCTCAAAGCGCTCGAGTCCAAGCTTGGTTGTATCAACAGTGCAAACCGGGACTGCTTCGTCATAGGCATTAGTCTCAGGATTGTAGATCCGGATCTCACCCACCATTGGGTCAACAGCGGCGCGATTTTCAGCTGGAACTGCGATGATATCTGCATCGCCAGCCTGAAGCATGGCAAAGCGAGTACCAAATTCGGAAATGTTTAAAAGCGCAACGCGTTCGGTCTTGGCTGGCTCACCCCAATAACCATCAAAGGCTGTCAGGACAACTTCCTGGTCTGGCGTCCAGTGATCAAGCATGTAAGCGCCAGTACCGTTGGTGATGGCACGGAAGGGATTGTCGGCATCTGCCATGGAGTAGTAATTCTGCCATGTCTCGCAGCTTCCATCCCACCCACCATTCTCAATGACCCATTCCATGTCCATAATGGAACCCCAGTTGTTGGCAATGGTTGCCAGGAAAGGTCCCCAGGGTTGGGCAAGGGTCATGGTGACTGTGCCGGCTTCATCGTCAGCAACAATCTTGGATTTGACGGTCTCGCAAGCAGCAACAAGTGTTGCCGGGTCATTGGCCATCAGAGATTCGCGATCATCAGCGGAGGCGAAGTCATCAACGATGCCGGTGATGTCATCAATGCCCACACCAAAGAAGGGTTCAGCCAGGAGCCACTGCGGGGTTGAATAGCCACCCTGCAGCAGACCACGCTGGTAGGAATACGCCACATCAGAAGCGGTAAGATCGCCGCCTTCATGGAATTTGACGCCTTCGCGAATCTTAAAGGTCCAGACAGTACCATCTTCAGAAACTTCGTAGGACTCTGCCAACATCGGCACGAAGGCATCGGTCTTGATGTCATCATAGAAGACCAAGGTTTCGTAAATGTTCTGCAAAACCTGACCACTAGCGGTGTCGTAGCACGCGGCAGGATCAAGCACCAGGGGGTCACCAAATGAGGCAACTGTAAGGGTTTCAGGATCTGGTGAAGGTTCAACTTCGTACATGGTCTTGAAAACATCGCCGGAGAAAATCGGGTTCAAAACGCGTCCTTCAACCCATTTTTGCTCATAACCATGAGAGGTTGCCAAAACAACCGGCACACCAACTGCCTGGTCAAAGTAAAGTTGGTTGAATTCTTTATAGACTTCGTGCCGTTCAGCAGGATCGGTCAAGGCAACGCCTTTGTCCAGAAGGACCTTAAACTGTGCCTTCAGGTCATCAGGTAATTGCTGGCGGCCGCCATAAGTACCTGTGGTGTAGGGCTGATACCAGTTGTGAGCATCGTGGATATCTTCCAACCAGCCGCCAGTCATGATCGGGATTTTGTATGCGCGCTGAGCAGTCAGATAAGCTGGCCAGGGCAGACCAAGAACTTCAATCACGAATTTTTCGTTGATCGCTGACAGGTTAGCCTGCAGGATTTCGGCATAGATTTGACGGGTGGTGTTACCGGTGTTGTAAAGCATCTGAAGCCTGAAGCCCATCTCCCAGACATCATCGGGATCCTCACCAGCGGGAATGCCATCTTTATCGACATCTGCCAGTTTGAATTCCTCGGCTGACTTTTCGGGATCATAGGTATAGAAAGGAGCATCCGGGTCATAGCCGGGCATGCCAGGCAGCGAGAGAACTTTGGATTGAACAGCTTCACCGTTATAGACTTCATCAGCCACAATGGCAGCATCGAAAGCATAAGCAAATGCCCTACGAATATGGATGTCATCAAAGAATGTACCAGGGACGCCGTTGCCATCCAGTTTGTTGGATCCAAGATATGGATTCAAAGCAACCGGTTCTTCAACGACGGGTTCTTCGACCACAGGTTCCTCTACAACTGGCTCCTCAACCACAGGTTCCTCAACGACAGGTTCCTGGGCTGGGGGTTCAGTCACAGCGGGAGCTGCTGGCGCACAAGCGCCCAAAGCGAGGCTTGCTACCATTAATATTGCTATAAACAGATAGACTTTACGCATTTTTCTCCTCCTTGAGAGAATTGGTATTTTGATTTGTTTTTAGACAGTAATACGTAGTAGATTTTCTTTTCTATCGAGCTACCTCCTTTGATTATCAGGATGATCCCACTTGAAGCATTCTACAAAATGCCCGGGTGAGACTTCCTTGAATTCAGGGCGTGATTCAGCGCAATAACTTTCCGCAATCGGACAGCGAGTTCTGAAGCGGCAGCCTGAGGGTGGATTCGCGGGTGATGGAACATCACCTTCCAAAACAATCCGTTCGTGGGTTTCATAGAAACTTGGATCCGCGACCGGAATGGCTGATAGTAAGGCTTTGGTATAGGGATGAATGGGATTGCGATAAATTTCGTTGCGATCTGCCAGTTCTACAATGATGCCAAGATACATGACTGCCACACGATCACTAATGTGCCGCACCATCGAAAGATCATGGGCAATGAACAGGTAAGTCAGGTTCAATTCTTTCTGCAGATCCTCAAACAAATTGATTACCTGCGCTTGAATGGATACATCAAGAGCAGAAATAGGCTCATCACAGACAATGAATGAGGGGTTATTTGCCAGAGCACGCGCGATACCAATACGCTGACGCTGACCACCCGAAAATTCGTGAGGGTAACGCAGCATAAAATCGGGGTCAAGCTTAACCAAAGCCATCAACTCGCGCACACGATCATCAATCGCTTTGCCAGTGGCAGTCCCAAAAGCCACCAGTGGTTCCGCGACAATGTCGCGAATGGTCATGCGTGGATTCAGACTTGCGTATGGATCCTGAAAGATCATTTGAATATTTTTGCGCATATGGCGCATTGGTTCATTCTTTAAAGCCGTCAGCTCGATATCTTTATAGAAAACCTTGCCTGCAGTAGGTTTATACAATTGGAGCATTGTGCGGCCCGTGGTGGATTTTCCGCAGCCCGATTCCCCAACCAGACCTAGTGTCTCTCCGCTATGGATTTTGAAGCTGACACCATCCACAGCGCGGACTGCCCCAACCTGGCGGCGGATAACACCCCTGTAGATTGGGAAATGCATTTTTAGATTTTCTACTCTGATAAGTACTTCATTTTCTGTCATGCGCGTTCGCTCCCGGTAACAGTGTCAACCCAACATGCCACTTTATGATCACCATTAATTGATTCTAAAAGCGGGTTCTCATTGCGGCAACGTTCTATAACCCAGCGACAGCGGGGTGAAAACGGACAGCTGCGTGGTTTTTGATAGAGCATCGGAGGCATGCCTTCGATCGAATACAAGCGCTTTCGCCCTTCCTCCTGGATTTGCGGGAGACTGCCAATCAGCCCGATGGTATAAGGATGCCGCGGATTGGCATAAAGTTCTTTTACCGACGCTTCTTCGATAATAAATCCACCATACATGACAGCCACTCGATGAGCAATGCTGGCAACTACGCCCAGGTCATGCGTGATCCAAATGATTGCCATGCCCAATTCCTCGCGCAATCTTATGGTAAGTTCAACTATCTGCGCCTGGATGGTGACATCCAATGCTGTCGTAGGTTCATCTGCGATCAGGATCTGCGGTGCACAACTGAGCGCCATGGCAATCATGACGCGCTGGCGCATACCACCGGAATATTGATGCGGATAGTCCTTAAGGCGATCTCCAGCGCGTGGGATTCCGACCAACTCAAGCAACTCAATCGATCGATCGCGCGCTTGTTCTTTATTAATTCCCATGTGCAGCATCAGCGGCTCTGCCATCTGCTTGCCAATGGTCATGACTGGATTCAAAGAAGTCATCGGATCCTGAAAGACCATCGAGATTTGCCCGCCTCTGACGTGACGAATCTCCTCGTTGTCCATTTGGAGCAAGTCCCGCCCTCTGAACATGGCTTGCCCGGCGACAATTTTGCCGGGAGGTTGCGGGACTAACTTCAGGATGGAAAGCATAGAAACACTCTTGCCGCAACCGCTTTCGCCAACCACTCCCAGGGTCTCACCTTCTTTGAGAGTAAAATCGACGCCATTGACAGCATGGACAATACCTTCCGGGGTTTTGAACTGCGTCTCCAGTCCTTGTACGTTCAGTAGTTCACTTGTCATTAATTTGTCCTTAATTGAACTTTATCAGGCCTCTGCCTTGAATACGTGACATTATCATATTATGTTGTTAGGGTTACCGGAAAAATACTTCCCAAGATTATATCATCATTGTAAACGTCAATCCTGGCTATTATTTTTTCTTCGTGGGCATAATGCTGATCGACTTTGAACTTTGGTTTGATAATTTCACAGAAACTTGGCTGCGAATATACCACATGGCAGAGCGCCCATTCGTCTCCAAAATCAACCAGCACCTTCATCATACCCAAATAATTATCCGAGGTCACCACCGTCAGGCTGTGTGATTCCAAGACAAGATCACCCAATGGTCGAACAACGCTCAGTCGCATTTCACGCGCTTTGAGTGTGTCGACTTCCTGACCGTAGTAATTTGCGCCGTTTTGCAGGAGTGTGTCAATTATCACCAGGGGTTCACGGAAATGGCTTGTCATCAACAAATCCCCCGAGACTCCCGCACCTGTCATAAATATTGGACAAAAAAGCAAAGGAAGAAGAACGCCCATTGTGCTTGATGAAGCCAAACACTGATCAATCAGCAGGTTTTCCATGATCCCGCACAAAATGCACGTAAGACCGATAGCGAAAATACCATAAAACCAGTAAAGTCCAACGGTCTCAAGGTCATCGAACTTCATGATTGCTGCGTAATCAGGTTTGAATTTGTTTATTAGCCAGGGCGCGAATTTTGTAGGGAGGTTTATGACCAAATAGGTAAACAAAACAGCTAAACCGGTCCAGAGCAGCAAGCTCAACAGTCCATTTTCAAATTTCGCGGTCAGGTAACCCGCCAGAACCGCGGTCGGCAGGCAGATGAGCAGTGCAGGAAGGAATTTTAGTAGAGGCAGCGAGCCATGATACCGGGACAAAATTAGGGCATCCATCCCCCAGGCAGCCAGTGTAAAAAACAATCCGGCAGTAAGACCATACAATAAGCCAAGTTTAGTCCGCTTCCGCGAAAACTCGCTAACCATATTGAAAGTATATCTTAAATTTTTTCCTTGATAAAAAAGCAATTTGGGGCACGTCAAGTTTGTGCCTGAAATTCCGCCCTGATTTTAATCACAGCTTATTTCCCAATTCAACATTTAAACCGGTCATTAACCAAGAACAGGATGCCGATTGGCATCCTGTTCTGTTGAATTTCAAAAATTTAGTTTCTGCGATCCCTACGGTCACCACCACTTCGGCGGTTGCTGCCAGAGTTTCTGCGGTCGCCACCTGAGCTGCGGCGGTCGCCGCCGCTCTTGCCGCCCTTGGGCTTATCGTGCTCGCGGGCTTCCTCCGCAGTCCAGCCCTCAAGCAGAGCCTGGCGCGAAAGGCGAATCTTGCCTTCAGGGGTAATGTCCGTCACCATCACGGTCAGTTCATCACCCACGTTGACCACGTCCTCAACCTTTTCAACACGTTCGCTTGAAAGTTGGGAAATGTGCACCATGCCGTCCATACCGGGCAAAATTTCAATGAAAGCGCCAAAATCGGTCACCCGAACGCACTTACCGGTGTAGATCTTTCCGATCTCAGCCGTTTCAGTTACTGCAAGAATGCGGTCGCGCGCTTCTTCGAAGCCAACGCCATCCACTGAAGCAATGTAAACCGTGCCATCGTCGTCGATGTCAATCTTGGTGTTTGTCTCTTCCTGGAGCGCGCGAATATTCTTTCCACCGGGGCCAATAATTGCGCCGATCTTGTCGATCGGAACCTTGACCGATTCGATCCGTGGCACGTGTTTCTTCAGGCTTGGGCGAGGCTCGGCGATGGTCGCCAGCATCTGGTCCAGAATATAGAACCGGGCAGCCTGAGCGCGATCAAGCGCTTCCGCCATGATCTCGGGGGTAATGCCGCTGATCTTGATGTCCATCTGCAGGGCAGTGATACCGTTGCGGGTGCCTGCCACTTTGAAGTCCATATCGCCGAGGTGATCTTCAGTACCAAGGATGTCGGTCAGGATGGCGTACTTATCGCCTTCCATGATCAAACCCATTGCCACACCGGAAACGGGTGCCAAAATCGGCACGCCGCAATCCATCAGCGCCAGGGTTGAACCGCAAACCGACGCCATCGAAGATGAACCATTCGAAGCCATGACCTCAGACACCAAACGCAGGGTGTAGGGGAAGACTTTTTCGTTTGGGATCACGGGCACCAAAGCTCGTTCGGCTAAAGCGCCGTGCCCAATCTCACGCCGGGACTGTCCGCCAAGGCGTTTGGTCTCACCGGTGGAGTAGGGTGGGAAGTTGTAGTGATGCATGTAGCGTTTCGAATCCATGCCATTCAGGTTGTCGAGTTCCTGGGCTTCCTTGGGGGTGCCAAGGGTCGCCAGGGTCAAAACCTGGGTCTCACCGCGGGTAAACAAACCGGAGCCGTGTGCACGGGGGGCAATATCCACTTCGCAGGTGATTTCGCGCACTTCGTAGACCTTGCGGTTATCGGGGCGCTTGCCCTGGTTCAGAATACGCTCACGGATGATCTGTTTTTCAGCTTCATCGTAAGCGGCGCCGAAAGCAGCAATCGCCTCGGCGGTTGGTTCTTCGCCAGCCTGCTCGAGCACGTATGCTTCTTTGATCTCGGCGATGCCGCCATAAAGGTTCTCTTTGCTGTAGGACTGATCCAACAGAGCTTCCAGGCGGGAGCGGATTGCTTCTTTTGCCTGGGCGATCAGAGCGGTGTCTTTCTCAGCCAGTTTGACGGTCTTCTTGGCTTTGCCTAATTCAGCTGCCATGCGCAGTTGGGTCTCGATAATCGGCTGGATGGAATCGTGCGCCAATTGCAGCGCTTCAGCCATCAGGACTTCGGTCACTTCATTCGCGCCAGCTTCCACCATCAGGAGAGCATCCTTGGTGCCTGCCACGCGTAGATCGAGTGTGGAAATTTCCATTTCCTGGATGGTGGGGTTCACCACCAGTTTGCCATCCACAAAGCCAACGCGCACCGCGCCGACCGGACCGCCAAAGGGGATGTCGGAGATCATCAAAGCAGCCGAAGCGGCATTGATCGCGAGCATATCCAGCGGGTTTTCGGTGTCAGCGGAGAGCGACACCAACACAACCTGCACCTCATTACGCATCCCATCAGGGAAAAGCGGGCGCAGAGGGCGGTCTGTCAGGCGAGCCACGAGTGTGGCATCGGTGGAGGGGCGTCCTTCGCGGCGGAAGAACGATCCGGGGATCTTACCGCCGGCGTACATACGTTCTTCGTAGTCCACGGTCAGCGGGAAAAAGTCACTGCCTTCACGCAGGTTGCCCATTGTGGCGGCGGCGAACATCATACTGTCACCCTGGCGCAGGATCACTGATCCGCCTGCAAGGCGAGCGATCCGTCCGGTCTCAAAGGTGACCTCTTTACCACCAAGGGTGGTTGAATAATACTTAGCTTCTGGTTTCATGTTGTCCTTTCACTGTTGGCCAGTTCAGGGACTGAAAGCCGCCGCTCAGAAACTGATCAGCAATTTTCAATACCCGACTGGCATATATCGACTTGTTAATTAATAGGCACGAAAAACTCCCCCGCTTTCATTCAAAAGACGGTGGGAGTTCTATTCATGCAAACGACCTTCATTTAATACTTATTTCCGGCGAATATTCAGAGATTCCGTGATCGCCAGGAAACTATCATAATTCTTCTGGCGTAAATAAGCCAAAAGACGACGGCGCTGACCCACCAGCTTCAACAGACCGCGGCGAGACGACTCGTCGTGTTTGTTGGCGCGCAGGTGATCGGTCAGTTGAGTAATACGCTTTGAAAGCAGAGCGATCTGAACTTCGGGGGAACCCGTGTCGCCAGCTTCGCGCGCGTACTTCTCAATAATTTCGGTTTTCAATTCTTTTTTCAATGCCATGACGTATGCTCCTAAATAGATTTTGTTTTATTGCAGGTCTCCTTGCTCGCAGCCCAAAATAAGGACCGCTCACCGGACCAGTCATGCCAGCATTATAACACACCCTATCGTCAATGCAACTTCATCAATCCATTAAGTTAAGACATGATTGGATAACCTTCTTGGTTCCTTCACCCCCACCATTTCTTATCTAAAGTTCATGATGTTGCACTTTCGGGACTGTTCGCTAAACCATCAATTCGCCCTTTTGAAAAGAGCCTTAGCAGAATAATAGAAACCAATAACATAAGGGCTAATATCATAAGAGCATGTTTAATGGAGTACTTGTCCGCAAGCCAACCTATTGCTAATGCGCCTAAGGAACGGAGAATGAGCGAAACTTGCGCCTGAACAGAGAGCAATGTTGCCCTGTCTCCTAAAATCACTTTGTTTATAAGGATAGTTTTATATGGCATCATTATTCCATTAACAAACGAAATGACGGCCAGTGCAAGGAGGCTCAAACTATATGTCTGGGCGATTGCCAAAGCGATTATTCCAAAAGCGGTTGTCAAATAAAGACCAAAATAAAGCAGATTGATTCGCTTAATAGCACTGATTCTTTTTGAAAACCCTGCACCTAACGAATTCACCAAAGCTTTAATTAATACAAAACCCCCAAGCAGTTCTACCTTTAAACCTCGATCTACTAACAGCACAGATTCATAGGTAAACGAAATTCCCAACAGCCCGATCAGAATTGTATTATGCGCCAGAACAGTTAAGAATTCTTTTGACTGAATTGTTTGTTTCATGGCAGTTAAAGAAAGAGCTTCCTTGTTTTTATTGGACTTAGCATTCTCATTTTTTAAAAATAAGGATGAAATTGAGGAAATCAGAGCGTTTGCGCTGGAGAATAAAAAAGGCAGCAAATGTGACATGGCATAAGTTATTGAGCCTATCAACTTGAAGATCGCTGATAAAACTTGTCTAGCAACGTATGAATTAGATTGGATGACAGGAAATCGATCTTCCCCAACAGCTGAATAAAGATATGCATCACTAACTCCTGATTCAGCCGCCACTGCAGCCCCCCACAAGACGAATGCTACGTGTAACATAATTGTGGTTGGGCTCATCACGATGATTGCGACCATTATGATGACAAAAATGCCCGGTAAAAACATGATTCTTTTGTGCCCAATTCGATCAGATAGATAGCTGAATGGTATTTCCAAAACCGCGCTGCTAATATCTTTCGCCAAATGAAGAGAAGCGATGGTTACAAAGGAAAACCCCAAATATCGAAGATATACTACATAAATTGCAGTGTGAAAATGGTTTAGAGTAAAGCTTCGAAAAATGTAAAACCATTTAATTGAGTTTCTGGATTCTGTAGGTTTATGTTCTCCCATATTTATTTATACTTCGATATATGACTTCTTTACGGATTTGTTTTGCAAATCCACAACTTGAGAATAACCAAATCCAAAGTTATTTTTTATATATGCCAAAACATCAACAATCTCCCCAAGGTCCATACTATAGTACTGGAGTTGATCTTCTGTGTATGCTCTAAACACTGTATGGGTGAGTATTTCATATCCTCCATTTTTCAATGCCCTTAACCCCCTCATCGTATCCTGATATGTATCGAGTCCAATTATTAGAACTGGTTCAATCTTATCTATCCCGAAAACATTAGATGCCTGACTCAAGATACCAAGAATTCCCTCAAAACTAACATCCCCTTTATTGTCTCTCATACTCGGATGAGTCATATATGCTTTTCTTTTTGAATTAGAAATTATTTCAATGGGATAAAGATACTTTTTTACTCCATATTGTTTAGCCTCAGCCATCGCCTCATAAGTGTCCAGTAGATGCGAGGAGACCTTAAACCATTGATTTTGATTTCTGGCTGGATCAAACTTATCACCCCAAATATTGGAGACTTCATTCTTAAAGGTCTTCAGAAATCTCAATAAATCCTTTTTTGTTGTAAATCTTCCTGTTGATATGTAAATTTCGTTCAGACTTCCAAATTCTATGTCTGGCAGTTCACTAATCAAAAACCTACACATTTGTGCGGTATCTAAATTAATTAGCGTATTCTTCTTTTTTCTCGAATAGATATCTTGGGTTCTCAGACAAAACTTACAAGCTTGACCGCAATACTGTAAGGGATTGATGCATAAAACGTTTTCTTTATTTAAGTTTTTTGATATACATGCAATATTGTTAATCGAACAGAGTTTACAATAAGATGTTATTCTTCCCAATTCTTGACTTTCCAAGAAGAGCACATTACCCCTTATATGAAAATTGGTAGCGAATATCGAGTTTTTCTTTTTTCCAACAATTAGGAACCACTCGTATCGTAAAAGGTCTATCATTAATAGTAATGATTGCTCTTAGGAATCTGTTGGTTTTCTCTTCAGGAACTCCAACATATTGCAAAGCAAAATCATCGTCAATTTCCACACCACATATTGAAGAGGCAAATATATAAAAATCATCACTGTTTTCACTTCTATTTGCCAATGATTGAAGTTCAGGAAGTGAATAGTTGAACCTCATCTGAGATGCCTTAACCTTTGGTTCTTCAAATTGATTGATGTCTTCGAAGGTTGCTACTCCATACCCATCTATGTTTTGATTCAATGCTTTGCTCAAGTCTGCAATTTTCCTATTGCTAGAACTACCTAGGATGTATTTTGCTCGGCTTTCTATATCTTTTGAATACACAATTTCCTCCTGAAAGTAAATGAATATTACAATCTATCAAGAACCAAAATCAAGGTAAGAATTGGTTTAGATTTGGGGTACTTTCCCAGTTTATGTTGTTGCAAATCAGCATAGCGACAAGCAATAGGCTACTAAGGATATCTCTCCTTTCCTGGTTTAATGATGATCGAAAGCTCTTCTTTGGTTGCATTTGACCTGCCTCCTGGATTCGACCTTTTAGAAGGATAGTTTTTAATATTATATACAAAACTTGCAGCTTAATCCATTTAGTCGATGGGTTGAAGACATACTCCATTGTGAGCCTCAACTGCACAGAAAAAAACTAAGGACTCGTTACATGGTTAGTGGTTTAAGCGTTCCTGCGAAGTAGAAACGGTGTTTGTGATTATCAAGGGCAATTGATTTGATATGCCTTGCACAAAACATTATAAAAACAAGAGCAGCAGAGCTATTTTTTTTAGCGATTCCTTTTCGATGCATAAGGTGATTATTATTGTCTTAGCCCAATCTCTTAGGTTCTCCGCAGTTTTTACGCATAGTGAACCGGCTTTTCATGGTTTGTGGTGTTACAATATCCCAATCTGATCCACCTCCCGGGGGGGAGGAATATTTGAATCATTAAGGAGAGTTAATGACAGAGGCAGATTCCCGAATTCAAAAACTGAAAAGCATGCAGAAAGCTTCAAAACTTGGTGGGGGACAAGACCGCATCGACAAACAGCATGCCAAAGGCAGTCTCACCGCCCGTGAGCGGATCGACTTACTGTTCGATTCCGGCACCTTCCGCGAAATCGGCAGCATGACCACCCAACGCAACCCATCCGAGGGCGATGAAACACTTGGTGATGGCGTTGTGACCGGATACGGCAGCGTGGACGGCCGCACGGTTTACGTCTACGCGCAGGACTTCACCGTCCAGGGCGGCTCGCTTGGTGAGATCCACGCGCAGAAGATCTGCCGCGTGATGGACCTCGCCGTCAAAACCGGTTCTCCGATCATCGGCATGATCGATTCCGGCGGCGCGCGCATCCAGGAAGGCGTAAGAAGCCTGGGCGGTTACGCCGAGATCTTTAAGCGAAATGCCATTTACTCTGGTGTGGTTCCCCAGATCAGCCTGATCATGGG
>CAZOYK010000045.1:14068-15126 GCA_964584065.1 uncultured Anaerolineaceae bacterium | reverse complement strand
ACTTTGGCTACCCCATCACCCCCCAAACCGAGCTGCTCGAGCATCTCAGCGCGCGTATGCCCGAACTGGGGCGTGCTTTTGTGCAGGCTGAAAGCGAACTTGGTGCGATCAACATGGTCTATGGTGCTGCCTGCACCGGTTTGCGAACCATGACCTCCAGCTCCAGCCCCGGCGTCAGCCTGATGCAAGAAGGAATTTCCTACATTTCCGGCACAGAACTTCCCGCTGTCATCGTGGACGTCGTCCGCGGCGGTCCGGGTTTGGGCAACATCGCCCCCTCACAAGCTGACTATACCCAAATGGTCCACGGCGGCGGTCATGGGGAATACCACCTGATCGTGCTCGCCCCAGCCTCCGTGCAGGAAGCTGTTGACCTGACAGGTCTGGCTTTCGATCTGGCGGAAAAATATCGCATGGTCGTCTGCCTGCTGCTGGATGGCTCCCTGGGTCAGATGATGGAACCCGTGGAGCTGCCTGAGTTCCAGCCCTTGCGCACCACGCCGCCTGCTTGGGCTGTTGGTAGTCCTGATTCCAAAGAGCGTGTTGTTATGACCTCGATCAACATTGACCCTCCCAAACAGGAGCAGTTCAATGTTAAGATGATGACCCGCTGGCAGGAAGTTGAAAAGAACGAAGTGCGTTACAAGGGTTATTACCTGGAAGACGCTGAATATGTCGTGATCGGTTACGGCACTGCCGGCCGGATTGCCCTCACCGCAGTACGTGCTGCCCGCGAACAGGGTCACAAGATCGGTCTGCTGCGCCCTATCAGTCTTTCGCCTTTCCCCACCAAGGCGGTGGATGAACTGGCTGACAGGGTCAAGGGTTTCCTGGTGGTGGAAATGAGCAATGGTCAGATGCTGGATGACGTTGTCTCCATCACTGCCCGCCGGGTGCCCGTGGAATTCTACGGTCGCATGGGCGGCATGGTTCCATATCCTGACGAAATTACTAATGCTATCAACGACCTGGTTAATGGCGAGCACGATGTGAACGCAGACGGACGCGCGAAATGGCTGGCTAACATGCGCGAGTTCGTGGGAACAGGAGAGTAAATC
>CAZOYK010000045.1:0-14058 GCA_964584065.1 uncultured Anaerolineaceae bacterium | reverse complement strand
ATCATGACTGAAGCAGATGTCAAAGTTGTTTATCAACGCCCACTTGGTTTAACAGATACCGTTACTCACTACTGCCCGGGCTGCACGCACGGCGTTGCCCATCGATTGATTGCGGAAGTGCTTGAAGAAATGGGCGAATTGAAAAATACGATCGGCGTTGCCCCGGTAGGATGCGCTGTTTTCGCTTACAACTACTTCGATTTTGATTTTGTCGAAGCCGCTCACGGGCGCGCGCCGGCAATGGCAACCGGTATCAAGCGCACCTTACCCCACAAAACCATCTTTACCTACCAGGGCGATGGCGACCTGGCTTCGATGGGCATGGGCGAGATTATTGCTGCCGCAGCTCGCGGTGAGCAGATTACCGTCATTTTCATCAACAATACTAACTACGGCATGACGGGCGGTCAGATGGCCCCCACCACGCTGCCAGGTCAAAAAACCTCGTCTTCCCCCCTCGGGCGCGACGTGGAAACCCAGGGTTACCCCATCCGCACTGCCGAGCTGCTTGCCACGCTCGACGGCGCCGCCTTTGTGGCACGTCGTTCTTTGCATGATGCCCGCGGCATTCGTATGGCCAAACGCGCCATCCGCACCGCCTTTGAAGTGCAAAAACAAGGCCTGGGCTTCTCGATGGTTGAGCTGCTATCCATCTGCCCCACCAACTGGGGACTGAGCACTACCAACGCCCGCAAGTGGCTGGCTGAGCATATGCTGCCCTACTACCCCGTTGGAGATTTCAAAGTTTCCACCGCTGTGAGCGAAATGAAGATTGGAGGAAATTAGCATGCAGGCTGAAATTATCATTTCGGGTTTTGGCGGTCAGGGCACGCTTTATGCCGGTCAGCTGATGGCATATGCGGCAATGGATGAAGGCAAACACGTCACCTGGATCCCCTCCTACGGTCCGGAGATGCGCGGCGGCACAGCCAACTGCACGGTTGTCGTTTCGGATGATGAGATCGGTTCGCCGACCGCTCTTTACCCCGCTGCTGTGATTGCGATGAACCTCCCCTCACTCGACAAGTACGAGCCTATGATCAAACCTGGCGGTTACCTGATCGTGAATGAAGACATGGTCAATCGCGCGACCGTTCGCGACGATATTCACATCCTGATGATCCCGGCGAACAAAATCGCCATGGAAATTGGCAACGAACGAGCCGCCAACATGGTGCTCTTGGGTGCCCTGGAAGGTAACATGCATTTACTTGAGGAGGGTGCTCTTGAAGGTGCTCTCGAAGCCCACACGGCTGCCCGCCTGAAGAAGTTCATCCCGATGAACATCGAGGCTCTGCACCGCGGTGCCGAGTTCCAGGCAGAATAGCTATCTGTTTTTCTGACCCAAAGGCGCTCAAATTGCTTGAGCGCCTTTTTTCGTCTCCGGTCAAGCTTTTTTTGTGGCGAACGCGGCTTGTCTTATTCCTCGCGATTTATGGCCTTCCCCTTTGGGGAAAGGTCGAAGATCCGCGGAACGGAGTGAAGGGGAGTGACCGCTTGCGGTGGATGAGGGTGTAGTAGTCTTCCCCTTGGGGAAGGGGGACCGCTTGCGGTGGATGAGGGGCGCCTTTGCCCGTGAAACCTCCAATTTTTTGTAGCAAACGTGGCTCGTCCCATCCCTACGTCGAACGAGCATCTCCGTCATCTCGAGCGAAGCGTGGCGATCTGCCTTTGCCTTTTTTGGGTTGCAATAGCTGGATTTTCAGGGAACAAGAACCATAAACTCCCGTAGTTCTCAAAAATTACTTGAGCGCCTTTTTTCGCCTCCAGTATAATATCCTTGTATGGATGAGATATACGAACCTCCACGCCGTCTGAGCCTTTTCTTCAACCTGGGTCTTGGCTTCCTTGCCCTGATTGGGGCGCTTGCGCTCCTGATCTTCGGCTCGGGCAATGATGTGCGTAATCCAAACCTGCTGCTTCTGGCAGTTCCACTGCTACTTGCCTTCACGTATTTGAGCTATCAGGTTTTCCTGATCCTCACCACCAGCTACCGGCTCACACGTTCATCTTTTGAGCTCCACTGGGGCTTTCAGCGTGAGATTATCCCATTGGACCTGGTTGAATGGGCGCATCCAGTCTCCGACTTTGATTCCCCCATGCCCCTGCCTGGTTTTCTGCTGCCGTTTCAGTATTACGGCAAGCGCAACATTCGCGGGCTTGGCGTGGTTGAATTTGCAGCCACGAACAAGCCCAATATGGTCCTGATCCGGGCGGGCGACCGCCACTTTGTGATTTCACCAGTCGATGCCCACACTTTTGCAAAAGATTTCGAGAACGTGTCCGGGCTGGGAGCGGCGGAAGTGGTGCAACCGGTCTCGCAAAACCTGCGCTCCATGCTCGGCGAGATTTTCCAGGATGGAACCTCCAAAAAACTGCTCCTCGCCGGACTGGCGGCGGTTGTGCTGTTGGCACTGGTCACCATCGCTCTCAGCGCCACCAGGCGCAACGTCACCTGGATCACGCTCGAGTCTGTACCCTCCAACCGCCTGTTGTTGTTGCTGCTGGTGGGCGTGCTGGACTTGCTGCTAAACACCTTTGTGGGGGCATACTTTTACCTGCGGAACTTGCTGCAAAAGCGCTGGATCTTCCTCTTTTGGAGCTGGAGCGTCCTGATCAGCCTGATTTTGGCTATTGCGGCAGTCTTCATGAGCATTGGGAATGCTTAGCAAACCTCCGTTCGTGTCAGACTCCAAACTCTTGATCGTGACGATCTGCCACACTCGATCGTGCCTGTCTTTTATCTCATGATCGTGCCGGTCTCTTGCGAAGCACCTCAGCGCTGAAAGCGCCTGTGGGCAGACCGAGCACGGTTATTTGACCGTCGAAGATCCCAGCACGAAGTGCGTGTGGAAAGGTCTCAATTTGTTCATCTTCGAAGTAAATACAGGTTTAATAAATGGTTTCTGCACGGGGTCAAGTGGTTTCGAGAAATCAGCGGAAAACTGCGGGAGACCTAAAGGTCAGATCGTGCGCACGGCTGGGAAGCCGGCGCAATCATAAAACCTACGATCGTGCCGGCGTCCTCGCCGAGCACGGTTATTTGACCGTCGAAGATCCCAGCACGAAGTGCGTGTGGAAAGGTCTCAGTAGTTCATTACCAGTGCAATTATAGGGGGATCAAACCTGAGCAGCCGAAAAAGACATCTCATTTTTTGGATAGCTGATACAATTTGCTTATGAACACGCTTTATTATGGGGATAATCTGGATATACTCCAGCGGTATATCAAAGACGAGTCGGTTGACCTGGTGTATTTGGACCCGCCTTTCAATTCCAACGCGAACTACAATGTGCTCTTTGCCCAAAAGGATGGCTCGCAGTCCAGTGCTCAAATACAGGCCTTTGAAGATACCTGGCAGTGGGATCAGAACGCCATTCAGACTTACACGCGCGAGGTGGAAAAAGGAGGTCCGGTTGCGGACGCTCTTAGAGCGTTCAACCTGATCCTGGGCGACAGCAACATGATGGCTTACCTGACAATGATGGCACCGAGATTGCAGGAATTACAGCGGGTTCTGAAGCCGACCGGCAGTCTGTATTTGCACTGCGACCCGACAGCAAGTCATTACTTGAAGGTGTTGCTGGATATGGTGTTTGGGGTGGAAAATTATCGAAATGAGATTGTTTGGAAAAGAAGTCATGGTCATAACAGCGCAAAAAAATTTGGTGCTAATCATGATGTAATACTATTTTATGGGAAAACTTATAAAGTAATTTGGAATACCGTTTTTCATGAATATGACCAGAGCTATGTTGACAAGCACTATCGTCACATAGACAAAGACGGTAGACGTTATAAACACGAAAATCCAACAGGTGCAGGCATTTCAAAGGGTATTACAGGTCAGCCTTGGAGAGGGATAGATCCAACAGCTAAAGGAAGGCATTGGGCAAGAATTCCGGAAGAGCTCGAAAGATTAGATAGGGAAGGGTTAATTTATTGGCCAGAAAAAAAAGGTGCATGGCCTTATATCATTAATTTTCTTGATGAGAAAAACGGTGTTCCTGGTCAAGATATGTGGGCAGATATTGATCCAATTAACATGATGGCCGCCGAACGTATGGGTTACCCTACTCAAAAACCTCTTGCCCTGCTGGAACGCATCATCAATGCCTCCAGCAATCCCGGCGATGTGGTGTTAGACCCATTCTGCGGTTGCGGTACAGCTATTGCCGCTGCGCAAAAACTAGGACGCAACTGGATCGGAATCGATATTACCCATCTTGCCATTGGTCTGATCAAAAGACGCATGGAAGATACCTTTGGAGATTCTCTCAAGTACGAAGTGATTGGCGAGCCAACCACCGTTGAAGGCGCGAGATCCCTGGCTGAACAGGATAAATACCAGTTCCAATGGTGGGCGCTTGGTTTGGTGGGTGCCAGACCGGCTGATCAAAAAAAAGGGGCGGACCACGGCATTGATGGGCGGCTTTACTTCCACGACGACACTTCCGGCAAGACCAAACAGGTGGTCCTTTCGGTGAAGGGCGGGCAGCATGTGAATGTCAGCCATATCCGTGATCTGATCGGCGTTCTGGAACGGGAGAAGGCGGAGATCGGGGTTTATATTTCCCTTGAAGAAAGCACAAAGCCCATGCGCGCGGAAGCTGCCGAGGCAGGCTTTTATCACTCCGATACATGGAACAGGGATTATCCGAAAGTGCAGATCCTGACCATTGCAGAACTTTTGGACGGCAAGCAGATCGACATGCCTCCGATCCAGCAAGTGAACAAGACCTTCAGACGCGCAAAAAGGGAAAAAGGGAAAGACACAGGCCAGTTGGGGCTGCTAGAGAGTTAGAATCTCAGACCTCAAGGTCAGATTCCTGGCAAGTTCAAGAACACTGTCGAGAACAGAATGACTTTCGAAATTTTCTTGGAGGTATTATGAAAAGAGACCTGGACCTTATTAAGTTAATTCTTCTAGAATACGAAAAACTTCCCCCACATCCACATGCAATAAGTGAGATTAAGATTCCGAATTATTCCTCTGAGGAAGTAATATATCATCAGAAATTGTTAATGGATGACAACTTTATCATTGGTACAAGTCAGATCTACCTAGGCGGAACTCAAGACTTTTTTCCAGAACGGATGACAAATAAGGGACATGACTTTCTTGAGAAGATGAAGAACGAAAATGCTTGGAATAAGACTAAAGCTACTATCGTTGAAAAGGGCGGAGGATTTGCACTGGATATTATTAATTCAGTGATTACCGCAATTATTAAGGCACAACTAGGGTTGTAGTAGATCATTTTTTGGTTGTTCCTGTTCTTTCATGGTGTCCTCAGAGCGGAACCTCCCTGTGGGGCCATGAAAGGCTTTTGACCATAAGGTATCCATTACTATTGGTCACGAAAAACATAATTACACTCTCCCCCGCTTACCCTCTGTTTCACTGCGGGCACAGGTCGCGGACTCTCCCTCGAGAGAGGGCAATGCCTTGGGCTTCCCCCGAGGGGAAGCCGGCTCCCACCGTGTAACGGATGGGAGACTGAAGAGGGTCTTATCAGTAATTATCCACCTCACAAATCGGATTTGGAAAAACAGAACAAACGTGCTAAAATATCCTCAATTGCATCGATATGCAAAAGCGCACACCTAAAGATCGAATTTGCACTCAAACCGCCAGATATGCACTATCAAAAAACACTGCAATTCTTGCAAATATTGCATATCGCAGAGAAAAAAACAGTCAGTGAGAATCGGGTAATTTGCCATCTTATAAGGACAAAATCAACCCCTTGCACCTTAACAAAAGGAGTTTTTACATTCAAACAGCTATCCTGCACTATTAAAAAACAGTGTAAATACTGTAAAAAGTGTAAAAACCCCCACATATGTGCCAGGACACAGGAGGATGCTGTCGCAGTCAGGTGTTACTCAACCAATCCCCATCACCGATTCAAATATGCTTGACTCTCGCTGGCTATGCTATAATCTTTAGTCTGGTGGGGTGTCTATTTGCCCTGCGATAAAGCTATGGAAACGACCGGAACCTTACCAATTCATCGCCGTGTCAGAGCTTTGCTTGCAGCCGGAGTGTTGGTGGCCCTGGTGCTCATGATCAACGCCTGCGGCTCCGCTGGGGGCAGACCGCCAGAAACGTTAAGTGACCAGACTGTCACGCCCTGGTCCTCCGCCACACCCACCCGAACCCCGCAGCCCAGCGCAACCCCTACCCCGGACATTTGGCCGACCTTTGCGCCGCCCAGCAGCCCTGCTTCCACCGCCATCCCCCCTGCCGCCCCCCGGCTGAAGCTGGATGAGGACGTGAAGATCTGGCTGCTCCTGGGCACCGAAGCCGAAAAGCCCTTCAGCGGTCGCACGGATGCCATCCATCTGCTGCTGATCAACGAGCGGCTTTCCAAGGCGAGCGTAATCTCCATCCCGGGCAGCCTGTTTTTATATATCCCCGGGCACACGATGCAGCGGCTCAACACGGCTTACGCCCTTGGCGGCATGGAACTGGTACGCGACACGCTCGCGTACAACTTTGGCATCCGCCCCGACAAATTCGTCCTGGTCCATCCAACCGAGTTTAAATGGCTGGTGAATGACCTGGGCAATCTGGATGTGAGCGTGCTCCTGCCGATCCGGGACGCGTGCGGAGGGGTGCCAGCGGGCACCCACAGTATGAATGGCGAGAAGGTCTATTGTTATGTGTCTTATTTTGACGGCGATGATGTCTATCGCACCCGCCGCCAGCAGCAGGTTTTGCAGTTGCTCTTTAATAAATTAGTTCAAAATGGCAGATTAGCCCGGTTGCCGGTTTTGTATGTTTCCTACCAGGATCACCTGGAGACCGACATTTCGCTGGTGGATCTCCTGCTGCGCGTTCCCCTGGCACTGCGCCTGGGGGATCCGGACAGGGTGAGCTACTTCGTGTTGGGATGGGAGCAGCTGGAGCAGTGGGAATTGCCTGATAACACGCAAACCGTAGTCTTGCTTCCGCGCGAACGAGAGGTGGCAAAGGTTTTTGATCAGGCAGTGGCAGCGATCAGCGCACCCTCTCCCCTCGGCGAGATTGTGCTGACTTACGAAGCCCAGGTGACCATAGCTGTAGCGCTCACGCAAACCGCGCAGGCGACGCCGTATGCAACAATATGGCCTACCAATACGCCAGTACGGTCCAACACACCGCAGCCGACTCAGACCCGTCAACCGACCGTGACGGGCACACCGACCCCGGTTGGTCAGCCCACAGCGACGCGCACACCGACTCAACCCGCTCAGCCAACTGCGACGCGCACACCGACAGCAGTCTTTACACCTACTACTGTCGTAACGCCCCAGCCTACCGCGACGCAACCTGGTCCTTACCCGATACCGACTGCCACTCAAGTTGAACCTTATCCGGTACCGACTGCGGTTTTTGATACGCCAACGCCGTATCCGTAAAATTGAAATGGAGAAAATGTTAAGACAGATCACACAACAGCACAAAACCCCACTCCTCAGAATTCTGATGGTGTGTGGTCTTTTGCTGGGTCTGCTCGGAACTGCTCCTGCACAGTCCATCTCACTTCCCTCCGCCGGTGTTAGCCGTTTTGTAACTATCGAAGTCGATTACACCATCTACGAGTGGTGGTTGCTTTCCTGGAAAACCTCAGAAATCGTCTGCCAGGTTTATACCGAGCACGAGTCCTGGCCGGATGACTCTGAAGTGCTCTATTATTGCGGGTCAACCATTCAGAAACAATGGTCGAGCACCAGTGCCTGCGACCAGAACATCACCAATCCCCAGGACTGCAAAGGCTTGTATCTTCACAAGGCAAGTGAGACGCCTTCCACGCGCAAGGTTGAGATCAGTCTGCCTTCTGCAGAAGTATTTGTATCCATTTCCAATTGCAACAATGAACCAGGGCAAAGCAACTGCACCACGCTGCCCTATCTGCGCCTTCAGGCAGTTGAGCCGCTCCCTAACGAACAGATCATCCAGATCCTTGGCACGGTTAACGGCGCTGGTTTTAGCTGCCCTGGCAGCGCCTGCGATTTACCGCTCAGCCCCACTGGCATGGAAGGCGTGCAAGTTGAGTTCTGGGCAGAGTCGAGCTATGGTGACTCCAGCGAACGCTATCAAGCGCAGGTTCGCGTGATCCCCTGGGGCGATTTTGCCAATCCTGATCAACCTGCCACCGACAAACCCAGTTATTACGTGGATGTGCTCAGTTCGCAGTGGTTGGGCGAAGGGCAGTCCAGCTGTTCCGAAATTTGGCAATCTTTCCTGCCAGTGGATGGTCCTCCATCCTGGCTAAAGACGCCTGAGCTGGCGGAAGAACTGGTGTCGACGAATGAGTATTTCCTTCTGGCGGGCTTACTTATCCAGCAGGGGCTGGTGGATGCCAGTGCTTGTCATGCAGGGGGGCTTGAAGAGAATGGTGCTGCGAATGTCTGCGGCATGGAAGCTGCCCAGGGGGTGGTGGATGACTGGCAAAACCAGTTTGACTCGGAAATCCTGCGCGTTGCCGATGATACAGGCGTTCCGGCGCAGTTGATGAAGAATATTTTCAGCCGTGAGAGCCAATTTTGGCCTGGTATCTACGAAAAAGTCCGCGAGGCCGGGCTTGGTCACCTGAGCGATATTGGCGCGGACGCAGTGCTGCTTTGGAATCCGGCTTTCTACAGCCAGTTTTGCCCGCTGATCCTGGCGGATGAGGCCTGCCAGCGGGGGTTTGGCAATCTCGATCCTGCTCAACAGGAAATGCTGCGCGGAGCACTTGTTCAGAAGGTCAATGCAGCCTGTCCGGATTGCCCGGTGGGCATAGACCTGACCCAGGCAAATTTCAGCATCAGTATTTTTGCCCGCAGCATTCTGGCAAACTGCGAGCAGGTGCGTCAGATCATTTACAACACGACTGGCCGCCAACCCGGACAGGTTGCCAACTATGAGGACTTATGGAAGTTCACTTTGCTGAATTACAATGCTGGTCCTGGCTGCCTGGGCAACGCCTTACAGCGCACCATCAATAATGGCAACACGCTCACCTGGGAAAACATTGCTTTCAACTTGCAGGAAGCCTGCCGTCCTGGGATCGAGTACGTTGATGACGTTTCACGCATGCCACAACCCGACGAGATCGGCATAGGCGACTTGTTGAGCACGCCCGAGCCAGGCACTTACCTGCCCACCCCCACAGTTTCATCAACCCCGCGTCCGATCATCCTCACCCCCACGCCCGGGCCCACCTCTACTCCCGGCCCAACTGCCACTCCGAGCCCAACAGCCACTCCTGGACCAACTGCCACTGCAGGATCGACCGCGTATCCCGGACCGACTATTACTTCCGGACCGACCCTAACCGGCACTCCTTATCCCTGATCCTGACCACAACAGGGGTTAGGCTTTTCCTGAACGCAGCTCATCGAGCTGTGTTTCAAGTTCAGCTCTTTTCTCAACACCAGCTTGCTCCACCTCGTAGCGCACATTCTGGACGTAGTCGCAGATCTTTGCCTTTAATTCTTCACCCGAATAAGGCGCATACAAGCGGGCTAAAGCACTACCTAAGAATCCGCCTAACATTGCACCAAATAACCAACTGGAACTTTTGCTCATTTCGTCTTCCTTTCGAGAATAGCTGTACTTATTATAAAGGATTGCTGCTTGTTAATTACATTGCTTGTTCCTAAAATGCCAAAAGCCATTTCATTATCCTGCTGGGACATTTTGTTTATAACTGTCCGATAAAATGTTAATATCCCTCTATCAAACAAATATTATCCTTTAACTACTTTAATTATGTTAGTTTTTAGATAACAAGGAGTGAAAATGGGAAAAATTATTGGAATTGACCTGGGAACTACCAACAGTGTCGTGTCCGTTGTTGAAGGCGGATCCCCGACAGTGATCTCTACCTCGGAAGGGTCGCGTTTACTGCCTTCCGTGGTGGCTTTTAACAAAAACGGTGAACGTTTGGTGGGCATCCCTGCCAAGCGTCAGGCTATTGTGAACCCTGAAAATACCGTTTCTTCTGTGAAGCGTTTTATGGGACGCCGCTATGATGAAGTGGCACAGGAACGCGGCATGGTTTCGTTTAAGGTCGTTGCCGGTCCCACTGGCGATGCCCGCATCCAGATCCCTGTTACGGGGCAAACCTACACCCCGCAGGAAATTTCTGCGATGGTGCTGGGCAAGCTCAAGACGGATGCTGAAGCTTACCTGGGCGAAAAAGTGACCCAGGCAGTCATCACAGTGCCGGCTTACTTTAACGACAGCCAGCGCCAGGCAACCAAAGATGCCGGCAAGATTGCCGGTCTGGAAGTGATGCGCATCATCAATGAACCGACCGCGTCTGCCCTGGCTTACGGCCTTGATAAAAAGGAAAATGAGATCATCCTGGTCTTTGACCTCGGTGGTGGAACATTTGACGTCTCGCTGCTTGAAGTCGGTGGCGGCGTGGTGGAAGTAAAAGCCACCAACGGCGATACCCACCTTGGCGGCGATGATTGGGATAACGAGATCGTCAACTGGGCAGCGGAAGAATTCCGCAAAGACCAGGGTATCGACCTGCGCAAAGACCGCCAGGCATTACAGCGTCTGCGCGAGGCGGCAGAAAAAGCCAAGATCGAGCTCAGTACTGTTCTCGAAACCGAGATCAACCTGCCGTACATCACCGCTGATGCCGGCGGACCCAAACACCTGCTGCTCAAACTCAGCCGCTCCAAATTCGAACAGATGACTGAGCACCTGCTCAATCGCTGTCTGCCTCCCTTCCAGGCCGTCATGAAAGACGCTGGCGTGGGCATGGATCGGATTGATGAGGTCGTGTTGGTTGGCGGATCCACGCGTATGCCGATGGTTCAGGAATTTGTCAAGAAGCAGACCAATGGCAAAGAACCCAACAAGGGCGTCAACCCGGACGAGGTTGTGTCGGTTGGGGCTGCCATTCAGGGCGGCGTTTTGGCAGGCGACGTCAAGGACGTGCTGCTGCTGGACGTGACTCCACTCTCGCTGGGCGTGGAAACCCTGGGCGGTGTCATGACCCGTTTGATCGAGCGCAACACCACCATTCCGGTCAAGAAGACTGAAACCTTCTCGACCGCGGAAGACAGCCAGACTGCTGTGGACATCCATGTTTTGCAGGGTGAACGCCCGATGGCAACTGACAACATGACCCTCGGTCGCTTCCGCCTGGACGGCATTCCGCCGGCGCCGCGCGGCATCCCGCAAGTGGAAGTCACTTTTGACATCGATGCCAACGGCATCCTGAGCGTCGCTGCGAAGGATAAGGCGAGCGGCAAGGAGCAAAAAGTTGTGATCACTGCCTCCACTAACCTGGATAAGTCCGATGTGGAGCGGATGGTGCGCGAAGCCACGCAAAATAAAGCCGAAGATGATCGCCGTAAGGCTGTGATTGAAGCCCGCAACATGGGCGACAGCCTGGCGTATCAGTCCGAAAAGACGCTGAAGGATTTGGGCGAGAAAGTGGATGTTGCCTTGCGCAATGACGCCGAAGCCAAGATCCAGGTGCTGCGTGGGGCGATCGCTGGAGATGACGTCAGCGCCATTACCAATGCCAGCAATGCCTTGCAGGAAGTGATGCAGAAGATCGGCAGCGCCGCCTATCAGCAAGCCGGACCCGCCGACGGCGGTCAGCCTGACCAGCAGCCTGGTCAGCCGGAAGGTAATGACGAAGACGTTGTGGAAGGCGAATTCCACGAAGCATAGAAGTATCGTTTTGAATGCAAAGGGCCTGTTCATGTTCGAGCAGGCTCTTTGTTTAATCAGTCTAATCTATTGGTGGAGTGCGCAAACCCTTGCAGTTGTAGGGCGAGATTGAACGCTATAAGGGTCTCACTCTAAGATACTGCGTGGTGCGTTCAATCCGCCAATGGGAGTGGTTTGCGGAGATTAGGCGGATTGAGGGCACGATACATTGATCCATCTCATGGTTCCCGGTGCCCTCAATCCCGCCCTACGAACTAACCATCCGCCGGAAACACCTTGTAGGTCGGAATGAGACCGCCTCAAAACCGTGTTTATGCATCGAACCTCTCGCGGGCTCACTCCGACATAGACCCTAAAAAGGTTGATTTTAGTCGTGAGAATTAACCAGACCCGCCGTAGGGCGAGATTGGAAGCACCGTGAACTTATTCATTCAGAAAACTTGGTGTGCTTCCAATCCGCCAATGGAAGTAATTTGGGGAAATTCGGCGGATTGAGGGCACAATACATTTGTCCATCACGTAGTTCAAGGTGCCCTCAATCCCGCCCTACGAACTAACCATCCGCCGGAAACACCTTGTAGGTCGGAATGAGACCGCCTCGGGATCTCTGCCCTTGATAAATCCTTCGCGGACTCACTCCGACGATATCAAACATGTTTGCGGAATGAAAAAAGAGCCCATTCTGCCCTACCCCATCCATTATAATTAGCCCATGATCAAACTCCTGCACTTTGCTGATGCCCATATCGACATGGCCAATTACGGTCAGCACGACGCTGCGACCGGACTGCCCCAACGCGTGATGGACTTCCTGAAATCCCTGGATTTCATCGTCGACACTGCCATTAATGAAAAGGTCGACCTGGTCATTTTTGCTGGCGATACCTACCGCGATCGTTCCCCCGCACCAACTTTTCAGCGCGAATGGGGCAAACGCATCATGCGCCTTTCGCGCGCCAAAATCCCGACCCTGCTGCTCACCGGCAACCACGATGTTTCCCCCTCGCAGTATCGCGCGCATGCCATCCAGGAGTTCGACACGCTCAGCCCGAATTACATCCATGTTGTCAGTTCCCTGAAACTGCTTGGTCCGAACGATCTCGACGACCTGCCGGTGCAGGTGATTGCCATCCCATGGATAACGCGTTCAGGGATAGTGGCATCTCTGGCAGCGGACTCTTCCAACGAGGAAGATCCCCAGGAAATCATTGAAAATGCATTGAATGACTGGCTCAATCAGACTGTTTCTGATCTTGATCCGAACCTGCCTACCATCCTGACCGCGCATGCTTCCATCGCTGGAGCGAAATTTGGCAGCGAGCAAACCGTCAAAATTGGCCGGGATGTCGTCCTGCCGCCTGGCTTGGTTGCAAATCCGGCGCTGGATTACGTGGCGCTGGGGCACATCCACCGCTACCAAAACCTCAACCCGGGCTCCCACCCACCGGTGATCTACCCCGGCTCGATCGAACGGGTTGATTTTGGTGAGATCAACGAGGAAAAAGGCTTTATCATCGCTGAAATTGAGAAGGGTCAAACAACTTACCGCTGGCAGCAATTGCCCATCCGCCGCTTCCAGGATTATTGGGTTGAGTTGGACGACCTGCTGGGCGTCAACGAAAAAATCATGGCTGCAATGCCATCAAGTGAGGAGCTGGCAGACGCGATTGTGCGGTTGACGATCGTATATCCCAGGGACCTGGAAACCTTGATTGATGAGGCGCGCATCTATGATCATACGCAGAAAGCTTTTGCTTTTCAGTTGATCAAGAAACCAAAATCCGAAGCACGAACGCGGCTTGGCGACAGCTTCGAAGCCAGCAGCATGACCCCGGCAGAATTGCTGGAGCTCTACTGGAAGCGACAGCACATCGAGGACAAAGACGAGCGCGAGCGCCTGCAGAAACTGGCAGAAGAACTCATCTCCCAGTCACAGAGTAATTGAATTTTTTCGTTCGGCTTAAGGCGTCCACTCATCGTGGATGATCGCCGAGAGGTAATAAGCCCCATCTCCGCTTTGCTGGAAACCTAATCGCAAGGATTGCCAGTCCAGGTAGCCATAGGCTTCTGTTCCGGGCTGGAAGTACTCAACGTAATGTCCATCCGGGTAAACCTCCGCAAAGTTGTCGATGGTATTGCTGGCTTTTCGCGAGGGATCCAGTAACAGCCCCCACTCCTGGCTTGGAGTTGCACTGGTGACGTACTTTGGCCAGTATTCCGCAACGGTCAGGTTGATGGCCATTCCGCTGCCTGCTTGCACACCCCAATGGTAGAGTTCCTGGTTGCTTGCGAAACCCGCAACCTGTTCCCGGGTGAAAACCTGGTCATTCCTCAAACGTAATGGATATTCAAAGCTTGAATCTTCATTCCAGTTAAACACTAA
>CAZOYK010000044.1:0-15288 GCA_964584065.1 uncultured Anaerolineaceae bacterium | reverse complement strand
TCTTCAAAAAATCAATTTCGAAAAAGATGGTCGACTGATCCTAAACGATGCCATAGTTGGCAGTTATCAAATAACAGCACCTGGATATGTACTCATTGAGTTACCTGAATTTTTAGAATTTGTGAGATACGAAATTAACAAAGACAATTTAGAGCTATATTATGATGAAGACCTGTTACAATATAAGCGGGTAGAGTCAGTCGATAAAACCGAGGAGGAAACTCCTCAAAAATCAGAAACCACTCAACCTGAAGAGAATCCAGTTCATGAAATCCTTGGTAATCTATTTGGAAAGAATGAGGTAATTACCTCGAAAAATGCCAGCCGCATTAAAGAACTTGCCCGCATTGGGAAAGGTACCCCAATAAAGTTAGCAACTTCCCCAGATGGGAAAACCTTTATACTAGCGACCACGATCGGCATATATATTTACAGCCTGCCAAGTCTCAAGGAGATAAGGTTTATTGACACGGGAAACATTACATGTGCAGCATTCTCACCAGACATAAAAACCTTAGCAACTGGAGGAGGTGACCAAATCGTTCGGCTGTGGGATTCACGATCTGGTAAGCAGATTGATCGATTAGAAGGACATACAGAAACGATTTGGAGCGTAGATTTTTCTCCGGATGGAAAGATATTAGCATCGGCAGGTCTGGATAGCACGATTCGCTTATGGGACGTTGATAGCGGCAATCAACTGAAGGCATTAGATGGTCATTCGAAAGGTGTTCTTAGTGTCCTCTTCTCTCCAGACAACAAGACGCTTGCATCTGGAGGTAATGATGAAACAGTAAGATTGTGGAACATACAAACCGGCCAACAGTCTGCAATGATTAATGAGAGGCTAATAACCTACTATAACTCCTCTAATGATGGTTTATCGTTTTCTCCAGATGGAAACATCCTGGCGAGTACAGGTACTGACAAGAATGTTCGGTTATGGGATGCCCATTCTGGTGAGCAGTTGGCAGTTCTGGAGGGGCACATAAGTACTGTAATGAGTTTAGAGTTTTCTCCCGATGGACAAACATTGGCTACAGCAGGGCTTGAGAAATACACTCATTTGTGGGATACAAACAAAAGAATGCTTTTGCGTATACTCGAATCCAAAAATGATTCTTCGCAGGACTATAGCTTCCCGCCCAATGTCTTAAATATTGCCTTTTCACCTGATAGTAAAACCCTTGCGACGGCGTGTAGCGATAGCACGGTTAGATTATGGAATGTTCAAAGCGGCGAGGAGTTGATACTTAATGGGCACACTAAAGAAGTGTTGCAGATTCTCTTTTCATCTGATGGCAAATATCTACTTTCCCAAAGTACAGATGGAACCATACGGGTTTGGGACACAGCAAATAATGTGGAAATTGCCTCATTAGGAGGTTTTGCAGATTCAACTTTTGATGTTGATTTCTCTCCAGATGGATGTACGTTGGCATCAACAGATTTGAACAGAAGCGTGTCAGTTTGGGATGTAAATTCACGAACACTATTAGGACCTATCCAAACAAGCCCATATCACATAGATCCCTCTGGCATAGCTATCTCTCCTGATGGCAATATCCTCGCGACCACTGATTGGAATACTAAGGTTATTTTTTTGGACCTCCACACCAGAGATCAAATTGGAGCAATCGAATACTCAAATTCCGAAGCACCTGCGATGTCATTCTCTCCCGACGGGAAAACACTAGCGACAACAGGAGTAGAGAATTCGATTTGGCTGGGATCAGTCCAAATTGAAAAAGAGTTGGCTTTACTCAAAGGACATACAGATAGAGTCAATAGCGTGGCATTTTCACCAGATGGCAATACTCTTGCCTCTGGAAGCGACGACTATACCGTGGGATTGTGGAACGCCCGGACAGGTGAATTCTTGGCGAAATTACTAGGGCACACGGACGCGGTTAATGGCGTGGCATTCTCTCCTAATGGCGAGACATTGGCATCTGTGGGTGATCTTACAGTAAGGTTATGGAATTTATCGACAAAAGAACAAGTAGCCGTTCTTGAGGGACACACAAGCGTTGTCTCAGGTGTGGCATATTCTCAAAATGGGAAGATCTTGGTAACAATAAGTTATGATGAAACCATACGACTATGGGATGCAGAAACTGGCGAGCAGCTAGCAGTTAAAAATGGAGAAGAAGGCAGTTATGGATTTACTTGCTTAGCCTTCTCAAAAGATGGGAAACTGCTTGCTTTGGGAAGTTGGGACGGAACCATTCGCATTTGGGGTGTTAGGTAATAAAGGTACAATAGTCCTTTATTGATTGCAATTGTTACTTCTCAATTTAGCTATCTACAAACCTTAGATGTTTATCTTAAGGGATATGCTCCATATCAATTATCAAGGAGTGCCCCAAATCTTGACGACTCCAGAGGAATCACCAGTAACCAAAAATCGCCCATCCTGTGAAAAAGAAAAACTATTGAGATACATAACTCCCTTAGTAGTTGACAATAACTCACAGTTTCTTGAATTCCACAATGTCAAAGTACCATCACTGCCACCAACACCGCTATTGAATACAGCAACAACTTGACCGTCTGGAGAGAATTTCAAATCAAAATTCTCTTCTTGATTCGCATTGCATAATTGTTTTCCACTTTCAAGATCCCACAAACTAAAGGACTTGATTTTTGTATAATCTCCGTATGTGCAAACTGCCAAGGTTTTTTCATCAGGAGAAAAAATGAGATTGTCATCGTGACTACCAACAATGTTTTGTGTCATGTTTTGATTTTTTTCACCCGTTCGTGTGTTCCAAAACAGAAATAGATTTTCAGACCAGCCAGCGATTATTTCTCCATCAGGTGAAAATATTGGTGAATGCAAAACTGAGGGTTCCTCTAAGACAGTAATAATTTCACCACTTTTGGTGTCCCAGATACGTATGTGATGCTCCCAATCTTCTCCCATTCGAGATACTGAATAAATAACCATTTTTGATCCATCTGGAGAGAGACTCCACGACATTGGTGGTATTTCCTCACCCTCCAGATCCCCTAGGTCTATTACTTGCCTGCCATTTTTAAAATCGATAAATCCATCATATGTGAGATCAATCGTGTTACCTTGTAAAAAAAATGGGAGTGCTTCCCAAGTCACATCCCATCGAAACAACTCTTCACCGTTCGAAGTATTCATAACCATAAAACCGCTGGAAACATAGTCCACAAAAAGTGTGAGCCCATCGGTAGAGAATTGGATTGCTCTTACCTCTGATTCCTGTTTTAGCGGATTTTTCTCCCATGATAGAAGTTTTGTATCGGTATCCCAGACACGAACAATACCCGTTTCATATCCAGCAGCGACTAGTTTCCCATCTGGAGAGATCGCTGCAACTGCTCCGCCAAAACCGTGCTCTTTCAAGCTCCCGATCCCTTCTCCATTTGTGAGGTTCCATATGGTGACTTGGTATCTTGAACGTGAGACAAGCGTGCTTCCATCCGATGAAAAAGCAAGTCGCCCAACATAATCTTCTGGTTCACCTTTAAGGGTAAATAATCGTGTTCCGGAATTAACATCCCAAACACAAATATTCTCATTTTCAATTGCAGCTAACAATTTATCACCAGGAGAAAAAACAACTTCGTAGCCAGTGGAACTTGCACAGCCATTTACCCACAATTGATCCCCTGTTGAAGCATCCCATAACCCAACATTGCCATCACGTTGACTTATAGCGAGGTGTTTCCAGTCTGACGACAAAGCATACGTAATTAGATCTTGTTGAGCCAAGAAATAATGGTCTAATTGAAGCGTTCCCAAATCATGACCATTTTGAAGATCAAAAAAACGCAAACCATCCTCGTCTAACACCGCCAACGTAGAGAAATCCAGAGAAACAATACCGGCTGCGTTCCATTCACCTTTGGTAGAGACCAGATCTTGAACTTCTTCACCATTGCGTAGATTCCAAGCATGAATTGAACTATCAAATTGATTAATTACAGTCATAAGATACTGAGAATCTGATGAAAAAAACAAGGACTGACCTAAATACATATACGAATTTTCAATATCTTTTTTCCATAGTTGCTTTCCTTTCATTACATCCCATGCAATAATTGATCGCGGTGAGGTCCAAGGGGTATCTTCGCGCAATCCTATTACGATTACACTACCATCAGGGGAATAGGCAAGACTATCGGTGATGCCTAACGGTAAAAATCCAACCTCACGGAGATCAGGTATTGAGTAAAGGTATACACCTGTAACAGAGGCAACAGCAAGAGTCTTACCATCTGGAGAAAGGTCAATACCATACGCATCTCCTTTTCCGAACTGGCTAAGTTCTGTAAGGCTATCAACGTTGTCCGGGGTGATTTGTTTGTTTTCGCCAACACCCAAATTATCAAACAACTCTCCCAAACCAACAGCTTCATCAGGCCTTTCAGTGTTTGATTGGATTGAAGGATTGGAATTAAGAACTTCTGGAACCTTCTTTGAACAGCCACCTAATACTGCAAGAACCAGAATAATCAATATCCATTTTTTCAATAGGTAAATACTCATATTTCTTCTTTTCTCCTCACCCAAAAATATCAATCATTAGCATTAAAATTCAAATATACAAGAGAACTTAATTCATTCTCATGTTCAAGTCCAGTTCGATACACGGTTTGGTTATTGTTTTTTCTCCAACGCATACAAAATAGACAGATACTTGTCTCCTAATCCTTGATTTCTGCATCTATGGCGCAGCGAAACCCCATGTTAGCGGCTGTGCCTGCTCTTTCAACGCGATTGTAAGTTTCTAAATCATTAAAACTACGGGAATCACACCCTCCACCTCGAACGACCCAGCCAGTGTCAAACATACTCCTCATCCATTCCTCCACATTACCCGCCATATCCATTACTCCATAAGGGCTTGACCCAGCAGGGTAACTCCCAACCGGCATTGTTTCTCCATCCGCGCAAGATCCAAAATTTGCTAGACTACAATTCGGTTTTTCATCACCCCACGGGAATATTATTCCCATTGTTCCACGAGCTGCTTTCTCCCATTCCGACTCAGATGGTAAGCGCTTTCCCCACCATGAACAAAATGCACTAGCGTTATTAGGATCCACACCTGACACAGGATAATTGTCATATTCAGGATTCTCATACTTCTGATAACGGAATAAATAATCAAACCCCTCAGGCGGATCACAAACCCCCATTTCTACACATTCTTTATATTCTCCATTGGTTACTTCATACTTATCGATAAAGAAGGCATCAACGAAAACTGGGTGAAGCGGCAATACAGATTTTTGACAATAATCATCTAGGTTTTCATCGCAACCCATTTGAAATTCCCCTGCTGGTACGTAGATCATGTCTGTGAAATCTATCCTCGGGTCAAGTCCTGTTGGGGTGGGGTATGGAGTAGAAACACTTGGCGTCGTTGTTGTGGAAACTGGCGAATTTCCCTCAATCGGACAAAGGAAATAAGGGTCTACATCATCACCGCCTTCAGCCATCCATCCAACCTGACCGCTATCTGTTCTAACTTCCCACCAGGACCAGTTGTTCCCAGCACAGACAGGGCCTCCAATTACATCAAATTCTGTGTTTGATGGGAGCGAAGTTAATCTTGAGCCTGTCATACCAGGTGTGCTTCTGATTTTTACAGAAGAAACTGAAGAGCAAACCTTCGCCCGATTTCCAACAACCAACCTTTGAGGGGGGGCACCAGGGCAAGAAGATTGACCAGGCAAGTCGGTGCTTTCAGGGGTGCTCGGGAGTTGGGAGGTTCCTGTTAATGGACACAAGTCGTATTCACCGCTCTCGCTATTGCTCTCCGCCATATAGCCACCAGCTTTTCCAGTTGGCCACACTTCAAACCAGCTTAAACCATCACCATTACAATATGGACCTGAGAGAACTTTAAATTCTGTACCAAAAGGTAAATCCATTTGGCCGATTAAAGGGCTTGAAAGCTCAACATCACCTGGCAAGGTGTTGTGGAAAGTTGCATATCCTTGAGGTGAACATACCGTTCCTCTTTCCCCAATTTTCAACCTTTGTTGTGGAGCTCCTGTGCAGATGTTTTGTTCAAAGTTGGAGATAAATTCAGTGTCACACGAAATTGCATTATATGGTTCGACCCCAGTATGACCACAGCAGCGGCTGTTGTATCCTTTCATAGTATTTATTAGCATTCCCGAAAAAATGAAATCGCTCCCTAGCCCGTTCCTTCCAAAAAGAAACGCGGCATTATCTGATTCATAGCCAAAACAGTCTACCCAATCCGGCGTCCATCCGGAATAATATATCGCAAGTAGGCCAGATTCGTACTGTATGCCCTCACACTTCAATTGGCCATCTAGGTGATCTTCTATAACAGTAAGAGGTGGCGAAATCCAGCCATCAGCCACACAACTTACAATCTTAAATGGACCAACTTCAAAGTCACCATCATAGAATTCCTGCAAGTAACTCGAATCCTTATTCAAGACAGCTTTCTTGACTTGACTATATACATAATTTGGATCAGATAGATCTCCAGGCAAATATGTAACAATTGTTGGGGTTGGCTCAGGAGTTAGGTCAGTTCCACCCGTTGCAAAGTAGGAAAGAGTTAGGTAAGACCATTCTCCTTTGAAATAATCCCTATACCAAGGGACTAGCCATTTGGCAACATCCAGGAAAATTTGAATTTTCTGAGTAGCAACCTTGCCAAGCTTAAGTTTCAGAACCTCAACTGCGCAATTCTCCCCCGCTTCCTTAAGCGATTCGATCATAGCTTCTAATAGGGCATCAAATATTCCTAAGAATTCTTCAGTTGCTGCGCGAAAATTTCCTTCGCCAAATTCTGCAGCAGCATGACTGGTTATATCCATAAGCCTAATTGTCACCATTGCAAGTGATTCATCAGGGATAATGCACAGAGATGAAGGAATTAAATGCTTGATTATTGATTTGCCTGTCAGATATGCAAAGTCGAAAAGATAGGCTTCTTTGGTCATTTGACCTTGAATTTTGACGAGTGCGGCTTTGTTTTTATCTTGTGGTTCAGCTTTTATATCGATAGCTCTATAAGGCGTAAGTAGAGAGGTTTCCAGGACGCGGACATCGGCATTCTGAGAGTCCACAACTAGCTCAAGGGTGTATCCACCGAATGAAGCTACACCAGTATTGTTATTTAGAGTATAGACTCCTTCACAGCGCAAGTCAGCCGGATGGACCAATTTAACTGAAATTTTGCCATCTTGAGAGGCTTCTCTTCCACCATTGAGGGCGAGGTTCCACTCTCCACATGTTGCTTGAGAAAGGGCTTTACTGGCAACCTCAATTTTTCCGCCCAAGGAGAATATTAAAAGTGAAGCAGAAATTACGAGTATGGCCTTCCTACAGATGCTTCTCGGTCTCATGATTAGCGATCCTTTTTATACTTATCGGAAAAAAGAAATCATGATCAAGGATTTAAGATTACTATCTGGATCCATTTCGATCACAATAAATCCTTCGGTTTCCTCATTTTCTACTAGTAACATATAGCCACCCGATTCTTGATTTTCGGAGATCAAAATATCCCATCTATTTTGAGTAAAATATTGGTTGATTGCTTCTTTAGCCTCATCGACATTTCCCTTAAAGCGATACATCGCTGTCCACCCTTGCTGCGAACCACTAACTGAAGCACCAGATTTAGCTTCCACAAGAATGAAGTTTTCAGGAAGACGAAGATCTACTGGCCATTCATCTGGATAAGAAATTTCCTGTTTGGATATGTTGAGATCTGCGATCGAGGGAGAGTTGTCATCCGGAACCTCAGGGGTTTTCTGAAAAGTACAAGCGGTTAACAATAAGAGAACGAAAAAGCCAAACAAAATTTTGCTCGTTTTTCTACAACTTTGATTCACTTAACACCTCCCCACGATTCACCATTATGCAATCATATTAGATTGATGAACTATTAGTGATCAAAACCATTATATTACAAAAAAGCTGGGCAACGGTGGAAATTCATTCAAGTAGATCTACGAGATCTTATCCAATTGGAACAAGTAGACCCTCTTTTAGGACGCTCAGGCAACTCCCTTGGCATAGTTGGATTGTGCGAGCAAACAGATGATCCTTAACAGCTGTGGCAAAAATGCCATGCCTACGAGGGCTGGGCTATAATTGGATAAATTTGCCGCTTAATGTGGCTGGTGATAAGATGAACTGCAGACGGAGCTCTGGTGGACGAAATCTCTAATCGCACACGCACGCGATACATGCTGACACTGATCATACTGATCACGATTCCCTGTTATCTTCTGGGGGTCATCCTCTTGCGTCTCAACCGCGGTCCACAGCAGGCCACCGTCACACCCACCCTCACCAGCACGGCGACCTTTATCCCGAGCGTGACCCTTACCCCTTACCTTACCCGTACGGCCAGTATTACACCCACGGCGACGAACACACTGCCGCCAACATCAACGGTCACACCGACCTGGACGCCAACAGAAACTGCCACCCCTACGGAAACCCCACTCCCAACAGACACCGCACTCCCAACCGATACCCCGGTTCCTGAACCAACCGACACGCCCGTTCCTGTACCGACCGACACGACCGTTCCTGTACCAACCGACACGCCTGTTCCTGTACCGACGGATATCCCCACTGAAACGCCAACCGAGACTTTGGTTGAACCTACGCCTGAACCATGAGAGAGGCTTATGAAACTTGATCTGAAACAACATATAAAGGAAATGATCTCTGCGCCGGGTCTTAGCGGCTATGAAGCACCAATCCGGGAGATCATTCGGACAGCCTGGCAGCCGCTTTCTGACGAAATACGCGTCAATAATCTCGGCAGCCTGGTGGCGATCCAACGCGGAGAAGCGGCGGAACCCCGACCCAGCGTGATGATCGCGGCGCACATGGATGCGATTGGTCTGATGGTGACCGGCATCGATAACGGCTTTTTGCGCTTCATGCAGGTTGGCGGGGTTGATCCCCGTATCCTGCCCGGACAGATGGTGACCGTGCATGCTACTAATGCAGATATTCCCCGGGATCTGCCAGCCATGGTGGTCATGCCGCCGGCAGCTCTGCTTCCAAAAGACGGAAAATCCGGACCCCTGCCGCAGAAATATTTACTGGTTGATACCGGTTTGCTGCCGGACGAAGTTAAAAAATTGGTCCGCGTGGGAGATGTGATTTCGTTTGCGACGGAGCCGATGGAACTTCGCAGTGAGTCCATCAGCGGACATACCCTCGATAACCGCGCCTCTGTGGCAGCTGTGACGGTTGCGCTGGAGATGCTTTCAAAGCGCAAGCATCTTTGGGATGTAATGGCTGTGGCAACTTCGCAGGAAGAAGTTGGCGGGATTGGCTCGATGACGGATGCGGTTGCGATCAAACCTGATTTTGCGATCGTGATCGACGTTACCTTCGCCAAGGCACCCGGTGGAGCAGGGATTGGCAACTTTGAGATGGGCAAAGTGACCCCTCTCACCTGGGGTTCCTGCAACCACCCGGCTTTGCATAAAGCCATGGTGGCGACCGCAGAAGAGTATGAGATCAACGTGGCGAAGGAACTCGCGCCAACCGGCTCAGGCACTGATGCCTGGGATATCCAGGTGGCGGAAGCTGGCATCCCCGTGATCGAGCTTGCTATTCCGCTGCGCTATATGCACACCCCGGTTGAAGTTGTCTCTCTCAAAGACGTCCGACGCGCGGGAAGGCTGATGGCTGAGTTTATCGCTGGTCTTCCGCTTGATTTTATGAAAACTGTGATCTGGGAGTAAACCAAAATGGCAAAGAATGATATTTCCACCAAGTTTAATCCCCGCCTGGGTAAAAAAGAATTGGATTTACTGACACGCCTGTGCAACGCTTTGAGCGTCTCAGGTGATGAGCAGGAAGTGCGCGCGATTGTTCTCGAGGAATTGCGCGATTTCGCTGACGTCACCAAAGTGGATGCGATGGGCAACGTGCTGGTGCGGCGTGAAGGCTCCGGCGCGGACCGCGTCAGGGTGATGATCGCCGCCCACATGGACGAAGTGGGCTTTATGATCGTCAAAGATGAAGAAGATGGCGTTTTTGAATTTCGCGTCATAGGGGGCGTCGACCCGCGCCAGTTGGTCGGCAAGCCGGTAACCATCGGTCGGGACCATATTCCGGGCGTGATCGGCGCCAAAGCAATCCATCTGACCACACCCGAAGAGCGCAAGCAAGTGCTAAAAGTAGACCAGCTGCGCATCGACATCGGACCTGGAGGGGACTCCAAGGTCAAAGTGGGTGACAGAGCCACCTTTGCGACAAAATTGGCAGTCTTGGGTCCGAGTATTCGCTCCAAAGCGTTGGATGACAGACTGGGAGTCTTTAACCTCATTCAACTTCTCAAAAACGCGCCAGAGAATGTTGACCTGCTGGCGGCTTTCACCGTGCAGGAGGAACTCGGCTTACGTGGCGCAAAAATTGCCGCCTACGCGTTTGATCCGGAAATTGGCATCGCCATGGATTCAACCCCCGCCAACGACCTGCCCCATTATGATGGCTTACCAGTTACCAGCCACAACACCAGGCTGGGAGATGGACCTGCCATCTACATTATGGATCGCGGTACCATTGGAGATCAGCGCTTGATCAAATGGCTGACCGAGTCGGCTGAAGCGGAGAAAATCCCCTGGCAATTCCGTCAACCTGGCATGGGAGGAACTGACGCCGGTGAGATCCACAAAACCCGCGCCGGCGTGCCGAGCGTTTCTGTCTCGGTGCCGCAGCGTTACCTCCATTCAGCAGCCGGTTTGATTCGCATTGATGATGAACTGAACACCTTGAAACTGATCCACACGGCTTTAAAACGACTTGATAGAAGCATCCTAAATCGTCAGGAGAAAAAGTAATGGCAAAGAAAAACAACTCATTATGGACAATTCTACAGACTTTGGTCGAGACACCAGGTCCTTCCGGCTCGGAACACGTGATCCGCGAAAAGGTCAAAGCGGAAATCGAGGGGTATGCAGACGAGATCTATACGGATGCGCTTGGAAACTTGATTGCCCGAAAAGGTAGTTTGAAGGAAGGCGGCAAGCGGATCATGATTTCGGCGCATATCGACGAGATCGGTTTGATGGTCACGCATGTGGATGACAACGGCTTTGCGCGATTTATGCCGATCGGCGGCATTAGCCCCCTCACCTGCCTGGGCGGCAGGGTGCTCTTTATGAACGGCACCCGGGGCGTGATTGGGATGGAGCGCCTGGAAAAAGACGAGCACCCCGATCTGGCAAAGTTGTTCATCGACACTGGCGCAACGTCCAAGGCAGACAGCAAAATTGGCGTGGGCGATGTTTGTGGTTTTGAGCGCCCATTCCTGGACCTGGGCAAACGCCTGGTTGCCAAGTCTATGGATGACCGGGTGGCGGCGGCAATTGCGATGGAAGCCCTCAAAGAGGTCAAGCCTGGCGCAAACGAGCTCTATTTCGTTTTCAGCGTCCAGGAAGAGGTTGGCATTCGCGGCGCGATCACTGCGGCTTACGGCGTGGACCCGGAAGTCGGGCTGGCGGTGGACGTTACCCGTACGGGCGATACCCCCCTGGGTGTCAAAATGGAAGTCGCGCTTGGCAACGGCCCTGCGATCAAGGTCCGGGATTCTTCTTTTATTGCCGATCCGCGCGTGGTGAAGTGGATGGTGGATGAAGCTAAGGCGCAAAAACTGCCCTACCAGATGGAAGTGCTTGAAGCAGGCGGCACTGATGGCGCAGCCATGCAGCGCACCCGTGCCGGCGTTCCGGCGGGTTGTCTTTCGATCCCCTGCCGCTACATCCACAGCCCTTCTGAAATGGTCGACCGGGATGACGTGGAGAATTCAGTCAAACTGCTGGTTGGGCTGCTTGACAAGCCAGTTAGCCTGGGATAACTTCCCGGGCAAGATGCTTTACAATTGCATTGATGGCTGATAACGTGAAAAAGATCAAGATTTTACTGATGGTGCTGATTGTCGGCAGCCTGTTAGGGCTGACAAGCTGTGAGTCGCTGCCCGAAAGCTGGCAGCTTCCCTGGCAGCAGTCCAACACCACCATTCCTGAACCGAGTGTTGTTCCACAGCTCACTGATATCCCAGGTCAATCCACGCAAGTGGTTGAACAACAGACTCCTACACCAGCGCCTCCTCCCGAAAAACTGATCCTCTGGCTGCCTCCTGAGTTGGATCCCAACGCGGAGACTGAGTCGGGTGCCATTCTCAAGGCCCGTCTGAATGAATTTGCGTCCGAAAACAGAATCGAAATTGAGGTGCGGATTAAAGCAATCTCGGGCAGCGGGGGGCTGCTGGACGCGCTGCGCACCACGCACGCGGCCGCACCAGCCTCTTCCCCGGATGTAGTGGCTCTCTCGCGGGATCACCTTCTCAGGGCTGTTCAAGACGGAGTGGTATTCACGCAAGAAGGTCTAACCACCATGATGAGTGATCTGGATTGGTACAATTTTGGCAGAGATGCCGCCACAATCCAGGGAGAGGTCATGGCGGTGCCCTTCAAGGGTGTGCCGATGGGTTTGGCATACCAAAGTTTTAGCCAGTTGATTCCGAGCAATGAATGGGTTGACACCAGCTCGAATTATGGCAAATTCGGATTTGCAGCCGATGATCCCAGGGGAACCTTCTTGTTGCTGCTCTATCTGAGCCTGGGCGGGCAGGTGCAAAATGAGCAGAGCGAGACGATCTTGCAGGAAGAGCCACTTACGGAAGCCTTACAGACCCTCAAAGATGGTCTGAACACGCTTCATTTCAGCGAATTGGCAGTCGCGATGCAGAATTCAGAACAGGTTTGGGACGCATTCAGCATTCAAAGTTTTTCTACCGCCTTCCTGCCGGTGAATATAGTCCTGCAGGGAAGGGAAACCACGCCTGATGCACCAGATCCGGCATTTACCTCGCCGGAGATAACCCTGACCGATGCCTCGGTGTGGGCTTTGGGCAGCCAGGAGCCTCAAAGGCAGGAACTGGCACTGGCGTTGATTTCCCACCTCTCCGAGACGCAGTTTTTGGCAGAGTGGAGTGAAGCCCTCAAGGAAATCCCAGCCAGACTTTCTGCGCTTGGCGCTTGGGAGGAGATTTCCTTAAAACCAGCCCTGGAGAAGATGGCAAGTGGTGCGATTCTGTATCCCCCGGATGCGGTTATGGATAAGCTCGGACCGATTTTGCGCAACGCGACCCTGCTGATCCTGCGTGATAATGCGGATGTGGTGGAAACAGCCAGACAGGCTGTGGAGAGTGTCAAATGAGCGTCGACCAGGGAACAAAAAAGAACAGTACCTTGTCGATCATTGTGATCGTGCTTGGTGTATTGGTGATCAGTCTGCTGGCAGTGGTCGTGTTTGTGGATCCGATCAAGGTCCAGCCTGATCTGACCTTGACTGCAACCCTTGCCACCGGAACACCTCAACCAACCCCCACAGCAGCAGAACTGTTGCCATCGCCTGTGGTGAACATTGACGGTATCGCGATTCTCGGCGGAGTGCTGGTGCTGATTGTGCTCGTGGCTGTTTATCGCGAGATCTTGATTCACAAGCGGGCAGAGAAATAATTGTGAAATGAAATCAGGCAGGCTGAAAGCCCGCCTGATTTGTTTATTGCTTAAATAATGTAGTCCGGTCCATCGGAATATTCCCGGACCCCATCAGGTTGCAGCTGAATCTGGCTCAGTTGCTCCCCGCGGATATCTGGGAGTGTAAAATATTTCCAAAGAAAAATCAGCGTGAGGTTGTGATGAACAAACAAATTGAAGCTTTAGCAGGTCAACTGACACAAAAAGGACTGGATTGGCTGGCACTCAACCCGGGACCGAGCCTGAGGTATCTGACCGGACTGAGTTTTCACCTGATGGAACGCCCGGTGGTCGTTCTGATTGGCAAGAGTGGGCAGGTGAAAGTGATCCTGCCCGAACTCGAACGTGCAAAAGTGGCAGATCTCCCTTTTGATGCTGAGATCATCACTTTCGGCGACGACCCGGCAACCTGGCAGGGGGTCTATGAGAAAGCCTTGTCTGATATATCAGGTAAGCCGCTGCGCGTAGGCGTTGAACCAACCCGGCTGCGCTTTCTGGAGCTGGATTTGCTGCGCAACGCACTGCCAGAAACCAAATTCGTGGATGGAAGCGCCGCCCTGGCCGGGTTGCGCATGCGCAAGGGCGATGAGGAGCTGAAAGCCATGCGGCAGGCAGCCATTATTGCTCAAAACGCGCTGCTGAACACGCTTGAAACTGTCAAACCGGGGCAGAGCGAGCTCCAGATCTCGGCGGAATTGATGGTACAGCTTTTCCGGGCAGGCTCAGATGCGGAGCTGCCTTTCGCGCCGATCGTCTCAAGCGGACCCAACAGCGCCAATCCTCACGCCAGCCCTACCGATCGCGTCCTGCAGGCAGGCGAGATGCTGCTGATCGACTGGGGCGCCAGCTTTGACGGTTACTTTTCGGATATCACCCGCACTTTCTTCTGCGGAGAACCCAGCCCTGAAATGAAACAGATCGCTGGGCTGGTGGAACAGGCAAACGCGGCAGCCCGCCTGGGCGGCAAAGCCGGCATGTCGGCAGGCGAGGTGGACCAGCTGGCAAGGGATGTCATCACGCAAGGCGGATATGGCGAGTACTTCACCCACCGCACGGGGCACGGGCTGGGGATGGAAGCGCACGAGTCGCCTTACGTTTTCCAGGGCAATCTTTTGATTCTTGAGCCAGGCATGGTTTTCACCGTTGAACCCGGAATTTACCTGCCCGCCAAGTATGGCGTACGCATTGAAGATGACGTCGTGGTGGAAGTGGGAGGTTTGCGCAGCCTGACGGATCTGCCGCGCGGGGTCATGCGCCTGGAAGAGTTCCTGGCTGCAGCAAGACAGGGATAGGAAGGCGATGGCACTTTCCATTCACCTGGCAGTTCTGGGTCCTCTTGGAAATAACGTATATTTCCTGGTGGATGACGATAGCAGTGACTGCGTGCTGATTGACCCGAGTTTCGAGCCGCAAACCCAACTGCGCCTGGCGCGTGAACAGGGCTGGCAGCTCAGGCAGATCTGGCTGACGCACGGACATTACGACCATACCGCGGGCGCAAAAACCATAAGCGAGGCGTTTGAACCCCCTCTGCCGATCGCCATGCATCCGGAAGGTTTCACCTGGGCTGAAAACCATCCTGAAGGTGTGAAAATGGGTATGCAGGTTGATGCTGTGCCGAGATTGGACATCCCGCTTTCGCATGGAATGTGGCTGGACGTGCAGCCGGATGGTTCCCGAAAATTAGTGGAAGTGCGCGAAGTTTCGGGGCATAATCCTGGGTCGGTGCTTTTCTAC
>CAZOYK010000043.1:0-15631 GCA_964584065.1 uncultured Anaerolineaceae bacterium | reverse complement strand
GTGGTTTCCTTTTTCAATGATCTGACCACCATCGATGACCATGATCAAATCCGCTGACTTGATGGTCGACAGACGATGCGCAATGATGAAACTGGTGCGCCCGCTCATCAACTGGTGCATGCCTTTTTGGATCAGAGCTTCCGTCAGGGTATCGACCGAGCTGGTAGCTTCGTCCATGACAAAGATATCCGGATTAGCCAGCAAGGCGCGTGCAATACTGATGAGCTGTTTTTGCCCCACCGAGAGTTGATTTCCGCCTTCGCCAACGTCCTGACCGTATCCTTTTTCAAGGTTCGTGATGAATTCGTGGGCGCCAGCCAGTTGGGCTGCGTGTTCAATCTCTTCATCGGTTGCGTTCAATCGTCCATACCGCAAATTGTCACGGACGCTGCCAGAGAAGAGGTGTGGCACCTGCAGAACCACGCCAATGCGGGATTGGATGTCCTCAAGCGGATACTGCGTGTAGTCGTGACCAGCGATGCGGATCACACCTTCACTTGGCTCATAAAAACGGCATAGCAGGTTGACAATAGTAGTCTTTCCGCCGCCGGTCGTGCCAACCAGCGCCACAGTCTGCCCCTGGGGAATGCGAAAGCTCAGGTTCTTGATCACTGGTTCGTCATCTTCGTAGTGGAAAGAGACATTCTCAAATTCCACCTCGCCAACCAGTGAATTGACAGCGAGCAGGTTTTCACGATTGTGGATTTCAGGTTTCACATCCAACAAAGAGAAAACACGTTCGGAGGAGGCGATGGCGTTCTGCATTTCAGCATAGACCCGCGCCAGGTCCTGGATAGGCCACAGGATGAACATAATATACGAGATGAACGCCTGCAATACGCCCACGGTGAGGGTTCCATCTGCCACCTGTAGTCCGCCGCGCCACAGGATCAGGACCAGTGAAATGGCACTGATGGTCTGGATGGTCGGTAGGTAGATGGCCGAAAGCAGCACTGCACGGTAGCTCTCCTGGAACATGTTGGTCGAAAGGACTTTGAAATCGTCCAGGTTCTTTGCCTCACGCCGCAGCGCTTTAACTACTCTGACGCCGGTAATATTTTCGTTCAGCGAGGCCGTCATCTTAGAGTTTGCTTTACGCGATGCGCGGTAGTGGTGATAGATCTTTACGCGGAACTTGAACGAAACAAAGATCATCACTGGTAAAGAGAGCAAAGCCCAAACGGCGAGCTTTGCATTCAACTGGAGCATGAAGTACGCCGCAAAGCTGATGTTTGTGACCGCCCAAACCGTGTCCAGCACACCCCAGGTGAGCAAGTCAGCCATTTTCTCAGTGTCCGAAGTCACGCGTGACATGATCCAACCCAGCGGGGTCTTGCTGAAGTAGGAAAGGGATAAGCTCTGCAGGTGGTGGAAGAGTTTCTTGCGGAAATCGTAACGCAATTGCTCCCCGAGCCGCCCCATGATGAAGATCATAATGAAGAAGCCAACCATCTGTGTTAAAACCACGACAATATAGTTGCGGAACAAACCGATCATCACAGGCAGGTTGTTCGCCAGGATGCCTTCATCGATGATGCGTTTATTGAGAATGTTATAGTAGGCGTCCAAATAGGACACCAAGGCGATACCGACCACCGAAAGCAGCATTTGCAGCCAATAAGGTTTTAACGACCTGATCAGCCGCCCAACAACACCACTCTTTAAATTGACGACATCGTCCAGTTCTTCTTCGTTATATTGATTCGACACGGTCAATTTCCTCTTGCAGGGCACTATCAATCCGAGCCTGGATGTCGTAAATGTCCTTATAAATTCCATCCTGGTTGAGCAAAACTTCGTGCTCACCCATTTGTACGATCTTGCCCTTATCAAAAACAAGGATCAGATCCGCATTCATGATGCTTTGAATGCGATGCGCGATAATGAACGTGGTCCTGTTGGTCATCAGGCTGTCCAGGGCTGCCCGGATCTGCACTTCGGTTTCCATGTCAACCGATGAGGTCGAGTCGTCCAGGATCAGGATGCGCGGGTTGATCAGCAGCGTGCGGGCAATCGCCAGGCGCTGTTTCTGTCCGCCTGAGAGCGTCACGCCCCGTTCGCCGACCAGCGTATCGTAGCCATGCTTAAAATCCAGGATCACGTCGTGGATGGCGGCTTCGCGCGCAGCTTCCTCGATCTCTTCCTGGCTGACCTCACGGTGTACGCCGTAGGTGATGTTATCGCGGATTGAGCAGGAGAACAGGAAGGGTTCCTGTTCCACGATGCCGATCTGCGAACGCAGAAATTCACGCGAATACTCGTTCAGGTTCACTCCATCCAGCAGAATCTGCCCGGATGTCACGTCATAAAAACGGGGCAAAAGGTTCACCAGCGAGGTTTTGCCAGAGCCGGTGGAGCCCAACAGTGCCACGACCTGGCCGGCTTCACAAGAGAAGCTGACGTCATCGAGCACGAGGAAATCCTTTTCATAGGCAAAACTGACCTTATCGAAAGTGATCTGTCCTCTGATGCCGTCTTGCGGGTGGTAGGTGGCAACGGTCATGTCTTCTTCGGGGGCTGCCAGCACGACCGAGATACGCCCAAATGAGACCAAAGCCCGCGAGGTATCGATGATTAGCCGACCCAGGTTGCGGATAGGCCAGATCAGCCAGCCCAGGAGGCCATGGAAGCTGATGAAGGCACCAATAGTGATCACGTTATTCAGGACCATGGTGGCAGCGTAGAAAGTGCTGCCAATGTTTTGGGCTGAACAAATGATGTCTGAAAGTGGCCAAAACAAGGCATGCATCCAGTTAAACTTCCTGCCCAGGCGAAACTTTTCAGCGTTTTCTTTATCAAACTTCTCAATCTCGTAATCCTGCCGGGCGAAGGCTTTCACCACGCGCACACCGCTGAGATTTTCCTGCAGATCGGTGGTCAGAATAGCGCCTTGCGCCTGGTAGTCTTCGTAAGCTTTGGAGAGCCGTTTGAAGAAGATGATTGAGATCACCAGGACGATCGGGATGATGATGATCGAGACCAACGCCAGGCGCATGTTGATGCGGGCGATGGCAACGAAGGAGATGATGAAGATCATCACGATGCGCCCCACACCGATCGCCTGTTCGGCAAAGAAACGGCGGAGCGTGTCCACATCGGAGGTGGCGCGTTCCAACAGGTCACCTGTTTTTGACTCAGAGTGATAGCTGTATGAAAGTCGCTGAATGTGATCGAAGAGGTAATCGCGCAGGCGACGGGTTGTGTTTTCGGCGGTGAAATTTGCCATCCAACTGCTCATGAAACTCGAAAGAGCCTGGAGAGCGATCAGCGAGCCAAAAGTCAATGCCTCGAGGGTCAGCTCCTGCCCGACAAGTTTTTCTTTTAACATGCGGTCAATAAAGTTGCCCAGATAAACATACATACCCGTGCGGGCAAGTGCCGCCAGGGCAAGGAAGACGGTTGAGACAAAATAATGAAAATGATATCCGCGCATTAAATGCCACAAGCTCAGCAACTTATTCTTCGTGCCGAGCACTCTGGGCATATCCAGCGCGATATAGGGCGTTTTTTGCTTACTCACTCTTACTCCAAACCAGCCAAAACCTGGCTTTATTTTGCACTGACGAACAAAAAAGTATAAACCCCTGAATAATCAGAGTCAAAGGTTTTTTACATTTTTGTTGATTCGTGTTTTGAGACCTCGGATCAAACAGTCGTGAACAGATTATCTGTTCACTTTTTTCAATAAAAAGTTGAGCGTATGCTCGAGGACCTTCTCCTGCTCGTTTGCCAACAAGATCACATGCGGCGACTCTTTAAGGATGACCAACTCGAGCTCTTTGGAAGCGAGCTTTCTTTTTAAGAAATCGCTGGCTGCCAACTTAACCGTAGCATCTTTCTCACTGAAGAATGCCAGAGTGGGTTGGGTTACCTTGGCAAGCGCTTTGCGAGTCTCTTTTTGCAGTTTCAAGAGTTCGACTGCACCCTTGAGAGGATAGACGTTGTAACCCTTCCAAAGTAAATCGTCTTTGCTGGGTTTCTTGGCGAGATACTTCATGAAGTACTGCAGCACATAAGCTGCACTCATCTTATTTACATACAAGGCTGGGGCATAAAGCATCAGATTCTTGATGTCTGGATTTTTAGCAGCCAGCAGCAGTGAAAGTAAACCGCCCATCGATTCACCTGCCACCCATACTTGCTCGCATTGGGCTTTCACCTTCTCGTATTCGTTTTGGGCGGTCTGAAACCAATCCTGCCAACGCACATTGTTGAGGTCATCCGGGTGGGTGCCGTGCCCGGGCAATAAAGGCGCGCTCACGGTGTGACCAGCCGCGTGTAAAGCTTCGCCCAAAGGGCGCACTTCGGCGGTCGTGGCTGTGAAGCCGTGCAGCAACAGAAAACCGGTCTTTCCACCTTGCCAGGTGATAGACGAGCCATCCAACTCCGGGTTGATCATGTAATTCTCTGCCATAAATCCTCCGGGGCAATTGTATCAAATTACGGGCTGGGAATTCATCCAATTGTGTTTACAGATTGATTTCCTCCCAAAAAAGAAGAGTTCGCGGGGTGGTCTCATTTTGACCTACAAGCCCGACAATAAAAATTTTTTCGTAGGGCGGAATGCGCTTTTTTTGCGTACTCCGCCAATGGTGTGAATGTCGGAGTGAGCCTGCGCCAGATTGTCATCGTTCCAGCACCAATTGGCAGTCTCATTCCGACCTACAACAGAGAAACGCGTAGGGTGGGTTGGCGTCACAAAGCATTTTTAGGAAGACACCCTTTATAGCCTACCCACCGCAGCACGAGCATATTGAATCATCAATTTTGTTTGTGAGGTTGATGACTGTTTTGGTGGGTTGGCTACATTTATGTTAAGACAGGGTGAGATTGTTTGACGCCAGCCCACCCTACGAAAAGATAGTGTTTGCGCAGATTGCCCCGTAGGGCGAAACGAAATGCCCGCGAAGCAGGGTATTGAGGGCACCTTGATCGATGTGAGGGACAAATGCATCCTGCCCTCAATTCGCCACGAACCATTGCCTGTAGGGCGGAACGCGCTTCTGTTGCGCACTCCGCCAATGGTGTGAATGTCGGAGTGAGCCCGCGAGTGTGATTGGTAGGCAAAGGGTCTGAGGCAGTCTCATTCCGACCTACAACAGAGAAACGCGTAGGGTGGGTTGGCGTCACAAAGCATTTTTAGGAAGACACCCTTTATAGCCTACCCACCGCAGCACGAGCATATTGAATCATCAATTTTGTTTGTGAGGTTGATGACTGTTTTGGTGGGTTGGCTACATTTATGTTAAGACAGGGTGAGATTGTTTGACGCCAGCCCACCCTACGAAAAGATAGTGTTTGCGCAGATTGCCCCGTAGGGCGAAACGAAATGCCCGCGAAGCAGGGTATTGAGGGCACCTTGATCGATGTGAGGGACAAATGCATCCTGCCCTCAATTCGCCACGAACCATTGCCTGTAGGGCGGAATGCGCTTCTGTTGCGCACTCCGCCGAAAAGGTAAACGTTGGAGTGAGCCCACGGGAGGTTATTGGTATGCCGGATCCCGCAATTAATTGTGGTAATTGTCAATAAAAAAGGCGACCCGCAACGGTCGCCTTGATATCAAATCACAAAAACATTATTGCTGCCAGTACTCCAACTTATCCACACTGGTCTTGAAGTTGACTGTGCCGGCGGACATCGAAATGAAACCAAAGGTCCCGGCATCATCCAGCCTGTCATCTGTGGCTGAGCCCACCTTGATCCCGTTGATATAAAAGTCGAATTGATCACCCTTCGCCATGATCCCAATGCGGTTGGCTTCGATGGCAGGTTTTAAGGCGTTACTGGTCTGATAGTCAAGAATATTGATGATCTGGTTATCCTTCGTGTAAAAGCTAAAGCCCCACGTGCCGTCGCAGGTGACGCCCATGTAGTAAAACTCCTGGGCTTCATCCCAGCGGATCACGAGCCCAAAGCGATCCTGTCCGCTGCAGTTGGGACGGGTGATGGTGGTCTCGAAATAGGCATCCTTCACTTCCGGGTAGGTGGTGTACCAACTGCTCCAGTAGGGGCTGCCCTTAGAGAAGGCGTGCAGCTGCCCGCCTGAAACGGTAATCAGGAACCAGTCATCTTCATACGGCCAGTTGCCAGCCTCAGCAAAATCTTCGAGGAAGTCCGGCTTACCGAACTGCAGCACAGGGTCACCAGCTACCGGCTCTGGAGTGGCAGTAGGGGCTGCTGTGGCAGTTGCCGTTGGCTCAGGGGTTTCAGTTGCCGTTGGCTCGGGGATGTCAGTTGCCGTTGGCTCGGGGATGTCAGTGGAAGTTGGTTGCGGCTCGGCGGTTGGGACCGCAGTCTCCGTGTCGGCAGGTTCCGAAACAACTTCCGTGGGTGCTTCAGCAGTCGGTTCTGAAACAACTTCCGTGGGAACCTCAGCGGTCGCTTCGGGTGTTTCGGTATCTTGCGTGGGGTCAGGCAATAACGTGGTTTCTGGAGCATTGGTCAGAATCAGCGCAACGTTGGTCTGCACGACCTCCTCACTACTTAACTCAGTTGTGGGATAATTGCACCCTGACAGCATCAAACAAACCAGGAGAACAGGAATTAATTTTTTCATCGTCACTTCCTTTACTTTTTCTTTGCCTTGATAGTTGCAATAATTAGTCCAAAAGACGTAAATGGCAAGGTTAACACATCTTAACATGCCGGTTTTGTCTTGCTTATTATAATGAAACGAACCGAATCTTGTTGTTCAGCGTTAATAAACAAGATTAGAAAAGGAATTTTATGGATTTATTTACTAAATGTGACAGATTTGAAGACGCGGTAGTTGCCCGCAAAGCCGGCACTTACCCTTACTTTATCCCCCTGGATCGCAGCGAGGGTACAGAAGTAATTTTTGAAGGACGCCGGATCATCATGTGCGGTTCCAACAACTACCTGGGGCTTACCATGCATCCCAAGGTGCGTGAAGCCGCCAAAAATGCGATTGACCTCTACGGCACCAGCTGCACCGGTTCGCGCTTCCTGAACGGCAACATGACCATCATCGAAGAGCTTGAGCGCCAGCTGGCTGAGTGGGTTGGCATGGAAGCCGCATTGGTTTTCTCAACCGGCATGCAGGTCAACCTCGGTACGATCAGCGCGTTGATAGGCAAGGAAGACGTTGTCATCCTCGATAAGGAAGACCACGCCAGCATCGTGGATGGCGCTCGTTTGAGTATGGGCAAGATCGAACGCTTCCGCCACAATGACGTAGGGCACCTCGAACGGGTGCTTAAAAGCCTGCCCGACGAGGTTGGTAAATTGCTGGTTGTGGATGGACTCTTCAGCATGGAGGGCGATATCGCGCCACTGCCTGAGATCATTCCCCTGTGCGAAAAGTATGGCGTGCGCCTGATGGTTGATGACGCGCATGCAATGGGCGTGTTGGGCGAAGGTCGCGGCACTGCCGCGCACTTCGGCGTGACCGACCAGGTGGACCTGATCATGTCCACTTTCAGCAAATCTTTTGCCTCAATTGGCGGCTTTGTGGCTGGCAGTTTCCCCACCATTGACTATATCAAGCACCATGCCCGCAGCCTGATCTTCAGCGCCAGCATCCCGCCTGCCAACACTGCCACCGTCCTGGCAGCTTTGCAGGTTATGCGTGAGGAACCGGAGATGTTTGCCAAGCTCAAAGCCAACGGCGACTTTATGCGCGAGGGATTCAAAGTGCTTGGGTTTGACACCGGTCAATCTGTGACCCCCATCATCCCGATCATCATTGGCGATAACGACCGCACCTTCAAGATGTGCCGAGATCTGTTTGATGCCGGTGTGTTCGTGAACCCCGTGATCGCCCCAGCCACTGCGCCCGGGCGGCAGCTCTTGCGCACCAGCTACATGGCAACTCACACCCGCCCGCAGCTGGAACGCGTGTTGGAGACCTTTGCCAAAGTGGGTCGAGCGAACGGATTGATTTAATCCCGAAAATATGAAATTTGTAAGTTGAAGTGGGGTTGAGCATTGTCCTTGATGGATGTTGCTCAACCCTTTTTGTGTTGCAGAATTAGGAAAAGTTTAACATTCAGGGAACAAGTGGCACCAGCGGGATTTGGCTTGCATAAAGCGTCCAGGAATGGTAGCCCGAGCCTTCTCCAAAGGGGCGCATGACGGTGTAACCTTCACTGCTATCCACCAGATAAAAGACCTCGCCCGCGCCATCCGCGCCTTCGTGGGTGAAAGCCCCCGGTCCGGGAGAACTGAATGCCATGGCAGTGCCATCGCATACCATGTTTCCATCCGCGGATTGCCAGGTCTCGACAATTGTCAGGTACACGACCCCATCGTTGCAGAAACCGCTGGCAGAAACCTGCATTACGCCCGCCATCTCCACGCTGCAAGGTCCCATCACGCCCATCATCTCGTATTCCAGGCTGGGGTTGCCGACACTGCTCAAGTCAACCGTGCCATCCGCATCGGCTTCTCCGGCTACCAGAGTCAGATAACCTTCTTTTAGAATATGGGTCAGGTTCACATCCGGCTGCTCGATGGTTATGGCATGGTCAAAGCCTAAGGTAAGGGTTTCTCCGACGGTAGGGCAGGAGAGAAAATCGTCAGGTGCCGACTCTTCCACCTCACCAGGCTCAATGACGGGCTCCGGTTCGTGTGACGGCTCAGATTCCTGCGGCTCTGTCGGGTTCTCTGGCACGGCTGGCTCTGGATTCTCATCCAGAGGCGGCGCACTCTTCTGACAGGCGTTGAGCACCAAACTGAGGAGCAAAAAACTGATTATCAGGTACTTGGAAACAGACATGCCAACATCCTCCTTTCAATATGCGGCAGTTATCTATATACTACAAGAAAAAGTGGGTTGAGCAAAATACCCAACCCACTTGCTGTGAAATTATCTCAAAATCAACGGCAGGAAGATGGTGAAACCGCCTCCTTCAATGGTGATGTCTATGTTTTCCTTGTGTTCACCGTCAATGATGCTTATGAAAGTAGGATCGCCATACCAGGCGTAGGGTTCGCCCTCATCCGGGGGACCACCTCCGGATTCATTTAGGTCAATCCAGGCACCCACATAGTAGGTGCCATCGGGCAGGTTGGTGAAGCTGTAACTCTCACCACAGGCAATGGTGGTTGAATCCACAGGAGGCGGAGAGGTGTAGTCATCCACCCAGAGGTCCACAAAAACGGTGTGAATTGAGTTGCAGCTGACAGTACCGCTGATGGACCCGCCTTCCAAAACCGTCAGGATCACCCCAGAGTACGCGTATTGAAAACCCCATCGGTATCCTTCCGGCACGTTTAGCGTGGAAAACCCACCCGAGCGCGTACTGTAAGGTAGGATAGTGAAGGAATCGCCTACCTGGGGGATAAAGCCATCGATCAGGCTTACGTTCAGCGTGCCAGCCATGGTCGCCGTGCCCGTGACAGTCAGTTGGTCATATTGCGTGCCCGCAGTAGTGCCGCCTAATTGGATGTCTAACACCCCGGTGGATTCCTGGGTGTAGTTGCCCTCGATTGTGATGCCGCCAGCAGAATTACCCGGGCTGACCGTGCCGGCGTTGACCAGGTTGGCTGCCAGGGTGCCTGAGCCGATCAGGCTGTCGCCGCTGGCGAGGTTGAGCGTATCGCCCGGGTTGAGCGTGCCATTGCCGAGGTCAATAACCGCATTTTCGCCGTTATCCATGCCCTTTAGGAAATTAAGATTGCCAGCCACGATGTCAACTGTGCCATTGTTCGTAAACGGGATGTCCATCGTTGTGGTGGTTCCGGCAGTATTCTTGATAAAGTTTCCATTATTGATGAAGCCTTCAGCCGTAGTTCCTGTCATGGTGGTGGTTGCCTTGGCGTTAAAAGTGCCGCTGTTAAGAAATACGGCTCCATCTGCAAGGGTGATATTGCCGCTCAGCCAATTGGTGGTGATCGGACTAGACAGGGTCTTGCTTGAGATGGTGCCACCCCTCAAGGTGAAGGTCGAAGCCTGGCTGTCAACCTCGATATCACCCGCGCCTGTCAGGGTATAAGATAATAATTCAAGATAGTCCATAATCCTTAGCTGTGAAGGATTATTCAGTATGCTAAGCATCACCTTAAGTTTAGGAATATCAAGCGAAAGAGCGGGTAAATTTAAGGTTCCTGTGGAAACAACAACTTCATAAGGCATAAACACATTATTCGTTGTGAAATTTACAACAGCCTTTGCATCTCCTGAGCCCATAATGTCCATGCGGCTATCAGTTTCAGAAACTAACCGAGGCGAAAACTCACCAGCAATATTTACCGTTGGAGCATAGCCACCACTCCCCACTATCATGATTTCCGGAACCTGAATTAGAGACGGTTCAGTGAAAGTGAAAATATCTGGCCAGCTTGAGCCAAGGGTAAGCACGGTGCCCACTCCGCCAACAAAATCCCCCGAATGTGTTCCCCCTCTGTGAAGGTTCAAATAACCTGCATTGATCGTAACTGTGCCGTTATTGGCAAATCCAGGTGAGATGATAGCCAGTCCTTCCATGAGATAATCCTGACGAAACCCGTTGATGATTATTTCACCAGCATTTGTAAAACTATTCGCATAAGCGAATAGGCTATTTGTGGTGGCGTTGACTGTCATCATTGCGCCTGAGGCAATAGTAATGGAATTTACATCAATACCCATTGTTGCGGCGTTGATCTGCGGACCTAAGCCTATCTGGTCGATCACCACATCATCGCTCGTTGTGGGCACCCACCCGCAAGACCAGTTTGAGGGCGTCGCCCAATCGCCATTGCCTCCCTGCCAGGTGCAAGTAGCTGCTTTGGCCTGGCCTGAAGGCATCACAAAGACGCTGAGCAGCAGGAAGCAGGCAATTAAGTACTGAGTTAACAAGCGCTGAGATTTCATTTTTTACCCTTTCTTAATCGTGAGACGCTTAGCAAGCTACCAGCGTTCAAATCAACAATTCAACAGAAGGTTCGTGTTCAGTTTTTAAATCCAACTGGCATCATCAATGCCTGGAGTTTTGTAATTTGTCGTGCTTCGCCTTAGTTCACGCCCCCATTGCTTCACAATTCTGGCGATTAATAATTTGACAAATTACTGTGGTTGTTAAAGATTCAATACAACCTCGATTTTCACAACAATTTTACCATATCAAAGAGCACTGTTGTCAATATTTGGAAAGATATTAATACGCAAATTACCCTTAAAAAAAGCGATACCATCTCAAATTACGCGGTAAAAATTCTCTTGTGATTGCTGAAATGAAAAGCACCTCCTGCTTTTGTTCACAAGAGGTGCTTTTTGGTTTTGTTTGAGGGGTATTGGCTCAATTGGAAAACATGTTCCCAGATGGCAAAACCACATTACATGGCGATATCCTGATCTTTGGAGAGGTAGTTGAACAGGAGTAAAGATAGGGTCGTCAAAACGGTTAGGATTGTCGCGAGGGCAGCCGCAATGCCGTAGTTGCCCCGGATGATTTGCGTGTAAATCTCGACTGTCAGGGTGCGGGTGCGTGCCGTGTAAAGCAAGATGGCAGTTGAAAGTTCACTGATCATGGTTATCCAGGAGAGGATCGCCCCCGAAATGATACCGGGAGCCATCATGGGCATCGTCACTTTGTAAAAGGCCTTGGCTTTGGAACTTCCCAGGCTAAGGGCGGCCTCTTCAATGCTCATGGGAATTTGCTGCAAGATAGCCGCGGTGGAGCGGATGGTGTAGGGCATTCTGCGGATGACCAGACCAATGACCATGATTGCCAATGTGCCGCTAAGGATCAAAGGCGGTTTGTTGAAGGCGATCAGCAACGTGATACCGATGACGGAACCGGGCATAATGTAGGGGATCATCGAAATGGAATCGAGAATTTTGCTCACGACGCTGGATCTTCGAACCGAAATATATGCCAGCAAAACTGAAAGGAAAACCACGATCACCAGGGAGATGGCAGGAATGATGATAGTATTTTGGATGGCGCTGCCAACCTTGGTGAATGCGTCCACGTAGTTGTTGAATGAATGTCCGGGAGCAAATGTGAGACCTTCCACGTTCTTAAACGAGGTGTAGATCACATAGACCTGCGGCATAATGGACAGCCCAATCAACACATAAGAAAAGACGTGGATCAGAACATTCTTAAGCCCGGTAGCTTTGGTGGGCCGGATCTTTTTCATGGCATTCATTGAAAAAGTTTTTCGACTGGAGATGTATTGTTGCGCCATGAAAATGATGGTTGTGATCAGAATAGCAATCACCGATATGGCAGCCGCGAAGCCGTCATCCCCACCCATTTCACTGATGAATTCATTGAAAATTGTGACTGGGAATGTGCGGTATCCTTCACCAATCAGCATAGGAGTACCAAAATCTGCCAGCGCGCGCATGAAGACCAGCAAGCCGCCAGCAAAAAGGGTCGGAGAAATGATAGGAATTAGCACCTTGAAAAAGCGCTTGACCCCGGCTGTGCCCAGGTTTTCGCTGGCTTCCAGTAGCGAATTGTCCACGTTTTGCAGAGCGCCAGAAACATACAAGAATATCAATGGATAAAGCTGCAGGGTCAAGACAATCAGAATGCCCGCAAATCCGTAAATATCGGGCAGAACGATGCCCAGAGAATTCTTGAACAAGTTGGTGATCACGCCATTACGACCAAGCAAAAGGATCCACGAATAGGCGCTCACGAAAGGCGCGGACATGGAAGACAGGATGATCAGAATACGCAGTATCGCCTTGCCTTTAATTTCGTAGCGGGCAAAGATGTAGGCGAGCGGTGTGCCTACGATGAGCGTCAGGAGTGTGACGGCGATGGTGACCTTGAAGCTGTTGAGCAGAGTGTTAAAGTAGTAGGGTTTGCTGAAGAAATTCACAAAATAGGAGAGCGTGAAGGCTCCGGTGTCTTTGTCGACAACCGCTTGTTTGAGCAAATTTCCCATCGGAAAGATGAGGAACAAGCCATAAAGACCCAGAATCAGAAGCCCGACTATTGACCAAAGATCAAACTTAGTCTTTCGCTTCATGATTGCGTCTCCTCCTTCAACAAATTACGGCTGCCGTCTTCAGAAAAGACGTTCAACTTCGCGTAATTGACGGTGAGTGAGATTTCTTCGCCCAGGGGCAGCGATTCTTCCAGAGAGGATTCATGAATGACTTCAACCATTTGTTGGCTGTGTTTGATCTCAATGATCTGGTGAGAGTTAAGCCCCAGGAAGAAACTGTCCCGCAGGATGCCCTTTAGCTTGGTTTCCTGTTCGCTGTTGAAGAAGTTTTCGGGACGGATGGATAAAATTACATTCGCGTCCTCTTCCAGAACGAGATTGTTGGCAGGAATTTGATAGTCCCCGAGATAGATTGTCTTCTCAGCGTGTTTGTACGTGGCGGGGAGGAGGTTTGTGCGCCCGATGAAAGTGGCAACAAATTGGTTTTTTGGTCGGTGGTAGATTTGTTTCGGTTCTCCAACTTGCTGGATCACACCACCATTCATAACAGCAATGCGGTCGGAGATCGCCATGGCTTCTTCCTGGTCGTGGGTGACGTACACGGTCGTGATGCCGACTTCTTTTTGGATCTCGCGAATTACCTGGCGCATCTCCACACGAAGTTTCGCATCCAGGTTCGAAAGCGGTTCATCCATGAGCAAGACGTCTGGTTTGATCACCAGAGCCCTTGCCAATGCGACGCGCTGCTGCTGACCGCCCGAAAGCATTTCGGGTTTACGGTCGCGAAAATCATAGATCTGCATCAATTTCAGGAATTTATCTGCTTCGCTGGCGATTTCTTCTTTGGAATAGTCGCGATTGTGTAAGCCAAATTCCACGTTTTGTCTCACAGTGAGGTGGGGAAAGATGGCGTAGTTTTGGAAAACCATGCCGATATTTCGGACGCTTACGTCGATGTCGTTAATACGTTTATTATCAAAATAAAAATCGCCACCTTCAATGCTATTGAAGCCGGCGATCATACGCAGCAGGGTTGTTTTGCCGCAGCCAGAAGGGCCTAAAAGGGTGAAAAGTTCCTGATCGTGAATATCTAATGAGAGGTTCGAAATAACAGTTGTGTCACCAAACTTTTTAACGGCATCTTTAATGGTAATGTTTACGCTCATGTAGCTCCTTCCTGCATAAAAGGTCTAAACGACTTGGAAAAAATATTTAGTTTGTTAAATTTCAAACGGAAGATGATTCGTTTTTATAGAATCATCTTCCGGTGATTATGAATCAGAGATTACTGGTTGGAAACGTAGATTTCCTTGAAGTGATCACTAATCTTGTCTTTGTTGACGTAGCAATACTCCATGTCTTCCTGGATGACATTGATATCTCCAAAAGGCACCATGTAATCGGGAGTTTCCACACCAGCGATAACCGGGCGATTGGTCATGGTGGTGGAGAAAACATTCTGGATCTCTTCGGAGATGATCATGTCGATGAAACGCTGCGCGTTGAGCAGGTTTTTGGCACCCTTGACGATACCGGAACCAGCGGGCAGGAAGACCACGCCTTCTTCCATGTAGACCACTTCCACGTCAGCGCCGTCGCGAACCAGTGTGGCGGAGGGATCTTCGTAGGAAAGACCAACGGTGTATTCACCATCGCGCACGCCCTTCCAAACGGAGCTTGAGCTGTCAATCACGACTGTTTGGGCGAAAAGATCCGCAACAAACTGCCAGGCTTCTTCGCTTTCGTAATCACCCTTGCCAATCGCGTTGAGCATGTTGGTCAGGTGGGCATAGGCACTGGAAGAGGCAGTCGGATTGGCTGAAACGATTTTGCCAGCCAGTTCGGGGTTGAGCAGATCTTTGTATCCTTTAATTTCAATATCGCCAATCAGGCTCTTGTTGACCAAAATAATGCTTCCGTCCAGAACGTAAGGAGTGATGTAGCCGGTTGTGTTGCGGTAGGCTTCGATCACGTTTTCGTTATTGGGCGAAACATAGTCCTGGAATAAACCGGGATTGTTCATGTAGGTGGCATATGCGCCGCCATAAACAACATCTGCGTAAGGATTATTCTGTTCACCTTCGAGGCGCTTAAAGACCTCACCGGTACCGGCAGAAATGACCTCGACCTTCACGCCATACTTGGCTTCGAAGGCGGGTATGACTGCATTGAGCAGATTTTCGCTGTTGGGCGAATAGATAACCAGCTTATCCGTTTCGGGTAATGCGCCCTCATCGGCAACTGGGGCGGTTTCTTGCGTGCAAGCTGCTAACACGAGCACGGCCGCGAGAACCAAAACTACAAGTAAAGATCTCTTCTTAAACATACTGACTCCTTTTAAATAGTTGTGAATAACCCATTAAATACGGATCATTTGTTAATGAATTGTACCCTAATTAATTCGCAAACAACAAAAAATATGTGCCATTCGCCTGGCAAGCCAGTAAAAGTATATAAAAAATTGGTTGGCGAGTGAACAGAAAAAACAGGCAATAGCTGCCCGGTTTATCATAGGAAAGAAATTTTTCGGCTGGGAATAAAACTTTGCAATAAAAAAAGTGATCAAATTTATGTGTCAAGGCAATTTAGAAATGTCCTAATCTCAGCAATTTAGAAATGTCCTATTGTGTTGATAAAGTAGTAAGCACTGGCTTTCCATTTATCTTCTTTCCATAGGTCCTCCAGGGATGGTCATACGCAGGTGGCAGCGGATTTGTCTGCTCTGATTTGGAGGAGACAATCACAGCTTGCCTGGATCTTTTCTCCACTTCTTCCAGAG
>CAZOYK010000042.1:0-15670 GCA_964584065.1 uncultured Anaerolineaceae bacterium | reverse complement strand
GCGAAGCGAAGAATCTACCAAGCAGACTCACCAAAAAAGTGACCCAGATCCTTCACTGCGTTCAGGATGACATGGAAGTTGGCATTTTTGTTACTCAGAGCTCATCTTGTCACCCAGAGTTCCCAGTTGTCATCCAGAGTTCCCAGTTGTCATCCAGAGTTCCCAGTTGTCATTCAGAGCTCCCAATTGTCATTCTGAGCGAAGCGAAGAATCTACCAAGCAGACTCACCAAAAAAGTGACCCAGATCCTTCAATAAGTTGAGGAAAATAAGAAAAAAATCAGTTGCAATCGCCCAGGTAAAAGGGATAGAAACTGCGCTTGAGATCTGTTAGAACTGAGCAGATAGTGCGGGGGTAAAGCTGAATGGCATCAAGCTGATCCAAGGCTACCCAGCGGACTTCTACCTGGCCATTGTCGGGCATATGGCCCTGCGCGGGTTCATAATCCTTACTGACTTTGCATTTGAAATAGAACTCCACCTGGTGCATATCCGGGTTGACAGCCGCGAACTCGTGCAAATCAGAACGGTACTCGCGGATGAAAAGCAATTTACGAACTTTCACGCTTGTCCCGATCTCTTCCTGGCATTCGCGTATGAGCGACTCGGGCAGGGTTTCGCCCCATTTTTGACCTCCGCCGGGCAGGACGGCATAAGGGCCTTCCTGGTCACGTTTAAGTATCACCAGCAACTTTCCGTCCCGAATGATGACGGCTTTGGCGGAGTTGCGCACCTTCTTTTTCTTAGCCATGATGTTCTTTTGGATTGTACCGCAAATAGATCTTCAGGATAGATCCTCTGATGTGTAGATAAACGATAGCCGGATTGAAGTACGCAATCCGGCCTACGAAAAGAGGATTTCAGGTCAGATTGTGTGCTAAAAAGCTATCGCTTGCCAAAAATTGACGGCAGATCAAGATCTTTGAGCGATTTAATGTTCCAGAAAGCCAGGAATATCAGCACCGCAAGCAGAGCAAACAGGATGATTGCATCAACTGATTTGGGACTAAAAAGCGTGACCAGGAGCATCACGTCCGCATAGCCAACCAGCATTACGATCGACACCATCAAAATGTAGTGCAGTGCCAGCAGGACAATTACGCCTCTGCTCAAGGGCTTCCAGCCAAGGGCGAGCAGCAGTCCTACCACACCAAACACCGGCGGAGCAACCACATACATCAATTGCGGCAGTTCTGAACCGGCAATGTCTCCATCGGCAGGCAAGGGCGAACTGCTGAGTTGCATTAGAAAATGAACATATAAAGCCAGGAGAATCAGGAAAACCAGGTTCATCGCCGAAGTCCAGATGAACTGCCGATGTTTTTTACTGTTATCAGGCACGAGAATTGTCATTTGTTATCCTTTGGGTGAATTGGAAAACAAAAATCAATTGAAAAAGACAGATTTCATCTCGCTGATGATCTCTTCACGGATGCGAATACACATCTCCTCAATCAGGTCGTTTTCAGGAAAGAGCAGGTTTTTGGGGATGCGCGAGAAGCCGCTGCCCCAGAAAGAGGCCGCTGCGGGGATGGAGAATTTTGCGATCAGGCGGTTTTTGAAGTCCAGCTCGGATTTATTGGCATAGGTGTCGGTGATGTCGAGCGTGCCAGCCAGGTAGCCTTCCTGGAAGTAAGGGCGCAAGGCTTCGGGCGGGCAGATGGAAAGCAGCCGCACGATCACCAGGTCCTGCTCGCTGTTGTAGGTGATGCGGTTGGTGGTGTAGGGCAGACCAAACACGTAGACCATGCCGCGTTCAGCTTTGTTGCCAAGTTGCGCAAAGGTGGCGGCGACGCGCAGGGATTGGGTCAGGTCGAGCAGGGGGGTGTCGCAGACCCCATAGTGCTGCAGGATGCTCCAGGCGATGTATTGCTTGCGCCGGATATCAACGCGCCCGTCCAGCTTTTCGCGGTCGAAGGCTTCAATCAGCTTATTGGTAGCCACATCAAGCAACTCAAAGCGGGCGCGAATTTCCTGCGAGGTCAGGATTTCTTTGCGGTAGATGTTGGGGTAGAAGGTGCTGGAGCCGGCTTTATTTTGGTAGTCCTGGTCCTGCCCGCGGAAGAAGAGCAGGTAGTCCTTGTTCAGGAAGGAGAGTTGGGCGACTCTGCGGACGAGTTCGTGATAAGTTTGGACGGGAAAAGGCGTGGTCTTTCTCAGCACCTGACCTTCAACGTGCTTTTCGAGATCGGGAAAGAAAGACGGTGTTATCTCGCGCATGTCAAACCATGCTCTTATTTTATCCCATTTGATGATTAACGGGGGGATCAATGACCCCTTAGTCCGGCACGACCATCGTAGAGGCGACTTTTGATTGCGCCGGTCTCTTGCGAAGCACCCCAGCGCTGAAAGCGCGTGTGGGCAGACCGTGCGCTTGTTTTGACCGTCAGGTCTCAATTCATTTCAACCTGAGAGTCCTTCGCAGGTCGGAATGAGGGCTCATTCCCCCACTCCGACAATTAATAATTTGCCTTAGACGGGGAATTTTGGGGGCAACTCTTGTTATTCCAAAAAAATTGATGCTGTGACGGCGGATTGGAAGCACATCAAGATACGTGCATGATGGCGTTTGCAGTGCTTCCAAGCTCGCCCTACGAATGAAATCCGAAAGCAGATTGCCACATCGCTTTGCTCCTCGCAAAGACGGATCATTGTAAAAAAGCGATCAGGTAGGAAGTAGTTGCAGACTCCGCCAATGTGGGTTAAGAATCAAGATCCGCGTACGCCAGACCAAGCTGCTCAGGCAGGACGCGCAAACCGGCAAAAGTCTCAAAACTCAGGTCGCGGAAGGTATGACCGGTGTTCTGGTTATACAAACCCAGCAGCGCCGTGTAGCTCAGGTTGATGCGCTGGTCCCAGTCCAAGCCCAGCAGGGCAGCAGTAGCGCGCACGTGCTCCGCGCTGTTCCCCTCAAGCTCAATGAAGTTGCCGTAGGGCATCTCGTCAACGGAAGCCACCAGATCGTTCAAATTAAAATTCTGGCGGTACTTCTCATAGGTCATGAAAACCTGGAATCCAAGCGCTTCGAGGATGGCGTGGGTCGACTGAAAATCGCTGACAACCACTTCAAGCTCCGTGCGCGAGATGACCCCATCCACAATTTGACCCGGACTTTTGAATGTCAGAATCGCCTGATCGTCCTGCCGCAGGCGCAGCACCTGGGCACGTTCGCTTAGTTTCCTGTCGGGAGTATCGAAACGCAGATTCACTTCCTGCATGCGCGGGCGCAGTTCATTCGCGCCAAGGTTCTGGATCTTTTCCAGCAGGGCAGGCAGGTTTGAGATGAGGAACTTGACCTCGATTTCCTGGTTATCTGTGTTCATCTAATCTCCGTTTCGTTTGTAGTTGGCTAAATATAACCAACAAAAGCCAGACACCATGCACCCCGATCACCCAGATCGCGTTTGTACCACGCTGGGTTGGCGCCCAGAGCAAGAGCCTTTCCAGCCAGTAAGCGATGATGTTGATCAGCACGCCTGCCCAGGCCAGCCAGGGGCGCGCAAGGGGATTCTGCTTCAGCAGGAGCCAGATGCCCAGGTTGAACAGCCCCATAAAGCTGCCTGCCACCATCAGGTATACTGGCAGCCAGGTTTTCTGAGTGAAACTGAGGATATCAGTTTGCTGCGTGATAGCGCCATAAAGCCGAAAAAAGCCTGTCAGACCAGCCAGGAGAAAACTGAAGCGCAAGAGCTTCCCAAAAAAGCCAGGATTGGGCGATGTCATTCGCCATCTCCCGGAAGGTCAGTCAGGATCCCGAGGTCGCGCAGAGCCGCCCTCACCTTGGAACCACAGCCTGGCTTGACCAATACAGCGGTTGGTCCCAACACTTCGCCAAGGCAACCCGAAGCATTCGATTCGCGCAGCTTTTCAAGCAGTTCGGGTGCCGCCAGGCGCAGCACCAGCAGAGGTTCGATGCGGGCTTCCAAACCCTGGCTCTCCCAGCGGGTCAGGGCTTTCTGCAGAGCAGGCGGGATGCCGGGTTTGCCACATTTACGCAGCAAAGCGCGCAAGTGTTTAAGCTCCAAGCCCTGTTCCCTGGCAGCCTGCAGTGAAGCTGGCGTGAGCTGAATAACAAATCGGTCCGGGCGGAGCGAGCGCCATTGCCCAAAGCGCGAAAGCTGGTAGCGCGCGATGCGCGGCACAAGAGGTGTCATTTCGAGCTTGCCATCCGCGCCAACCAAAACCGGCTGGTTCTCTTCGGGCAGCTTCAGCTTTTCCTCCAGGTGGAGCAGCTTGGAAAACCAAGGCGTAAGCTGGAACATCTGCGTTTCGGGATGATCACTTAGCTGACCGAATTGTGCCATGCCCAGGTCACGGAGAAGTTCTTCGATGAAAAAGTGGATATACTGCCCTTCCACGTCCTGCCAATGTTCAAAGCCGTGCAGCAGACGCGCTTCGGGGTCGACACTGCTGATGATCCAGGTGTTGTATTCCGCGCCACTGCGCAAAAAGTCCGGCTGGTGCTGATGGATATCATCAACCAGATCCTGGATCTTGAACCAGGTGTCCGTTGGAAGTCCAGCCAGCCAGTCGAGGATCATACGGCGAGGTTTTATGGCCGAGTGCTCCCAATTGCCCTCACAACGTAATTGCGGAATCAAGCCCAATTCATCAAAATCCGGGGATTGCGCCCAGCTCTGCGTCAGCCATCTCAGGGCATCCCCGCGCGACTTTTCGAGGAGAACGCGCGCGTTTTCGTTGGGTTGTCCGGACTGGTCGAGCAGGTTGAGAGTCTTTGCCAGAGTTAGCAAAAGTTGCCAGTAGCCTGCCTCTTTTGCACTCAAGCTCGGCAACTGCTCCATGAGTTCCATGCGCAGTGCGGCAAAAAGGGTGCAGAGGTCATCCAAAACCTGGTCTCTCCGAGGTGGGAGAGCAGTCACTTTGGAGCTGGACCATGCTCGAAGCTGGCGTGAGTTGGTGGCGTCCATTGTGGTTTGCCCGGGCTCTGGCAGCCAGTTGATAAATTCGTCAGGGATGAAAGCAAACTCGCTCAGTTCCTGGTTTTCGCGCAGAGCAGCTCGTCCTACAAGCCCGAGATACCATAGTTTTTCGGTGGTGTTTTGTGGGAAGCGGTGTGGTTTCTCGCGTTTTCGGCGGGCTGGACCCATCGGACGGAGTTCGCCATAGGCATGTTCAAAAGCCTGCCACGCCATCTTGCCGCCTAGACCACCCAGATGTGTGAGTGCCGTTGAAGCTGACGGGGGCAGAGAGGCAAATATTTCATCGAACAGATTTTTGGAGGTCATCGCTTTGGCGAGTTCCACCAGGACTGTACGGCGTTCAGCCGCCTGGAGTTCAATTCCCCAGAGCTCAGCGATATCGCGCAAAAAGGCAAGGTCGTAACTTGCTAAGAGGGTCTTCAGATCCGGCATGGTGATAAAAAGTATACATCAATCGCCCCCTGGTTTTCTTTGTTGTCTATTCGATTTTGATGCCCCGGACACCTTCGATGGAGGAAATGACTTCCATCATGTCCTCGAGCTTTTCACTGCGGTTGAAGCGAGCGATGATTTCGAGGCGCATGTGCTTGTTCTTGACGCTTTTCTGCACGTTAAATGCAATGATGGCATCCGCAAGTTTTGTCATGGTTTTGCGTACTTCGCGCAGGATACCTTCGCGGTCGTGAACATCGATTACGACGGTGCGCATTATATTGACACGCACAAATTTCTTTTCAAAGCGCTCCACAAGCGTCAGGACAACCAGCATGATGACCACCGCGAAAAGCGAAACCAGGTAATAACCATAACCAATCGCCATACCAACCATGGCCGTCGTCCAAAGGGTGGAGGCGGTGGTGAGACCTTTTACGTTGAAGCCAAAGCGCAGAATCGCACCCGCTCCAAGGAAGCCAATACCCGAAACAACCTGTGCCGCCAGGCGGGTGGGTTCAGCATCCTGACCTTGGAATTCAATGGCAATATTGATGGAAAGAATCATCACCAGGGCGGCACCCAGGGCGAGGATCATGTGTGTGCGCAAGCCTGCCGGCTGGCTGTCGCGTTCGCGTTCAAAGCCAATCGCGCCGCCGGCAAGCAGTGCGGCTGCCAGCCTCAGGAAGATTTCATACCAGGGTATCACTGTCATCGTAAGCTCACATTTCTTAATATTCTCAATTTTACTATCGATGTTAATAAATGATTAACCACAAGCAGGATCTGTAGAAGGTCAGACCTAAAAAAGCCCTTGAAGTACCTTGATTTTGGACGTAACCGTCAGGCAGTCAGATTATCCCTGAGTTTGTAAGTGGCGATCAAGCCCATCACCAACAGGACTATGAAGACCACATGCACAACAGCACCAACAAGGTCACCGGAGAGGATGGATAGGACCATGTCTGCCAGGTAGAAAATGATGCCAATGATGTAAACCGGAATGTTCCCGCGCCGCGAATAGACACCAAAAAGTACAAAAATGCCGGCAAGCACGATGATGATGCCCCAGATCAAAGCGGGATTGGCTGCAGTTAGTAAGCGCTCGATGTATTGGGGAGCGCCCAGACCAAAAACAAGGCGGCGTTTGGCGCTGAGCATATCCATGACCTGATTGAAGATTGAGAAAAAGGCAATCCAGAAGAAGTAATTTGAGCCGTTTCTGGCGTTTTGTTCCAGCTCAGCGCGTTTAGTGCGCTCGCGGGTTTCGTTTGAGGGCGTTTGAACGCCGGGGTTGGTGTTGGTCATAGTGCCTCCAAAAGCATAGTCAGTTTGATTATAGCGGTTCCGCTCAGCAGACGTCAAAAGGACTGTTTATCTATGGGATCGGATTGGAGCAGCTTGCGGTTGAATTCACTCCGCTGCCACTTGTCCTGGCAGAGTGCTGCCCATTCGCATTCGCCGCAGACCTCTGCCAGCAGTCCTCGCTTCAGAATGCCATCGTAGACGATCTGGCAGAGTTCATTCAGGGGAGTGGGCTGGTCTGCTTGTGGAAATTCGCCGACCATACTCAAAATGCGTTGGTCAAAAAGTGAACCTTTGGCTTCATCGCGGCAGAGTCCATCGTGGTTATGCGGGCAGGCCCGGCAGAGAATGTCGCAAGCTTCAGTAACTTGCAACAATCGCGCGGGATTACCCAGAAAATTCGTCATATTCTCTATGAAAGCCCGGTTATACCCTTTGCCTTCAAAGAACAAGGCGCACAAGGCGTGATGCGGGCGCAATACTGCGAAAGTGGTTGGCAGTGTTTTATCTTCCATCAAATAGTGCTTCCCATAAGAATTGTAATGGATAGAGTGAGCATTCGTAACCAGGTACACGTTATGAAGTTAACAAAACCGCAACCCGGCTTACATTCGTGTCTCTTTTTAGTCATTCTGAGCCGCTTTTGCGAAGAATCTTATCATTAAGGATCAGATCCTTCACTGCGTTCAGGATGACAAACAGAGGAGTTTGGGTGTGCCTATATGCCCACAAGGCAGGGTCGCGTTCCCTACGGAAGAAATTGCTTGTGTGGTGAAGATAACTTGGGTTCTGACGAGCCTAACCTGCGGTTAATTGCCCCAATCCATGCGATACCTTGATTTGCCTCTCAACCACTTCTCTGCTGAAATTGCCGCCACCGCACCATCTGATGCAGCGATGACTGCCTGTTTCACGTGTGAACACAACACATCTCCCACAGCGTAGACGCCCGGGATTGCGGTCTGGTTCTCACGGTCCACCTGCAGACAGCCTTCATCGCTGATCTCCAGTTGCCCTGTGACAAAATCGGTAATAGGTTTGGCACCCTGGAGGTAGACGAATACTCCTGCCACTGGCAAAGATTCTGTTTCCTTGCTGCCCCGTGGAGAAACCTGCAGGCATTCCACCTGCTGCTCACCGCAGATCTCTCTGACCACGAATCCTGGGTGCATGACGACGTTTTCTTTTTCAGTCAATTCCGCCAATGCTTCCGGCAGCACATTTACTTGTTCGGTGGGTGAGAAGAAATGCAGGGTTTTGACAAAACGCGTGAGGTAAAGAGCTTCTTCCAGCGCTTCGTCACTCTTACCAATTACCGCCACATCCCGGCCTTTAAAGAAAGCTGCATCGCATACCGCGCAGTAAGAAACACCCCGACCCAGCAGTTCCTCTTCGCCTTTGATCAAGTTGGTGCGTCCCATTGAACCTGTAGCGATGATGATCGAGCGGGCGGAATAAACCCCAAAATTGCCAAAAACTGCTTTGGGACTGCTGGACAGGTCAGTGCCGAGTGCTTTGTCGTTGATAAATTCAGCACCAAAGTCCAGGGCCTGCTTGCGCATCACCTGGAGCAGCTCCGAGCCGCCAATCTCGCCGTCTATGCCAGGGTAATTCGCGATTTTGCTGGTGGTGCCAAGCGCTCCGGTGGTGAGGCCCTTATCCAGGATGCCCACTTTCAGACCTGCGCGTGCGGCGTAGATGCCGGCAGTCGCGCCCGCAGGTCCGCCGCCGATGATGAGAATGTCATATAGGGTTGAGTCAGATAATTCCAAGTTGCACCTTCTTTCCAAAATTCTCACTTAGTATACCGGGCAGACCAAGTATTCTCCAATGCTTGTAAGAACATTCCACTACAACTTTTTGGCGATGAGTGCGAATATTGAGAGTTTTTTAGAGGCTTTGGCTACTATATTTGATCAGATTTCATTACAATGAGATTGTTATGACGAAAAAATTCTACAAAATGACCCTGCCAGAGCGCCACGCGCACCTCGTGCAAAACAGCATCCTGACTGAGGATGACCTGAAAACCTGGCTGCCTGGCTCGGGGCTGAGAATTGAGACCGCCGACCACATGATCGAAAACGCGGTGGGCGTCTTTGACCTGCCGCTGGGGATCGCCCAAAATTTCATCGTGAATGGCAGGTCAGTCCTTGTGCCGATGGTGGTGGAAGAACCATCCGTAATCGCGGCAGTTTCGTACATGGCCAAGCTGGCGCAGTCCAGCGGCGGCTTCAAAGCCTGGATGAGTTCCCAGGAGATGATCGGCCAGGTGCAGTTGCTCGAACTGGCAGATATCGACAATGCTCAGAGTTTGATTGAAACACACAAGACTGATTTGCTCCAGCAGGCAAGCGCCCTCAACCCGGGGCTGACGCGCCACGGCGGCGGCATCCGGAATCTGGAAGTGAGGCGCATCGAAGAATCGTCGATTGGAGCTTTCCTGGTGGTGCATCTGGTGCTGGACGTAGCAGACGCCATGGGTGCCAACATGGTCAACACCGCGGTGGAGAGCCTGGCACCCTTGCTAGAGGAACTCACCGGCGGCAGGGCGCATCTGCGCATCCTCAGCAACCTTTCTGACCGCCGCCTGGCAAGCGCCGAAGTCCGCCTGCCTGTTGAAGTGCTGGCTTTTGATGGCTTCAGCGGTGAGCAGGTTCGAGACGGTGTGATTGAAGCCTGGGCATTTGCCGAGGCAGACGCCTACCGCGCTGCCACGCACAACAAGGGCATCATGAATGGTGTGGACGCGGTGCTGCTGGCAAGCGGCAACGACTGGCGGGCGGTGGAAGCTGGCGCGCATGCCTATGCGGTGCGTGACGGTCGCTACAAAAGCCTGAGCACCTGGACTAAGACCGCAGACGGCAGCCTGAAGGGCAGCCTGACAATCCCACTGGCCATCGGCATTGTGGGCGGTGCCACACGCGTGCACCCTGGCGTGAAGACCAACCTGAAACTGATGGGTATCCAGCGTGTTTCAGAACTTGGCGAGATCATCGCCGCGGTGGGTCTGGCGCAAAACCTGGCTGCAATGCGCGCGCTTGCTACCGAGGGCATCCAAAAGGGGCACATGAGCCTGCACGCCCGCCAGGTGGCGCTGGCAGCAGGTGCGAAACCTGAACAGGTAGAGGTGCTGGCAGAGGCGCTGATTGCCGCAGGCAGGATCACTTTGAGTGAGGCAACGAATATTCTTAAACAATGGAATGGAACTGACCATGGAAACAACGCAAAATCATGACGCTGAAAGCGGAAAACTATTAATCCCCAGACGCAAAGTTGGCATCACCGGCTACGGCTCTTATGTGCCGCGCTACCGCTTGCCCGGCGTTGAAATCGCCCGCATCTGGGGCGGGAATGAGGACGGACTGCCCGTGACAGAAAAAGCTGTGGCAGGACTGGATGAAGACGTGATCACCATGTCCATCGAAGCCGCGCGCAACGCGCTCAAGCGCGCCGAGATTTCCGCCGAACAGCTCAGGGCGGTTTGGGTGGGCTCTGAATCGCATCCATACGCGGTCAAGCCCAGCGGCACGGTGGTTGCCGAAGCCATTGGCGCCTCGGGCAGCGTAAGCGCCGGGGACTGGGAGTTTGCCTGTAAAGCCGGCACCGAAGCCATGGTGGCGGCGATTGGCATGGTGGGATCTGGCATGGCGGACTACGCCATGGCGATTGGCATGGATACCGCCCAGGGCAAGCCGGGCGACGCGCTTGAATACACCGCAGCCTCTGGCGGCGCAGCTTACATCATCGGTCCCCAGCAGGGTTCACTTGTCAGCATTGAGGCGGTTTATTCTTTCGTCACCGATACCCCCGACTTCTGGCGGCGTCAGCATGCCATCTACCCCGAGCACGGTCAGCGCTTCACCGGTGAACCGGCTTACTTCAACCACATCTCAACCGCGGCTTCGACCATCATGAGCGAAACTGGTCTGAAACCAACAGATTTTGCCTATGCCGTCTTCCATCAACCCAACGAGAAATTTCCGCGTCGGGTAGCAAAGTCACTCGGTTTTACCAACGAGCAGATCGAAACCGGTTTGCTCTCCCCAACCATCGGCAACACCTACAGCGGGGCAGCCATGATCGGCTTGACCGCCATTTTAGATGTTGCCAAAGCGGGTGACCTGATTTTGATGACATCCTACGGTTCCGGGGCGGGCTCAGATGCTTTCGTCCTGAAAGTGCGCCGCGCGCTAAAAGACCGCCGCGCCAAAGCCCTCAGCACCCAGGACTACATTGCCAATCGGGTGGCAATTGACTACGCCACCTACCTCCGCTACCGCGGGGAGATCGTGACCGGTTGAGATGACGAATTATCCTGAAGTCGTCATTGTCGGAATCGGGCAGGAGCCTGTGGGCGAGCATTGGGATGTTTCCTTGCGGGAACTGGCAGGAAGAGCCTTGCGGTCTGCCCGCAAAGATGCGGCTGGTCTTCAACCGCAGGCGGTCTACGCGGGCAGTATGCTGGCTGCCAGCGCCTCGCACCAGGCTAACCTGGGCGCTTTGATCTGCGAAGTGGCGGGATTGGTAGGGCAGGCGGAAGGTGTCACTGCCGAAGTTGCAGAGGCTTCCGGAGCAGCCGCGCTGAATCTTGCCTGGCAGGCTGTCCGCTCGGGCATGGTGGATGTGGCGGCGGTTGTGGGCGTGGAAAAAGTGACTGACTTGGTCGGCGCCGGGCAGGAGCTTGAATTGCTTGGAGCGAGCCTGGACGCGGATTATGAAGCCTCCGAAGGTCTCACCCCGGCCGGACAGGCAGCCTTGCTGTTGCAGCGCTATCTCTACGAGAACCAGTTCCCGCGCGAAGTGCTGCAGGGATTTGCGATGATTGCCCGCAATAACGCGGTCAACAACCCCAATGCCATGTTCCGCAGGGCGCTGACAGCTGTTGCTTACAACAAAGCCCCAACAGCAGCAGCACCGCTCAATGTGTTTGACCTGGCCGCACACGCGGATGGCGCGGCCGCCCTGATCCTGACCCGGGCTGAACTTGTCCCCAAAGATTTGCCCCACAAAGCGGTCAAACTGCTGAGTTCGAGTCTGATTGCAGGCCGGCTGGCTGTGCATGATCGTCAGGATCCGCTTTTCTTTGAAGCAGCCGCTGTTTCGGTGCGACAGGCCTGCCTCAAGGCGAACATTCCGCTGGCGAATATCGATTTCTTTGAATATTCCGACAACAGCACCCTGCACGCCCTGCTTTCGCTCGAGGCGGCTGGCTTTGCCCCCCGCGGGCAAGCCTGGAAGCTTGCCATGGACGCTTCACTGACGCTGCAAGGCTCCTTGCCCGTGGCGACAATGGGCGGGCACATGGGGCGGGGCTTCCCGTTGGGCGCCTCGGGCGTCTACCAGGCGGTCGAAGCCTGCTTGCAGCTGCGCGGAGAGGCAGGCGCCAACCAAATCTCCCATGCCCGCTATGGCATGATCCAATCTTTGGCTGGCACAGGTTCCGCCGCGGTAACGCACATTCTTGCAGGATAGGGTCTGGAAGTGCAGTTGTACTGTCTGAATGCCGCCCTGAAAACAGGCTGATGGTACAATCGGCTCATGAAAATCAAGCGTTGGCACATCATTCTGGGAATACTGATCAGCGCGGTTTTTCTGTACCTGGCTTTTCGCAAAATTGAATTTGATCAGCTCTGGCAAACCCTGCGCACCGCGAAGTGGGCATGGGTGCTGCTGGGGCTGGTTTTTTATTTTTTGGGCGTCTGGGTGCGCACCTGGCGCTGGCAGGTTTTGCTCAATCCGCTTAAGCGCATCCCGCAGCGCCAGCTATTCCCGGTGGTCTGCATCGGCTATATGGGCAACAACGTCTATCCTGCCCGGGCTGGTGAAGTGCTGCGGTCGATCCTGCTCAAGCAGACAGACGATGTTCCCATCTCGGGCTCCCTCGCGACCATCGTGGTGGAGCGGCTATTCGACGGCATCACCATCCTGGCTTTGGTGCTTTTGAACTTCCGCCAGCTGGTGCAAATTGCGCCAAATGCTGAGTGGATGCGGCGCATTCAAACCGGCTCGATCCTGGTGGGAGCGATTTTTGCCTTGATCTTACTGGTTTTCCTGGCAATGCTCTTCCTGCCAAAACAAACCCAGGCTGTCAGCAGCTGGTTCATCAACAAGTTACTACCTCAGAAGATGCGCCCAAAAGTGAGCGAAATACTCGAAAAATTCATCGATGGTTTGCGCGTACTGCGCTCTGCGGGGCAATCCCTTTTGGTTTTGGCGCTTTCGATGCTGGTCTGGATCTTTGAAGCCGGCTTGTATTGGGGTGTGATGAAAGCGCTCGGGCTCGAGCTGAGCTTCATGAGCCTGCTATTGGTTGAGGGCGTGGTCAACCTGGTGCTGCTGATCCCTGCCGCGCCGGGCGGTTTGGGCACCTTTGACGCGGCTGCCAGGTTCATGCTTTCGCTGTTTGGCATCCCGGCGGAACAGGCTCTTGGCTATGCATTGATCCTGCGGGTAGCTTTGTGGATCCCCATCACTGCACTGGGCGCGATCTTTTTCGTCAAAGAAGGCTTCAGCCTGACAACAAACTTGCAGAAGATTCAAACTGACTACCGTTCGGATGAAGGAACGGAAAACTAACTTAAGAAGGACCTGACATGACTGAGAATCAACGCCATATCGCCATCATTGGGGCAGGTTTTGCCGGCATGAGTGCCGCCTGGGACCTGGCTAAAGCCGGGCATAAGGTGAGCATATTCGAGGCTTCAGCCGAACCGGGAGGTTTGGCTTCAGGTTTCAAAGAACCCCACTGGGATTGGTCGGTCGAGCGTTTCTATCACCATTGGTTTCAGACTGATTCTCACCTGTTGGAGTTGGTCGAAGAGTTAGGCTGGTCCGACCAGGTGCTTTTCCCCAGACCTGTCAGCGTCATGTACCACAAGGGCAAGTTTTACCCCTTCGATTCCATTCCGGCTGCCCTGGCTTATCCCGGGCTGGGTTTTGGCATTAACAAGATCCGCTTTGGTTTGGTGGGCGTTTACCTGAAGCTGACCAAAAACTGGCGCGCGCTTGAAAAGACCACCACCGACGCCTGGATGCGCAAATATGCCGGCAACCAGGTTTACGAAAGCATGTGGCAGCCGATGATGATCGGCAAGTTCGGCGAAAACTGGCACGACAAGGTCAGCATGGCCTGGATGTGGGCACGTTTGCACGTGCGCACCACGCGCCTGGGGACTTTCAGGGGTGGCTTCCAGGTTTTTGCCAACAAGTTTGCTGCCAAACTTGAGGAAGCCGGTGTGACCATTCGCTACAATACGCGCGTCAGTTCCCTCAAACGCCAGGAGAACGGAAAAATTGTTGTCAACCTGGTGGATGGTCAAGCCGAAAGCTTTGATCAGGCTTTGGTGACGCTATCGCCGGGCATGATGGCGAAAATGGCGCCCGATCTGCCCTCCGAATATCTTGCGGGTTTATTAAAACTAAAGAGTATGGGGGCGGTGGTGATGACGGTTTCCATCAAGCACCCACTTTCTCCGGAAGGCTACTACTGGTACAACATCCCCAAGCAAGCCGGCTACCCTTTCCTTTCGCTGGTGGAACACACGAACTTCCTCAAGCCGGAGTACTTCGGTGGCGATCACATCCTCTATATTGGCGACTATCTCGAAACGGATCATCCCAATTTCAGCAAAAGCAATGAAGAATTGGCGGATGAATTCCTGCCGCATCTGAAAAAAATTAACCCTGACTTCAACCGGGACTGGGTCAACAAGATCTGGGTCTCCAAGACGCCATACGCTCAACCCATTCCGCTGCCCAACCATTCTGCCAACATCCCATCGATTGAGACGCCGATACCCGGATTGTTTTTTGCCAGCATGAGCCAGGTGTACCCCTGGGATCGCGGCACGAATTTTGCGGTGGAAATTGGCCGGCGAGCTGCAAAATTGATGCTCGGCTGAAAGAGCGCGGGTGGCGTGTAGTCTTGCGAATCTTAAAGTCCTGATTCCAAAATGGGAATCACTATCCGATTATTTTTGCATTTTTTGAGGACTTCTAAAGCTGAATTCCAGAACCCATCAGTAGGAAAAATACTGCAAAAATGACAGGCAAAACCCATATATGGGGGTTCTGGAGGGGCCTTATTCCTGCTAATTGCTGGCAGGAAAATTTAGAATAAGACCAGTGGCACATTGGATTGGATTCAAAAAAATCCGCGCGGATTCCCAATCTTAAAGATTCGTGAATTTTTAAGACACGGATCCCTGAAACCCTGGTTTTGAGTGTTAGAATCTCTTTACTCACTGAGCAAGAAAAATTAGGAAAGCTCACAAGTGATGCGAATTTAGAGGAAGTCGGATCGCTCATTTAAACGTCGATAAATCACAATCCCCCACAGGAAGCGGGAAGGGAGAACGCCAATGAATGCTCAACAAGCATGGCAGGCCACAATCGGACAATTACAAATGGACCTCTCAAAGGCAACCTTTGATACCTGGGTCCGGAACACCCAACTGATCTCCTATGAGGAAGAATCAGGGACCTTTGCCCTTGGTGCCAGTAACGCTTACGCTTGTGATTGGCTCGAGAGCCGCTTAAAGAGCATTATTACCAATAAACTCTCGGGAATGATGGCGCGCCAGGTGAATGTGGAATTCAAAGTCTGGTCTGCGCCGGCTCCGACGCTGGAGGAAGAGAGTGTTCGGGCTCCCAAAAGGGTGGAAGTAGTGGAGCCCAATACCTTCGACACGCATCTCAATCCGCACTACCGCTTCGATAATTTCGTGGTTGGCGCGGCAAACCGCCTGGCACAGGCCGCCAGCATGGCGGTAGCCGAAAATCCAGCCCGCGCTTATAACCCGCTCTTCATCTACAGCGGCGTCGGGCTTGGCAAAACCCACATCCTGCACGCTATCGGCAATGAAGTCGTCAAACAGGGAAAAGTTGTGCTGTACGTCTCCTCGGAGGAATTTACCAACGACCTGATCGATGCCATTCGCCACAAAACCACCCCGGCGTTCCGCGAAAAATATCGCCAGGTGGACGTGCTCC
>CAZOYK010000041.1:0-15803 GCA_964584065.1 uncultured Anaerolineaceae bacterium | reverse complement strand
GCTCACTACGCCCTGAACGTAGCGCGTCTGCCAGTTCCGCCACTCCGGCGTGAATTGATATTTTATACGAAAGTGGCGAAATGTCAAATAAGTCGATTTTGAGTCCATTGCAACTGCTGTGATTGTTATGTTAGAGGATGAAAGATGGAGAACTTGTGAGAACAGGGATGAAAGATGGAGACCTGCGGTCAGATCCCGTGCTCGGCGGGGACGCCGGCACGATCGGAAAGTGGGACGCCGGCACGATCGGAAAGTGGGACGCCGGCACGATGAAAGATAAATGATGGAGACCTGCGGTCAGAAGTCTCTCAAGGTCCCACAAGGAGGTTTTGCACTCCAAGGACCTCACAAAAACAAACAAGAGAGCCGGATTGAACTACGCAATCCGGCCTACGAAAAACTATCACGATAGGAAGATATTCCCGGTTCTATCGAAGGATTGGTGGAGACCTTCGGTCAAAAACCTCGCAAGGTCTCCAGACCTTGCGAGAACAAGACCTTGAGAGAACATCTAAAAGAGCCGGATTGAACTACGCAATCCGGCCTACGAAAAACTATCACGATAGGAAGATATTCCCGGTTCTATCGAAGGATTGGTGGAGACCTTCGGTCAAAAACCTCGCAAGGTCTCCAGACCTTGCGAGAACAAGACCTTGAGAGAACATCTAAAAGAGCCGGATTGAACTACGCAATCCGGCCTACGAAAAACCGAAAGACCGGTGACAGAACGGTAGATTGCCACGTCGCTTCGCTCCTCCTAATGACAGAAGAGACTGTCAGGGGGAGAACGTTACGGCAAATCCATATCTGGCACGATTGATGTAACACTTAGCGGCATGAAAGCCATCTTCCGAAAACTCACCCTCCTGAGCTTTATTCTTGTTGCTGTTTCAATCCTGATTTCAAGTTGTAAGAGAGTCGTAAAGGACTATGATCCCTGGCTGGTAACTGGGTCAGGCTCGATGCTCGCATCCACACCGCAACCCACACTCAGACCACAGCAACCAGCGACGCAAGTCGCAACGCAAGCAGCGAACACCCCTGTCCCGCAACTCACTCTGACACTGGCGCCCGTCACCATCCAGCCTACGCCTAACGCACCGATGGCTCTGCCAGCGCTGCGATCCTACGAAATCCAATATACGATTCAAAGTGGTGACTCCCTGGCACGGATTGCTTTGCTTAACCAGGTTTCCGTTAAACAGATCATAGATCGCAATCAGATCCAAGATCCCAATCTGATCAAACCTGGCGACATGCTGATCATTCCACCTGCCAGTGCCAATGAGCAGGCCAGCAGCTTTAAAATTATCCCTGAATCTGAGCTGATTTACAGTCCCTCCGCCAAAGATTTTGACACAGAATCGGTGGTCTGGCAGTTCAATGGAAAATTGAACAATTACGAAGAAGCTCTGGAAGATGGAAGCCTTCTGACCGGCGCCGAAATTGTCCAGCGAGTGGCAGATGAAAATGGCGTTAATCCGCGTCTCTTAATGGCGGTGCTTGAATATCAGAGCGGTTGGGTGCGTAGTGAAGGTAAGAATGGCGTGCCTGTTGGATATCCGCTTGGGCTGCTAAATCCTTACCAGGCAGGTCTCTACAAACAATTGGAATGGGCTGCCAACGAATTGCTGCGCGGCAGTACGCTTTGGGAGCAAGGCAGCCTTTCGGTCTGGACGCTTTCAGACGGCGATGTGATGCTTATCGACCCCACAATCAACCCTGCCACCGCTGGCGTGCAATACTTTTTCAGCCTGGTAAAAACAAAAGCTGAGTGGAAAATCGCAGTTTCTGAAGCAGGTTTGTACGCCACTTATGAGGAGATGTTTGGTTACCCATTTACTTTTACGATTGAGCCGCTTGTGCCCGAAGGATTGACCCAACCCGAATTTATCCTGCCACTGGCGCCTGGTGATGTTTGGCTGTTGACTTCAGGACCTCACTGGGGCTATGGAACCGGCAGCATATGGGCAGCGCTCGACTTTGCGCCGCCTGGTGCGGAAGACGATTATGGCTGCTATGAAAGTGACGCACCGGTCCTGGCAGTGGCGGATGGCTTGGTGGTGCGGTCTGGTGCTGCAGCGGTGGTGTTGGACCTCGACGGAGACGGCTCAGAACAAACCGGCTGGACGGTGCATTACTTCCACATTGGCACGGAGGGGCGCATTCCCGTTGGCACACAAGTTGCATCAGGAGATGTAATTGGTTATGCCTCTTGTGAGGGTGGGATAACCAGCGGCACGCACTTCCATATTGCCAGGCGCTACAACGGGGTCTGGATCGGAGCTGCCGGAAGGATCCCCTTCAACCTGGGAGGTTGGATTGCATCGAGTTACGGAACAGTCTACGACGGGATGTTGACAAAAGATGGAGAGACAGTTGAAGCTTACAATGGCCGTGCCGATTTCAACGAAATCGGGAACTAAGAGCCAACGCGAAATTCGCCTTGAGCGGCTTCACCGCCGCCGGCGCCAGCGCTTGATCATCAGCGCGGTTGTGATGTTGGCTGCGGTTGGTGCGTTTTTGTTCTTCTCCACTAATTCTCCTGAAGCCTTACCTTCACCTGAGCTTCCCAAGCTGGCAGACCCCGCCCAGATTCCTCCCGCACCGGAAGGTCCGGCACTTTTTGCTGGTGTGAACCTGGTGGGGGCTCAGTCTCCTACCGCCACAACGCTCCCGACAGAAGTTGAAGCAACTGAAACGCTTCCTTTGCTTGTAGCAGAAGAAGCAAACCTCGTACCGGAAGTCATCGAGCCCCAGCCTGTGCTGCAAACAATCCCCACCCAGGCACAGATGATCACCTATGCTGAGGACGTTCCGATCCTCTATTACGCCCAAAGTGGCGACAGCCTTGGCGTTCTTGCAGTTCGTTTTGGCGTTGAAGTGCAAGATATCACCTCGCGTGATCCTTTGCCAACGGATGGATTCATCCCGGAAGGGCAGTTGCTGCTCATCCCCAACCGTCTCGACGAAACCACATCGCCCCTCAAACTCATACCGGACAGTGAGGTGGTCAACAGTCCATCCTCGGTCGGGTTTGACGTGGATGCGTTTGCCCGCCAGGCAGGCGGTTACCTGGCCAGCTACCAGGAATCGGTTTACAGCTTTGGGGTTGTGAGTGGGACCGACATCATCGAAAAGGTTGCGCGCGAGTTTTCCATCCATCCGCGTTTGCTTCTCGCTCTGCTTGAATACCAGAGCGGTTGGGTTTATGGTGGACCGCAAACCGCACAACAAAAAACCTATCCTCTTGGTATTCTTGATCAGGATCGCATTGGTCTTTATAAACAACTTGAGACTGCAGCAGGCGTAATTGAAACCGGCTACTACGGCTGGCGAGAAGGCACGATGGTTGTGTTGGAATTCCCTGACCTGAGCGAGGTGCGCCTTTCAGCGCAGCTAAATTGTGGCACAGTCGGTTTGATGCACTTCTTCTCAAAACAGGAAAACTTCCCCGGATGGGCAGAAGCGCTTTACGGTGAAAAAGGATTTGCCTGGACTTATCAGAATATGTTTGGCGACCCCTGGTTGCGCGCGCTGGATTTTGAGCCTTTGTTTACTCCGGATGTTCAGCAGCCGGAACTCCAACTTCCCTTTGAGCAGGGTGTGACCTGGTCGATGACTGTTGGCCCGCACGCAGCTTGGGGAGCTGCCGATGTTCGCGCGGCTTTGGACTTTGCCCCGCCTTCTGCTGAAGCAGGCTGCCACACCAACTGGTCCTGGGTGACCGCATCCGGTCCAGGGCTGGTGGTGCGCTCAGAAAACGGAGCCGTGGTTGTGGATATGGATGGCGATGGCTTCGAGCAGACTGGCTGGAACATCATTTACCTGCACATTGCCAGCAATCAGCGCGTGCCAGTGGGCACCTGGGTTGAGACTGGTGATCATATCGGGCACCCCTCTTGCGAGGGAGGTATTTCCACCGGGACACACCTGCACATCGTCCGCAAGTATAACGGCGAATGGGTGCCGGCGGATGGTCCGCTTGGTTTTGTGATGAGCGGCTGGAGGGCAAAAGCTGGTTCGGCATCCTTGAGTGGATGGCTGGTGAGAGGTGACCAGGTCGTCAAAGCCAGTGTCGTCGGAGCCAGCGGCTCGCATATCTCCCTGGACTAATGAGTCATTTTTCCGTTTATGGTATAGTAAAAAACGGACATTCACCGGTTATTGACTCATGAAGAGCTCAAAATTTTCCCAATGCAGATGGCTGAACCTTCTCGGCATTTTTTTGATTCTTGCCAGCTGTGCTCCGCATCAGCGACCAACTTACATCATTTCTGAGGTCGTCCCCACCGAGACCCTGATTGAGCCGACTGCTACGCCGTTCGACGCACGCCCGGTCTATCCGCCTGGAACGCTGGTGGACTATGTTGCCCAGAGCGGTGATAACCTGGAACTTCTATCGCTGCGCTTTGGAACATCGCCTTCTGAGATCCTTTTTTCCAACCCGGAAATCCCGCAGGATGTCACCACCCTTCCTCCGGGTTATCCCATGAAAATGCCCATCTACTATGTGCCTTTTTGGGGACCCAGTTACCAGATCATTCCTGATGCTGCTTTTGTTTATGGTCCTGACTTGTTGGATTTCGATCTGCGCGTCTTCCTGGACTCGACAGATGGTTGGTTTAAGAACTACGGCGCATTCATCCAGGAAAAGTACCGCGATTCCGCAGGGGTCATCAAGTACTACGCCGAAAATTACAGCCTGAATCCAAAATTACTGCTGGCATTGGTGGAATACCAGACAGGGGCTCTCAGCAACCCTCAGCGGGACCGGACCAAAGAAGCAACTTTCCTGGGTTTTGAGAATTACCACAGCAGCGTTGAATTGCAGATTTCTTATGCGGCTGATTTGCTAAATGATGGCTTTTACCGTTATTTCAAGGGTGAACTGACATCAATGGTTTTGGAAGACGGTACCATTGAAAATATCGACCCCTGGCAAAACTCCGCCACAATCGCGCTGCATTACTATTTCTCTCAGGTCTACCAGGGAGAGGCATACAAGAAGGCGATCGGACCTGATGGCTTTGCGAAAACTTTCAAGGATCTTTTTGGTGACCCCTGGCAACGCAACCTGACCGTATTACCCGGGTCGCTTACCCAGCCTCAGTTCATCCTGCCCTTCCAGGACGGCACCACCTGGTCCTACACTGGTGGTCCGCACACAGGTTGGGGCTCACGCAAACCCTGGGCAGCGATTGATTTTGCACCTCCCCTCCCAACGCAGGGCTGTGTTGAGACCGAGCAATACGCTCTGGCTGTTGCTGATGGCGTAGTGGCGCGGGTTGATATCGGCACGGTCATGCTCGATTTGGATGGCGATGGCGACGAGCGAACGGGTTGGGTGATCCTTTACCTTCACATGGCTGAAGAAGGTCGGGTAAAAGTCGGCGACCGCCTCAAGCAGGGCGATAAGGTGGGAAGGCCTTCCTGTGAGGGCGGCAGCGCCACCGGCACGCACGCTCACCTGGCGCGCAAATATAACGGTCAGTGGATCCCGGCCGCCTGGAGCGTTGTGCCCTTCAATCTTGAAGGCTGGACGCCGGTGGAGGGAACTGTTGCATACCAGGGTACCCTGGTCAGGGGAAATCAGGTAGTGCGAGCCAGCACGCTATCAGACTCGGCCAGTATGATCCCGGCAGATTGACCAGTTATTTGGATTAATCCTAATAAGTGGGGGGATTTTCGAAATACTGTGCGAGCAGGACGCTCAGATCTGCATCACTATGCACGCGTAAAATGCTGAAAAAATCGGTTTCCGTGACAATTTTGTAGGTATTTTCTGTTGCATATTGACTTATGACCGCAAAGAACGCCTTATCGCCTACTAACTCCCGCAGACTCTGCAGAAACTTTGCGCCATTGAGGTAGACTGCGTCGCGATAGGCAGTGTAGCCGCCCGGGATGCTTGTAGTCGAATCAACCCTGCCGTTGGGGTCAAACCCCTCAACCCGATTAGCCCACCACCATTCCAGGTGGTCGGGCTGATAGCGTTCGAAGTACAAGGCTTCACTGTAGGTCGCGAAAGCTTCATCCAACCAGGGTTCTCTGGCAGAGTCATTCCCCACCAGGCTGTAGATCCACTGATGCGAAATCTCATGCGGGACGAGGATGGTGAGGTTATTCAGCGGCGCGTCACGGTAGAAGTCGATCACACCCTTGCTGATCAACAGCATGCCGTCTGTCTCCATGTTGTGCAGGAAATCGGCTGCCACCAGGCTGAGCGTTTGGCGCGGATAGGGGTAAAACAGCTCCGCGAACATGTCAAGGGCGTTTTTGGCGATCCCGATGATTGCCTGCCCGGCATCCCGATGCTGCGGGAAGACGTAAGTGCGAATGGTGACACCCTGGTGCTGAACTTCCTGTGTCACATACTGATTACTGATGGAAAGCGAAAAAGTTCTTGCCAGGGGCAGCTGGTATTCAATATAGCCTGGCTGCTTTGTTCCTTCACTGCCTGCGGCAATTGTCAGGTTTTGAAGCGATCCTGTCAGGCGCAGGCGCAAATTGAAATCCGCAGAGTCAGCCACTATGTACTCACCGACGATTGTGTTGGTGGCGTCGACCACTCTTTCGTTCACCTGCCAGCCAGAAGCTGGGTTGAATGGAGGAATGATCGGAAACCAGTCCACCAGGTTGGTCTGCATGTCCGACCAGCCAAAAACGCCCTGTCTGTTTGGGAGGATCAGCGTGAAGATGATTTGGATTTGGGTGGAAGCTCCGGGCTGCAAAGCAGGTTCGAGACTGAGCATGGTCTGGATGCCGTTCTCGCGCGACTGTGACACCAAGTCGCCGCTAAGGGCACCTTGCGAATATGCTCCAGCGAAGTGGCGGGGTGGCACAAGCAGCAATAATTCGCTCATTGCCTGGTCGGTCCGATTGAAATAGGTGATTTGCTCAACAACGCTGACGGTATGCTGCGCGTAGTCGAGATTTACATCCAGATCGTAGATTGTCCGATTTTCAGGCGCAGCAGGGAGCTCGAATTCGGTGGATTGTGTCGGTGTTGACTGCAAGGTCGGATTTGGAGAGTCTTCGGCTGGTCTTGTGATCTGTGCGACCGGGGTGGGGAGATCTGTCTGTTGCGTCACGCGTTGGCTGCAGGCTGATAGCAGCAAACTCAATGCAATGATGAGGGCAAAAAAGCGTAGGCGCATACAGATGATTCCCATTGGCAGTATACCAGTTTTCAGGCAGTCAGATTACCGCAATTCACTTAAGACGAAAAACCAGCTGTCATTCTGAGCTTCTTTTGCGAAGTATCTAATGAGTTTTTGTTGTAGGCTTGCTTGCGATCCTGCCCTGGAATCGCGGCGGAAAGGGTTTAAGTCGATAATGCGTGTCATTCCGATTCTTCTAATCACTTGAAAGCCAGATCCTTCAGGTAATACAGAGCAAAAAACCCACCCCCTTTATCCCCCTCCCTTGAGGGGGTAAGGCTTGTTGTAGGCCGGTTTGCGATCCTGCCCTGGAAGCGCGGCGGAAAGGGTTTAAGTCGATAATGCGTGTCATTCTGAGCTTCTTTTGCGAAGAATCTAGTAGTTAAAGATTAGATCCTTCACTGCGTTCAGGATGACAAAGGCAGGATAGGGTGGGTTGGTGTCAAAGAGCATTTACAGATTGCAAAATTGGCTATAGCATACCCACCGAATGTTGATGTTATTGATGGGTTGCTGGCGGTGGGTTGGCTATCAAGAATCATGTATGTACTGCGGTTCTACGACGCCAACCCACCCTACCAAAAAACCGCTCCTTGACGCCAACCTACCATACAGCTTTTGTCATCGCGAGGAGCGAAGCGACGTGGCGATCTAGATGTTTCACCCCCGCCAACACATTCTCATTCCTTCTCATCTAGTAGTTAAAGATCAGATCCTTCACTGCGTTCAGGATGACAAAGGCAGGATAGGGTGGGTTGGCGTCAGAATATCCAGGTCGAAGACCAGTAGTTATAACCAACCCACTACAAACAGCCGATACAAAAGGAGGTCTCAAGGTTGTAGAGAATGGTCGTGATAGTGGCTCCACGCGCTATTAAACACAAAGGCTGGTCATGCCGACCAGCCTTATGGAATTCAAAAGAAATTACAGCCCAAAACTGTGTGGGTTGACCGGGCTGCCATTGTAGCGCAGCTCAAAATGCAGGTGGGAACCGGAGGAATTGCCGGTGTTACCCATGTAGCCAATGGTGCTTCCGCCGTATACAATCGATCCGCAACCAACTGCCACACCACCATCCATTAAGTGAGCATAGAGTGACAGGTAGCCATTGCCGTGATCGATTACGATCGTGTTGCCATAGCCGCGGTCAGACCAGCCGGCGTAGATCACCACGCCATGGTCAGTCGCAAAAATCGGATCGCCAGTATCACCGTCATAATCGAGACCGTTATGTACAGGCGGGTTGTACTCATAACCGCTGATGACGGGCGTGCTATTGGGCAGTTGGAAGAGCCCACTGCCAGTAATCCAGGCGGTTGTATTACAAGCATATGCGCCTAAGTAGGACACATTCGGGTGATCTCCGGAGCCAGGGTCTGTAACGACGCCCACCCACGACGGAATAGAACCTCTTCCGCCGGGAATGTAAAGGAAAGTACCGGTCTTGATAAGCGGCAGGCTCAGTTCGCCGATTGCCTGCGGGTCGAGCTGGTTGAGGGGTTCGTCCAGGATGTCCTGGGGGGTGACACCATAACCAGAGGAAACGCCGTTCATGCCCTCGCCATATAACCAGGCATGATAGACGCCATCCTCAGGCAGGATGATCAGCTTTTGACCAGGATAGATCCCATCCGGCGTGTCACCAATGAGATAGCGATTAGCCCAAAGGACTGTTTCAGGTTCTATCTCGAACTGCTCAGCAATATTCCAAATCAGGTCACCTTCCTGGACTTCGTAGGCGATGATCTCTTCACGGGGAGCTGGAAAACTCTCCGGATCTCCCAATGGCAGGGATTTGAGTTTTTCAACTGCGGCATAGTAAAGCAATGTGTCACTCGCGAAGTAGTTGGGCAAAGTTCCGCCTGGCACCACCAGGCGAGTGCCGGCGGCGATATTGGGCGACGCGTAGCTGCCGATCGTGTCGGCAGAGAGGTTATTGGCAGGGTAATTGATGATGTCCTCAGGCGTCACACCGTAATAGTTGGAAACGGCGCCAAGACCTTCTCCAGCCGACCAGGTGTGATAGACACCGTCCACCGGAAGGATAAAGATTGTGGTGCCAGGGGTGAAATTGCGGATGTCGTCACCGAGTTCGTAGCGGTTTCCCCAGATGATTGTTTCTGGCCACAAGTTATATTTCGCCGCGAGAGTGGCGACAGTTTCGCCTTCCTGGATGGTGTGAGTGATCACTTCAACGCGGGGAACGGCTGTTGGCTGAGGGGTGGGCTGTGCTTCGGTGGGAACGGGAGCAGTCGTTTGAGTAGGCACTGGTGGGCTGGTGGGCTGTTCCTCTGTTTCAAGTAACACTACTGGTGCAGCGAAGGTCGGGGTGGTTTCGACCTGGGCGGGCAATTCTCTGCCTGCCAGCCAGGTGATCAGTAAGACGAGTGCGAGCAGGACTAACGTGCCAGCAGCAATTATTGCTGGCTGTTTGTAAAAGGGTTTTGAGCTGACAATCCCGGCGTCTTTCTCCGGCTGGGTGTCAGGGGTCAGGTTTGTGTTTTCGGTCATATTAACTCCAGCTTTGGATATTACCCGCCAAATTCAGAGGTGTCAAGTTGAGGTAATGTCTCTGAAAAGCTCTTATGAGATGAAAAATGCTAGTTTTCAAAATAATTGGAGACTATCGGTTCCAGGTTCACCTGGCTGTGACGCGCGATAGCATCAAAGAAATCCTGCCTCCTCGCAATGCGCCAGGTGTTGCTGTAGGCGTAGTCTTTAAGGGCAGCAAAGAAGGCTTCCTCGCCGATTGCCAGCCGGACTTCGTTCAGAAACTGAACCCCCCGCAAATAAACAGCATTACGATAGGGCACATAACCGCCCTCAAGATGAATGGTGGAGTCCACAAAACCCTGGGGGTTCTGCTCGTGGATGCGAATCGCCCACCACCATTCAACGTCAGCTGGGTGATATTCCTGGTAATAAAGCAGCTCAGCGTAGGTTGCGAAAGCTTCATCCAGCCAGGGTTCAATGGCGTGATTGCTGCCGATGGTGTAATAAAACCACATGTGCATCAATTCGTGAGAGGTCATCAACACAAGGTCAGTCTGCGGCGTTCCGTTATAGAAGTCAAAAATGCCATAACTGATCATGACCATGCCGTCCATTTCCATGTTGTGCAGGAAATCTCCGACCACGATCGAGACCATCTCGTGCGGGTAGGGGTAGAGAAGCTTGCCATAGAGCTTCATGGCGTTTGCGCCGATTTGGGTGACGGCGATGCCAGTTTCGATGTTGTTCATGAAGACGTAAGAACGAATGCGAACACCATCCTGCACGATCTCGTGCTCAAAGTAGCTGTCGCTGACCGAGAAGGAAAAACCTCGCGCGCCTTCCAGATGGTAGGAGTATTTGCCATCTGAGCCGCTGGCAGGGGAACTGGCGGCAACTTCGATCAGCTCGGCACGGTCTGTGAGCGTGAGGGTCACATCAAAATCGCTGAATTCGTTGACGATCGATTCGCCTACGATGATATTGTCCTCATCCACAACCCGGTCATAGGCCAGCCAGCCTTGTTCTTCATCATAGGGTGGGATGAATGGATACCAATCCGAGATGTTGGTTTGGCGGTTGGTGTAGCCGTAAATGCCCGGGTGCAGCGGGAAGTAGAGCCTGAAACTGAAGGTGAAGGTTGTCGTCTCGCCCGGCTGCAGGGGTGAGGAGAGGCTGACAAGGGTGTGGATGCCATTTTCTGTGAAGCCTGCCACACGGTCGCCGCGCAAGTCGGACTGCTCGTAACTGTCTTCAAAGTTGCGTGGCGGCACCACAAAATGGATCTCTTCCAGGCTGTGGCTGCTGCGGTTGGTATAGGTGACCACTTCCGTGACCGCGCCAAAGTGGGAGTAGTAATTGAGGATCAGATCCAGCTTGTAATGGGTGCGATTTTCGGGCAGGGGCGGCAGCTCTCGCTGGACTGGAGCAAAAGTTGGGCTGGGAGTAGGCTCAGGGGTTGGGCTTGGTTCAAGGGCTGTGGTTGGCTCGGGCAGGGCAGTCTCGGTCGCTTGCGCAGTGCAGCCGGCAACGAGCGTCACAAGGAAAAACACAATTAGCAACTTTTGCAGTTTCATACGTAGGGATTTTACCAGTAAAGCGAATTTGTGCCTCTTTTTGTGGGTTGACAGATCCCCTTTTATGATGAATGGGGTGATACCTTGATGTGTGGGTGCGTAAAATCGTAGGGCGAGGTTGGGGGCAACGGCAACGGTTTGATGATTAAACGTATCGTGCCCTCAACCCGCCAATATCGGATTTCTATGTGTGATGGCGGATTGGAAGCACACCAAGGTATCTGAATGATGTAGTGTCCAGTGCTTTTAAGCTCGCCCTACGGATAGCAAGGGGAGGCACGACATCCCGCAAAGGGAGGCACGGCATGCCGTGCCCCTACCAAGTGATTATGTCTTTGGGACCATCAGGGCGCATATATGAAATGGTTTTGTGTTCTTAAACAAGCCTGCCACGGAAGATTTGAACTTCCGTGGCAGATAGTAAATAACTTGATTGACGCTACTCTTCGATAATCGTGATCTTGCTGCGGATCTCGGCGGATTTACGCATCATGGCGATGCCCTGGCAGTATTTTTCCTCTGATAGCTGCACAGCGCGTTCGACGTCCGCCCGGTCGATGCCTTTGCCTGTGACGATGTACTCAAATTCCATCAATTCAAAAACGTGGGGATGGGCATCCCGCACGCTCTCCACGTGCACCTTGCATTCATAAGCCGTGACGGGTACCCTTTTCTTGCGCAGGATCGAGATGACATCCATGCTCGAGCATCCAGCTGTGCCAAGCGCCATCAGTTCCATCGGTCTGAAACCGGTGTTGTGCCCTCCGACACTTTCCGAGGAATCCAGGGTTAATTCATGCCCCGAATCGGCGGTGCCAGTGAAAGCCATATCTTCTTTCCAGGTTAGTTTAACGTCCATTTTTCTCCTTTTGTTTGTTTATTTGAAAATCAGGCACTGGCAGCCAATGACCAGTTTGCCTGCACATCAAAATCCAGGTTGGAAGTTTCATCGGCGATGAAATGCCGGTAGCCGGCAGCTGCGATCATAGCGGCGTTGTCGGTGCAGAGGCTGATGTGGGGAATGTGCACCCGGAATTCGGATTGCGAGCGGAAGGCTTCGCGCAGGGCTTTATTGGCGCTGACACCGCCCGCCACGATGATTTCGCGCGCCTGATATTCCCGGGCTGCCGCGATGGTCTTTTCATAGAGGGCACCCACCACTGCTGCCTGAAAACTGGCGGCAATATCTGCTGTGGGCACGGGCTTTTTTGCGGACTTGAACTCCTCAACGGTGCGCAATACAGCGGTTTTCAGCCCGCTGAAAGAGAAATTCCAGGGTTCACTCAAACGCGCTTTTGGAAAGTTAAATGCGCGCGGATTGCCCTGCATAGCCGCTTTTTGGATCGAAGGACCGCCCGGGTAGCCGAGCTCCAGCAGGCGCGCCACTTTGTCGAAGGCTTCGCCGGCGGCATCATCGCTGGTTCCGCCGAGCGATTCGTATTGCAGATGATCACGCATCAGAACCAATTCGGTGTGTCCGCCGGAAACCAGGAGGGCAAGAAGCGGAAGTTTTGGTTCAGGGGAAGGTTTGCTACCAGCTTGATAGAGCCAGGCAGAGTAAAGGTGCCCCTCCAGGTGGTTGACACCTACAATCGGCAGGTCTGCCGAAAGGGCTAAGCCCTTGGCGAGGTTTACGCCTACCACCAGCGACCCAGCCAGACCCGGACCGCGGGTAACGGCAATGCCATCCAGGTCCGCAAGCCCAATGTGGGCTTGCTGCAGGGCTTCTTTGACCGTGGCGTGGACTGCTTTAACGTGCTCGCGCGAAGCCAGTTCCGGGTATACCCCGCCAAACTGGGCGTGCAGATCCACCTGGCTGGCGATCACATTGCTCTGGATCACTCTGCCATTTTCAACGACCGCGGCAGCGGTTTCATCGCAGGAGCTTTCGATCCCTAAAACACGCATATCGACCTTTTTCATCTTAAGATCCTCTCATTGGTAAAACCAATTCCATCGGAAACTCAACGAATTTTTCAAAACTGCCGTCCTCGCGCACGAACCAGGTATCTTCAATGCGGATGCCGAAACCACTATCCGGATAATACAAACCGGGTTCTATGGTAAAAACTGATCCGACTTGCAAGATGTTGGTTGGGTCTTTTTCGCGGCCAAACCACGGTTTCTCGTGCACATTCAAACCAACTCCATGACCGAGGCTGTGGATGTAGCCTTGTGTAATTTGGGGGTTTTGACGGATAGTTTCATGACCCATGCCCTCAAACAGCTCACAAGTGCGTGCCTGGTAGCGCGAGGGGTTGACATTATTTTCAAGTTCAGTCACGATTTGCGCATAAACCGATTTCACCTGGTCATAGGCTTTTTGGACCTCTTCGGGGGCGTAGCCAAGGCACCAGGTGCGTGTGAAATCATAGAAATATCCACCACCAGCTTCGCAAGGGAAAATATCAAAAACAATGGTTTTTCCGAGCCGGATGGTGTCCGAGGGCGTTCCGCTGCTATGCGGCACCCCCGCATCGCGACCGATGGCGAAAATGGTGTCTTCGGGATTCTCTGCGCCGGCTTCTGCCAGCCAGAGATTGATCTGCCCTTTGACGTCACCGATCGTCAGGGGACTGCCATCCTCTTTGATCAGAATTTCATCCTGTACATCGTGAGCGGTCAGAAATTCCTGGGTGCGTTTTACAACATCGGTAGTGACCTGCCCCATGTGCCGGACGCGGGCCAGCTCATCCGCGCTTTTGGTGGCGCGGGCTTCAAGCATGATGCTGCCGTCAAAATCACCGGTCAGCCGCAAGCCAGGCATTAATTCGCCCAGGCGCTGCATCAGCGCAAACTGCTGACCAAACTCAACCATGCCATACAGCAGCACTTTTCCTTCTGTCAGTCCGATCTCCTTGAGGATATCCGCGTAGCGGAGGGCGGAAGCCTGCAGCAGGTCGCCCTGGGTTTGCTCGAGGTAGCCCTGCATCGGGAATTTGGCGTAGCTTAGCAGTTCGTAACCTGTTTTGGCAGCTTCATCGCGTTCCATCATGCCGTGGCAGAGCACAGGCTTCTGCCCTGGGCGAACGAATAGATCAGCACCGGTCACGTGCGCGCCGCCGGTCAGATAGACCATGGCAGGGTTGTGCTGTGCCGCGCCTGTGATCCATAAAGCATCCGCGCCGTGTTTGATGATAAGTTGATCCAAATCCTGTTTCATTTTTGTACCTCGAATAGTTTTTCAGTTGATTTTAAGCCCTTTAGCAGGTTTTCTTCCTGCCAGGGAAGAACGGTGCGCGGGTCGATCAGCAGCAGATCATCCTGCACTCTGGCGATGATCGGTGGGTCGGCCTCCCGCAGTTGGGCTGCGAGTTTTGCCGGCGATTTCACTTTTAGGGCGAGCAGGCAGGTTGGCAAAGTTTCACCAGGCAAGCTGCCGCCCCCAACGGTAGAAAGTCCCTCAATTGCGCTGCCAAATTGCAGGTGGTCAATCCACTTGTGCACCTGTTCGCTGAGATCTTGAAGCGAGCGCGAAAACATCATGTAAAGCGGAATTTCCTGCTCAGCTTTGCCTTTCAGGTATAGCTCAATGGTGGCTGAAAGCGCCGCCAGGCAGAGCTTGTCCGCGCGGATAGCGCGATAGAGCGGGTGGCGGCGGATTTTGGCAAGCAGATCGGTTTGCCCGATCAGAATACCGGCCTGGGGACCGCCCAGAAGCTTGTCACCAGAGAAGCAAACCAGGTCTGCTCCTTTGGAGAGAATTTCCTGCACAGTGGGCTCATGAGCCAGACCATATTTGGCTGTATCCAGAAAGGCGCCGGAGCCAAGATCAACCATCAGGGGCAGGTTGTGCTGGTGGGCCAACCTGGCAAGGTCCTCGAGGGCAGGTTCTTCGGTAAAGCCGATAATCTTGAAATTGGATTGATGCGCCATAAGCAACAGGCTGGCACCTTCAGCGATCGCTTGCTCAAAATCGGCAAGGCGCACGCGGTTGGTGGTGCCGACTTCCAGAAGTTTGGCACCGGACTGCTTCATCACATCCGGGATGCGAAAGCCGCCGCCGATTTCGACCAGTTGCGAGCGTGAGATGGCGACTTTTTTGCCTTTTGCCAGCGCGCTGAGTGCCAACAGCACCGCGCCGGCATTGTTGTTGACCACCAGGGCGCTTTCGCCGCCAGTCAGGCGGGTCAGCAGGTCACTGGCGTGAACGTCGCGCTTGCCGCGTTTGCCTTTGGCAAGGTCGTACTCGAGCGTGGAGTAGCCCTTGGCAACACTTTCAACAGCGTCCAAAGCAGCGTGTGAAAGCGGCGCACGCCCAAGATTGGTGTGCAGCAGCACACCGGTGGCATTGATCACAGACCGTAAAGAAGGCTTGGATTGCTTTTCAAGGATGGATGCAAGTGCGTTTATGAGATCATCTTCGGAAGGCATTTCGGTGAGATTTGGAAGAGTCTGGCGCAGGTCATCCTGAAGCTGGCGGATGGCTGAGACGGTCCAGGAGTGCCCGTAGGACCCCAAAAGCTGCTCGGTGCGGGGGTTTTGAAGAATCTGATCTACCGAGGGGATATCGCGCAGGGAGACCATGATCAATAGCTTTGTGGATTAGGTTTCCAGCGGCTGCGTTCCCAA
>CAZOYK010000040.1:0-16160 GCA_964584065.1 uncultured Anaerolineaceae bacterium | reverse complement strand
GGTAGTGTTTGATGGGCTCACGATCGCGGAATTGGCGGTTGAGCTCGCGGTGAGCTTCGGCATTCTGAGCCAACACCATCAAGCCACTGGTTTCCTTGTCCAGTCGGTGAACCATCCAAAGTTTGCCCAGAATTGGCTCAAGAATCGAACGTAGGTGGGGCAGGGAAGGATGGTAACCGTCCGGCACTGAAAGCAAGCCTGCCGGCTTGTTGATCACAACCAGGCTCTCATCCATAAACACGACCCAATCGGGAATTGTGGGCGTTACTGACGTGGATATTTCGTTTTCCATTAGATTTCTAAACCCAGGTGCGTTTGCGGAAGGGTCAGGAACGTGCCACAAAGCAACTGGTTTCGATCAGACCTGGACCACCATGCACCACGATCGCTGGCGGGACGGTGTACGTGGGGATATCCTGGATTCCCGTGGCAGCAGTAAGCTCCTGGGTGACCTGGGTCAGCAACGGTTCAGAGTCACACTCGCTGACCGTAAGATAAGCCTCTGGATTATCTTTGCAGTACTCAGCGGTCAAGTCGACAATTGTGCGCACTGCCTGTTTTACCGTACGTACTTTATCGAATGGTTCTACCTGACCATCTTTCACAGTCAGGATGGGAACGATCTGCAGCAAGGTGCCAACGAGCTTGGATGCGCCCCCGATGCGTCCGCCTTTGTGTAAATACTCCAGGGTGGGAACCAGGAAGAATAAGCGTTCACGGGAAGCCATATCCTCGACATTTTCTTTAAGTTCCTCGATTGTTAAGCCGGCATCCGCCCATTTTTTTGCTGCCAGCACCAGGGAACCCAGACCGCCGGCTATGGTTTTGCTGTCAATGATGTGGATCTTATCCGTCTGAAACTCGCCTGCTGCCACGGTTGCGCTTCGGAAAGTGCCGCTGACTTTGGAAGATGGCGTGATCACCAGCGCTGTATCGCCAGCCGCCAGGATTTGCTCATAGACAGGCGAATACAAGGCGGGTGGAGGAGCAGCAGTTCCCGGGAGGGTCTTTGAAGCGCGCAGCTTTTCTAGGAAGCCTTCGGTATCAATTTCAGTATCGTCGCGGTAAGTTTCGGTGCCAAAAGTGATGTATTGCGGCAGCGTTTCGATCCCAGCCTTCTCGAGGACGTCAAGTGGTAAACCACAAGTGGTATCGGCAATGATTTTAATCATAAATTCACCTTTCGGGGTGTGTCCCGGCTTTATAATAAAATAAATACGTTTTTCTAACGACGCTTAAAAAAGCGGTCGTTTACAATTCGGGCAGATTTTTTCATTGTTGCTCACAACGAAACCGCAGTTTGCACAAGTGGCTGGTTGAACCTCACCCAGGGGTGCTCCACATGCCAGGCAGCGCGCGGAAGCGATGGGATTGGCTGTCAGACAGTAAGGGCAAACCGTGCGGCTGAGCCGTTCGGAAAGTTGTTTGCCGGTTCCGTATTGACGGGCAGTTTGGTCGATTACATCCCAGATCGCTTCTTCCAGCTGAAGCGATTCAACATCCTGCGCGATGTCATCGATGCGATTAATCAATGTGAATGGATTTTTTAGAGCGCTGATGGCCGTCAATCCAAGACTGGCAGCCAGTCCGAACCACATCTGTTTACTAAGGGTTATGCTAACACCATCATCAACTTTGGAGATATTGGCAGTCATAGCTGTATGTCCACCGGAACGTCGATTCTGGCGGGTCGCGATCTGCACAGCAAGTTTGTCGCCTGAGCCATAACGCTGCACCTGGTAGTTGCCGCGGTTGTAATAAGCCGTCAAATTTCTGGCTAAGTCTTCAGGTTGGATATCTCCGTGATAAATGCGTGTGGTCATCTGGTCTCTCAATCGATAATGCGTTCAGCTTTAGATTATAATCGGGAAAAGCTTGAGGCAACAAGAATGGCTGCTAAAACGAGACAAATTACAATAAAAATCGCGATGACCTTAGGAATCATCCTGGTCATCTTGTTGATCACAATGCCCGGGGTAATAAATCCGGTTGCTGGTCAGTTCCCAACGCTTGAAATGGCAACTGTCACCGGGACGCCCAGGGGTTTGTGGGTGCGTGCCATCGGACAAGCAGAAATTCCTCTGAATGTGCGCAGTGGTCCCAGCCCGACCTCATCCCAGGTGGGTGTTTTCCTTGTGGGGCAAGAAGCTAACGCTTATGGTTACTATGGCAGCTATGTTCAGATCGAATATGCCGGAGCACCAGGCGACAGAGGTTGGGTGGTTTTGGATCGTGTGGAAGTCTTTGGGGGAACTTTGCCGATGCTGCAGGCTCCACCAACTGAGACTCCTTCCATCACAAAAACCATTGATCCGACCCTGGCGGCGCAGTTCATCATCACTGCTCAGCCATCGCGTTTGCCCACCTTCACTGAGCCGCCTGCTTTGTTGATCCCCACGTTTCAAGCCGAAACAGGAGGTACCGCCACTGGTGGCATTCCAATCGGGTATGTGATCATCACTCTTGCAGGCTTGGGTCTTTTTCTTTCGCTGATCGCCATACTGCGGCGAGGGTAAATTCTTATTCTGATTTTGCTGTTGTATATTTTGAGATTCGCTTGATGCTGTTCACAAAGGAGAAAGCTTCAGCCAGGGCGGGCAATTGTTGTCCCATCGCCCGGTAGCCTTCATCGAATAATTTGGTCGGATCGACTTTTTGCAGCATGCCGTAATGCCCGACAATAGGTCTGACAATCACATCTGGCTTGGTGATCTCCATATTTAGTTCTGCCAACCGGTCCGTGCTGAGCTCAACCCCGACGTTCAAATTCTTCAAAGACTCGCCTATTCTCGTTTTTGTTAACCGGTCAATAATTGGCTCAGGGATAGGTTCAATAACGACATTATTGGTGCTTAAAGGGGAAAAATCGGCTGGTTTTGTGTGAAGAGGGATAGCAACAACGGGAACAGAAGGGTTCAGCGCGCGTGCAGATTTGACCGGAACCGGGTCAAGAACACCGCCGTCAACGAGCGCGTTTTCTCCCCTGGTCGGGAATACGCCAGGAATGGCAATCGTAGCGAGAACTGCCTTAATGAGATCGCCATCGGTGATGATTACTTCCTCGCCGGTTTTCAGGCTGACCGAAGTTACCGAAAACTTGATCGGTAGATCTTTGAAAGTTTTACCTTTAATGAACTTTGCCAGGACGTGTTCGATCCCGTTTGTTCCAACCAAAGAGGCAGAGTCGGAAGAAGAACGGCTAAAATCAGGACTCTTGAAAAAAGCTTTGACTGCTTCCAGAATTTCGTTTGTTGGAACTTTGGCGGCAAGCGGTGCTCCAAACATACCGCCGGCGCTCGTTCCGGCTATCCCACTGATTTCGTATTCGTTATCCAACAGGCACTGAACTGCCCCGAGGTGGGCGATACCTCTCATCCCGCCGCCACCTAATGCCAGTACGATGTTCTTTGCCATTGTTCGTCCTTATCTGCTTGAAATATACCATAGGGGCAATTCCCGGAAAAGGCGCTAATTGGGAGAATTGGGTTTGGGTATATTGAATATTTAAAAGGTATCAGGACTCATTAATGAACAGATTCTTGCTCTTGTTTTGTGAAAGAGAATAGTCTGATCAGTCTTATTTGCGAAAACCCACGTCTGTCAGCTGACACGTTATAATTACACGCAAGGTAAAAAGGGAAATGGAAGACCTCAGAACCATAGATTCAACACCATCCAACTCCAGTGATCACTGGTACGCTTTGCGCTGCAAGTCTAATATGGAGTTCATCGTCAACGATCAACTGAAGGCCAAGCTCATCCCTAATTACCTGCCGGTCTATGCGGTCAAACCGGTCAATCCGCGTTCTCACACGATTAAACCTTATTTTCCGGGTTACCTCTTCGTTAACGAAGAACCGGAAAAACTTTATGCTGAAAAGGTCTTTTTGATGAGGGGCGTAATTGGTTTGGTTCATTTTGACGGCATCCCCGCATCCATCCATCCCAACCTGATCGAGGCGATTAGACGTCAGACCCAACAGCTGAATCTCGAGCAGAAGCAGGCACGTTCCGGGTTCAAGGCGGGCGATCCAGTTCTGGTGGAAGATGACGTTATTGGGCAGCTTGAAGGCATTTTTGAGAAGTGCGTCAATGGCAGGGAACGTGTGTCGGTGCTGTTGAAAATGATGCAAGGTGGTATGATGCGGATGGAACTTCCGGCAGAGAAGGTGCGCCGGAAGCCTGTGAAAAAAGGCTGATAAGCCAAGAAAACGGGGGTACACGAATAAAGCATCGCCCTGTCCGAGATGAAAACCATGTCGGAAGGGCGGAGGCGTATATTAAACCGGAAACAAGTTAGTCTTTAGCCGATGAAACCCAACTTTATCAAGCGAAAACATCATATTATCCTTTTACTTTGTCTGTCACTGGTATTGCTGCCGGGCGGATGCATTCTGCAAAAGACCGTGCCATCCGAAAACTCAGAAACCTTGCAATTAACCCCGGGCAGTCTAACAAACATACTGAGCGAACTGGTTGAAGATGCGGGTGACGCGCCGATCCTGCTAACGCCTGCAGCCTTGCAATCTGATAGCGTTTCCGGGTCGACGCAAGATACAAACTCATCGCAGACTTCTTTTTGCGGCAGGTCAGATGCCATCACGTTGCTGATCCTGGGGATTGATGAGCACGCCCAGGCGGACGCCATTCGGCTGGCAAGGATCGATTTTTCGAAGCCTGAGATCAACCTGGTTGCCATCCCGCGCGATTTTTTTGTCTCAATCGTAGGCTTTGAAAGGGTTGGCATCGAAAAAGGGCGCATTAACGCCACTTTTGGCTACGCTGAATACTATTTTGGGGCTGGTAATGGCGCTGAATCGCTGGCTGAAAATCTGACTTACAATTTCGGTGTGGAGATCGATCATAAGTTTGTACTGCATCTTGACGAGATCGCAAGTTACATCGATGCCGTTGGCGGTGTGGAGGTAACGCTTGACGCTCCCGCATCGGATGCGCGCAATTACTTCCCGGCTGGAGTTAACGAATTCGATGGCGAACGTGCAGTTGCATTCATGCGCATCAGGCAGTTTGACAGCGACTTCAGGCGGATTGACCGCCAAACCATCGTGTTGAAAGCCTTGCTGGAAAAAGTCCGCAGCGACTTGAGCCCCTCAAAGGTTCTGAGCTTGATCTTCGCTTTGCTTGCGGACAACTCCACCCAAAGCGATTTGACCCTGCGCGATATGCAGAGCTTCTATTGCCTTTCGAAAGAAATTGACAAGCAAGACATCCACGTGCGTGAGATCCCATCCGAGATGTTCCACACCTACATCACCCCTGGCGGTGGCTGGGTGCTCGTGCCACATGAGGAAGTGCCTGACTTCATCCGCAATACACTTAACAATATCCAGCAGTAAGTGATCTCATTCGTTCAAAACTAAAATGAAATAAACCTGATAAGGAAAAAATGAAAGATACACAACCAATTACTATTGACGGAGCAAACCCGCAACCACCAGCGAAGAAGAAACGCACGAGTGGTTGGAGGATTTTCCTTTATGTTCTTCTCGGGCTGGCACTTCTGCTTGCCTTACTTTACCTCGTCTGGATCAGACCAGCCATGCAAAAGCCGATCTCTGATCCCTTGGTCCTGCCTACCATGGCAGTCGGTCCGGCGGAAGGGGAGGATGCAGTGGCAGGCCAATCACCTTCCAACCTTGAAAAACAGCCGTTATTTGTTGAACCAACATTGGGAGCCGGTCAGAAACCGGTCTGTGGGGATGAGGCAGCCTGGAACGTTTTGCTTGTTGGCATCGATTACAGTGACCCGGAATATACCTACGGGCTGGCGGATGTGATCCGCGTTCTGCGGGTGGACTTTGTGGATATGAAGGTCAACATGGTTGCTTTGCCGCGCGATCTCCTGGTGGAAGCGCCAGAGGGGCGGTTTACCGAGCAAAACCCGATGAAAATCAACCAGGCATACCTGTTTGGCACGCCAGGGTGGGGTGGGTATCTGGGCGAGGGTATTGGCGCGAATTCGCTGGCGGAGGTCATCCGCTACAACTTCGGCGTCACTCCCCATCACTATGCCGTGGTCAACTTTGACACCGTCATCAACTTCATCGACGCCATCGGTGGGGTGGAAGTGAACCTGCCGCAGGGTGTTGAAGACCCAAATCCTGGGCTGGGTTCGTTCCCAGCAGGACCACAGGTTCTGAGTGGTGAGCGCGCGCTGGCGCTGATGCGCATCCGCACCAATTACTCTGACGCTTTCCGCGTCAGTAATCAGACACTGGTAATGAAAGCTATCCTGAACAAACTGATGCAGCCCGCGACGCTTGTGAAAGTGCCGTCTCTGTTGAACCAGTTCAGCGAAGCCTTCCTGACCGACCTCTCCATCGACCAGATCGCCAGCCTCGGCATGTGCTTTTTGCGCAACTTTGAGCTCGACAACCTGCGATCCGCCCAGATTCCCGACGATCTCCTGACGGTTGACAACCCCTATATTCCGTCTTTGGACTTCACCACTTTCGCCTACCGCTGGGATCAACGCACCGTCGACTGGATCCACCAAAATTTGCTGAGCGAATAATCTTATCCTCCCGCGAGAAATGGATGGAATTACCAAAGCGGCTGCTGTGGCTTTAGAGAGAAAGAATCTTGAAGAATCTATTTTGAGCTATAACCTATGAAATATTCTGAATTCACCAAACTCACAAAATCCGACCTCTTTCACTACTCAGGGAGCGCGGGCTTAAAAGACCATTTCTATCACTACCTGCTCTCCCCCGGATACCGCTACACCTGGTGGATGCGTTTCTGCGCCTATACTCATGCCCACCTGATTTGGCGCATCCTTTTCCCGTTTGCCTGGCTGGTCTATTACCACCTCCAAATCAAATATGGCATCGCCATTTCCTTCAAAGCCAAAATCGGACCAGGTCTCTACATCGGTCATCACGGCGGTATTGTGACCAATGAAGATATGCAGATCGGCAAAAACTGCAACCTCTCCCATGACGTCACAATCGGCGTCAGCCGGCGGGGGGAGCGCGCGGGCGTGCCCACCATTGGCGACAATGTCTACATTGGTCCAGGCGCAAAAATCTTTGGCAAGATCACCGTCGGCAACAATGCCGCCATCGGCGCAAATTGCGTCGTTACCAAGGACGTCCCTGACAATGGCGTGGTGGTGGGCATACCAGGAAGAGTCATCTCCTACGAAGGCTCAATGGGATATATCAATAATACGAATTACGAGTAGAAGTTATTTTGCTAAATGAATAACCAACAAAAACTCAAATCCAAACCAGAAAACCACCAAAATTCCCGGGCACTCGTTTTTCAGGCAAATTCGGGTGGCTTGGCAAACCGCTTGCGCGCCATGGTCGGCTATCAAACATTAGCCGAAATTCTAAATCTGCCTTTCCAGCTTTGTTGGGAGCAAAATGTTTGGTGCGATGCTCGCTTCACCGATCTGTTCGACATGCCAGAGATTGGTATGATTGCTGAGCAGGATTGGGTAACAATTCAAAATGATGACCATCACATTGTCTTTAGTGAACCGGTTTGGTTCGATTCAATATATCGTCAACACGCAACTTCCAGAACCTCCTGGCCTGATTTTCTCAAGCTGACAAATGAAAAGATTTCCAACCTCAAGCCTCACTCAGACATAAACGCTCAGGTTCAGGCGTACTTAAGCGATCATGAACTTTCTCAATCCACGGGTGTGCACATCCGTTGGACAGACAATGTCAAGAACAACCAACAGCGCCAGGCGGATGCGTCTTTTGTACCGGAGAATATCTCCAGGTTAGAAGGGTTTTTCTCTTATATTGAAGATCAGCTGCAAAAAAAGTCAGACTCACCTGTCTTTATTGCGACCGATAATTTTGAGGTCCAAAAACAACTTCATGACCGTTTTGGAAATAATTTGTGGTTCTATTCAAAGACTTTCACGCGTTTTGACAAGTTCAGGTTCCACTTTCTGAGAAACAAATCGACCTTTCAGCGTTCGACGGCAGTTAGAGAAGCATTGATTGAAATGCTGTTGCTCTCGAAGTGCCACACAATATGCGGAACTTACTACAGCAGCTTCGGTAAATTCAGTGCTCTTTTGGGCGACAAGGACTATTACGAAGTTCGCGGAAATTCTGTTGTCAAGGATACATTTACGAATTCTTTGAGGTTTAGTCAGCTTGTTCAAAAACCGTCATCCAGGAAATTAGATTGAGAAATATGGGTATGGATACTGCTAAAACTATATCAACTGAAAATGAGGAGTGGGACCTGATCATCACCCCTCGAAAGAAGTGGTATGACCTTCAGCTTCGTGATGTCTGGCACTACCGTGACCTGATCGCCCTCTTTGTTCGGCGCGACTTCGTCTCGCGTTACAAGCAAACCATTCTTGGTCCTCTTTGGCTCATTATTCAACCAATCCTCAATTCACTTGTATTCACCGTTATTTTTGGCAATATTGCCCGCCTCCCAACTGACGGGCTCCCTCCCATATTGTTCTATATGTCCGGTACCGTCCTTTGGCATTATTTTTCCAACTGTCTCACGGGTACCTCACAGACTTTTATCTCCAACGCCCATCTCTTTGGCAAAGTTTACTTCCCCCGCCTGGTGACACCATTATCAATTGTGATCTCCAACCTGATCACACTGGCAATCCAGTTTTCGCTCTTCATGGTTTTTTGGCTGTTCTTTTTTACAGGTGGAGCACAAATTCGTCTGACCACCTGGGCATTTGCCTTTCCCATCCTGGTTCTTCTTATGGCTGGACTTGGGCTTGGTTTTGGCATCATAGTCTCATCGCTCACCACGAAATACCGTGATCTGACTTACCTGGTTGGCTTTGGGATATCCTTGTGGATGTATGCCACGCCGATCATTTATCCTGTTTCAACAATCCCTGAAAACTGGCGATGGATCGCGAACATCAATCCTATCACGCCCATTATTGAGACTTTCCGCGCGGGTTTTCTGGGCGCTGGGGACGCGTCCTGGCTGCGGCTGGGCTATTCATTTATCTTTATGCTCATTGTCTTGTTTATTGGCATTGTTATCTTCAACCAGGTTGAAAAAACTTTCATCGATACGGTTTAAATGACTTCTTCCCTAAAATCCTTAAATTTTCAAGAACTAATAGACGAGCAGCAGCGGCTGATCCGCTTGACAGCTGCCGAGTATTGGCAGCTCGCGGACTCAGAAATTGATGCGAATATGCACAAGATTGTGGTGATCAAAGCCACAGGTGGAAAGGTGATGGGTTTTTTCGAGGAGAATTTGTCCAAGCCTGCAGTCTTTTTTAAGATATACATCAGCGGCTCATTCGCGCGGGAGCAGCGCGGTCTGCTCACCGCCGAAGCCATTGATCAGGTCCAGGGTGTTGGCATTCCGCGAGTGATTGCCCTCTATCCAAAACTTCAGGCAATTTTGACTGAAAAACGAACCTGGGATAACACGGATTCTGAGCTGAAACGGCTCTTTGTGCTTTCATTGCCGTACGATTGGGAAAAAATCGGCTCCTGGCTGCGACTGTTTCACGATTCGGAGGTCTCTTCCCAAAAGAATAATCACTTCCTCCGAAGAAAATTCGAGAAATTGGCATCCCTTTTAGCTTCACTTGATGGGGAATTCTCAGTTTCGCAGAAGGCTCAGATTACTGCCGTTCTCAATAAGGCGCAAAGCTTCTTAAACCAAGAACCTCTTGAATGGGTGCTCTCGCATGGCGACTTTGGTCTCTCAAACATCAAACTTTCAGGTTCCCGAATGGAAGTAGTCGATTTTGAGGACTGTCAACTAGCCCCCCGCTGTTTTGATCTTGTCAACCTGTTTGCGCGTATGGATTACTTGCAAAATTTCCCTCACAGACAAGATGATTTCAAATTATTTACATCCCAAGTTTCGCGTGGCTATGGCTTACCCATTCGCCCAGATCCTGTCACAGACTTCTTCTGTCTTCTGGTAAAGCTGGATATGATCGCCAGTTACCTTGGGCGGTCGCAAGAACTTCCCTGGTTTTCTCCTCACCGCTGGATATATTCCTACTTCTATTCCACGAATCTAAAACAACTCTCAAAATGGCTGGAGGGCAACCGACAGGGCTATCTGGGTTAGACGGAATTCACAGGAAAGATGGAAAAACCAATCAAACTCAAATTTGCTGATTTTTGGATTTGTCATGTCCAAGGCAAAGTTGAAAGCAATATACATAAAGACAAAAAAGTATGGGGACAGTAATCTAAGTTATAAATCTCTCAAAACAATATGACCTTGGTGTCGTTGGCAAGAGCTCGATTACGCGGCTGGCTCTTAAAAAAATGGACAATAATTGCACTGAAGTGAATTCAATGAGAAATTTTTGCTCAACACCAGTCAATTTATTATGGACAGGTGGTTGGGACTCGACTTTTCGATTGCTACAATTACTTCTTGATGAGATAAGAGTTGTTCAAACCTATTATTTGATAGATGCTAATAGAAAATCGACGATAAATGAAATAGCTACAATACTCAAGATCAAAAAGGTGCTTATCTCAGATTATCCGCATACAAGTGTGTTATTGCTCCCCACAATATTTCACGAAATCTCTTCGATAAAACCAAATGGTGATATTTCAAATTCCTACACGGAAATTTCCAGTAAAATTCATCTCGGCTCGCAATATGATTGGCTAGCTAGATTTTGTGATGAGCAAAATATTGATGGAATGGAGCTCAGCCTAATAAAAGGTGGGATAACTTCCAATTTGATTTCAAGCTCAAGCTTAGTCGACATTCAGAAAAATGGTGACGTCAGTGATTTGGAAAACGACATAATCCATCGATTATTTCATTACTTTTCATTTCCGATACTTAATTTGTCCAAGTTAGACATAAAGAATATCTCAGAAGAGAAAAAATGGATGAAAATCATGAATATGACATGGTTCTGTCATAAACCAAGGGCTGGGCAAATACCTTGCGGCAGATGTCGACCATGCAGAATAGCTGTAGAACAAGGCATGAGTTATCGAATTCCCCTTCGAGTTCGATTAATCAATCAATTCAAATTAGACAATGCGGAAGTCTGGTTCTGTAGAATGTCGAAGACCTTAAGAAAGGTTCTACGCTCCTTACTCTCTGAAGGCAAGTTGTAACCAATGGATTATTATCTGGAACTACTTAAACTACGGAAAAAGTTATCACATAGGTTTGTACCCTTCTCGTTAGTGGATGACAAGTTTTACCTGCAATATTGGTATTACAAAGTCATGAATCGCAGACTTCACCTCAAGCATCCAAAAACATTTACCGAAAAGATGCAATGGTTGAAACTTTATGATCGGAATCCACTCTACACAAAACTTGCTGATAAGCTGGCAGTTAGGGAGTATGTAGAGCAAAAGGTTGGCAAGGAATATTTAAATCCACTAATTGGTGTCTACAATCGTGTGGATGAGATAGAATGGCAATCCCTTCCGAATAAATTCGTTGTGAAAGTCAACCATGGAAGCAGCTGGAACTTGATCTGTGAGAATAAAGATGAATTAGACATTGACGACGCTTCTAACAAAATTCGACAGTGGATGTCGATGAACTTTTACAACTCTATGCAAACTCGCGAATGGCAATACCGCGATATTCCACCACAAATTCTTATCGAGGACTTTATTGAAGGTCATCCTATATTTGGATTATTGGACTATAAGGTTCTTTGTTTTTCGGGTCAGGCTAAATATATCCAGGTTCATGCAAACAGGGCTACAGATCACTCAAAGATAGCTTTTAACACTCAATGGGAATTACTTCCTCTTCTAAATAGCTATTCTCCTATGCCTTGGTCTGTACCAAAACCAAAAAAACTGGATGAAATGCTAACATTAGCTGAGGAACTTTCAGCAGGTATTCCATTTGCTCGAGTGGACTTTTATTATCCCAATGAGAAAGTAATTTTTGGCGAAATCACTTTTTTTCCCCAAGGGGGCTTTCGAAAGGATTTCCCATATGAAAAAGATTTGATGATGGGCAACTTGATTAAACTGCCAATGGAAAAAGGCTTTAAAAATTGCAGATGAGATTTTTATGTGACAAAGAATCGCGTAACAATCGCACTTTATTGGAAAGGATTCTTTTAATCGAATGAAAATTGCTCTCCTCAATACTCCTTTTCGTGAATCAGATGCCAATGGTGCCGCCACGCACATACGGGAATTCATCAACGAAACGACGGCGTTGGGTCATGTGATTTATTCAGGAAAAGACAACCATCATCCAAAGGTTATTCAGACACCAACTGGCTTAGTCCCAAGAATAAAAACAGTTTTGGACTGTGATGTTGTTTACACAAGATATGCGGGGAAACTGAATCAATCTATGTTGTTTAGCCAATATCCACTTAAACTTCTGTCAAAGAAACTTTACTTGGTGTGGGAATTTAATGCTTTCCCAGATTCCTTTGAATCGGATCCAAATAAGATAAAAAAGAACACTCAGATTTTAAGAGACGAGTCTAAGAGAGCCAATCTGGCAATCTGTTTGTCAAATGCCATGGCCGAAAGATTAACCGCAGAATACGATTTCCAAGAAATTCTTGTCGTACCTGATGCTTCAAATCCTGACCACTTCAAACCTGGTTTACCAAGCCCTGAAAGAATGCGTTATTTTGAGGGAAAAACGAATATCGTTTGGTCTGGTAGTCTATCAATGCCATGGGCGGATGTCTCACTTATGTTGGATGCTGCCAAGCAATTGTGGGAAAGCCACAAGGATCAGATTTGCTTTCATCTAATTGGTAAATTCGACTCCAGCCTTGCAGAGTCAATCACTCCAAATGTCCACATTTATGGCATTCAGCCTTATCATAAACTCCCGAATTGGCTCTCTGCGATGGATATTGGTCTTAATCTTTACAAACCTGGGAGTAATGACTTTGGATCTCCTATAAAATTTTTTGATTACTTATCGTCTGGTTTAGCTGTTATTTGTTAAAATCACCCTCAAATGAGAGAAATTTTAGATGAAATTAATATGGGTATTTTTGTGTTGGATGAATCTGATCCAAAAATAATGGCTCAAAAGATTCTTACCTTGCATGAAAATCCTGATTTATTAGAGCGGTTTAAAACTCTTTCCAGAAACCTAATTGTAGAAAAATATAGCTGGAAGAATTCAGTCTCAAAAATCATGACCAGGATTGAACATGGTTTGAAGACGTGAGGTCATGAAATATACCAAGCAGGTGGTTCTACTAAAAAATGAATAACACTGTTATCTCTGTTGAGCATCTAACCAAACAATACGATCTGGGTGTTGTGGGCACGGGCTCGCTTACGCGCGACCTCGAACGCTGGTGGGCGCGGGCGCGAGGCAAATCGGATCCCTACGCCATCATCGGGCACGATCACAAGCCATCAAGAAAAGGCGAATCGATCCTCGCTCTGGATGATGTCTCGTTCACCGTGCAGCAGGGTGAAGCCCTGGGCATTATTGGACGCAACGGCGCCGGCAAGAGTACATTGCTAAAAATACTCTCACGTGTGACCGCTCCCACAAGCGGGGTAGTCAAGGTGAAGGGGCGCATCGGCAGCTTGCTGGAAGTTGGCACCGGGTTTCATGGCGAGCTGACCGGGCGTGAAAATGTCTATCTAAACGGGGCTATCCTCGGCATGAAAAAAGAAGAGGTCGCACGCAAGTTCGATGAGATTGTAGCCTTCTCTGGCGTCGAAAAGTTTATTGATACCCCGGTCAAGCGGTACTCCAGCGGCATGTACGTGCGCTTGGGTTTTGCCGTTGCCGCCCATCTTGACCCCGAGATCTTGATCGTGGATGAGGTTTTGGCGGTAGGTGATGCAGAATTTCAAAGAAAGTGCCTTGGTAAGATGAACGATGTGGCTGGAGAAGGGCGGACCGTCCTATTTGTCAGTCATAATATGGGGAGTGTTAAGCAATTATGTGACCATGGAATATTGCTGTCAGATGGGAAAATCCAATTCCAAGGCGAGATAAACGACTGCATCGATAAGTATCTGAACATGAGTCTAAATGATACAACTACTATCCTCTCCCACCTCACAAATCACCGCGAAGGATTTCTAGTAAACAACATCCTCGTCAATGGCCAGATTAATGATCTGATCCATTATGCTCAAGATGACGAGAAGCTAACAATTACTGTACTAGGGGAAACGGTAGAACCATCCTCAGTCGATCTTGAAGTTCATATTAAGGATATTCTTGGAATCCCACTAGCATTCTTCAGTCCTGGCCACAAGAATGGCACTATCAATCAGATTCCGGCAGGCGAATTTGAGTTGAACTGGGATATTAACATGCCCAAGAATATGCTGCGCGGAGATTACCTCCTGGACATTTCTCTGACTAATCCGAATAAGAGCAGATGGGCAACTTTTAATAACGCTGTTAGGGTTTCTGTGGATGGAGCGCAAACTTATAACGGTCGATATATCGAATATAGAAGTGGTGCAGGTTGGTTGATACTAGACTAAACGCTGTGAAGGACGTTTCCTTCATCACAGCCCATTTTCATGATTTCGATTGGATTCGATGCTGGCTAGACCGCATAATCCACTTTACGGATTACGAGTTAATTCAAGAGTGTCTGATTGTTAATCAGGATCGCACCAAAGATAGCCACATAAAGTTATCAAGATTAGACAAAAAAGTTAGAGTGCTAGAATTCCCACCAGACCAAAGGTTAATTGACAAGCAAGGCCACGATCACGCTCATGTTCTTAACCTTGCTCTAAAGGAAGCTCAAGGCAAGTTTATTTGCATAATGGACTCGGATTGCCACCCGATTTCTTCAGAGTGGCTTGGTAATTGCGAAGCTGTCTTCCAGGACCATGATGCAATAGCGGCGGTTGATTACTACCAGTTTAAAAACAATTTCTCACTTTTGACTCACCCATGTTTTTTAATGCTTGACCGAGAGGTGATCAACTTTCCATTATTTTTTGATGAAGGACTATTTGAACGAAATATGGACACCGGCCGTTTGATCGGCAAACAGATCGAACAAGCTGGCAGGAGCGTCTACTATGCTCATCCAAAAAAGGCATTTAGCACCCGTTGGGGTTTTATCTATCTTGATTCCATCTATCATCACGAACGTGGAAGTTATTCAGGTGGCGACGAAAGGTTAAGAAGACAAAATGATTGGCGTCAAGCTTTCTTTAAAAAGATCGTCATTTCAAAGAAGCGTTATGATCTATCCAAAGCAGAATTCTCCTACTACCAATTTCGATATCGGACTCTTCCGAGAACTAAAAAAAGGATAACAAGATTGGCCGGTTTGCCCCACAGAATTATTAATAAGATCACCCGGCTTTGAAAAGCACTCATCCTCGATTTATGCTAATACAATCCAGTTCTGAATAATATGATCAGCAAACAACTAGTACCTGAAACTTTTCCTCGAATTTCCATTGTTACCCCTTCCTATAACCAGGGACAGTTTCTCGAAGAAACCATCCTTTCCGTTCTAAATCAAAACTACCCCAATTTGGAATACTTTGTGATGGATGGGGGCAGCACAGATAACAGCGTCGAGATCATTCAAAAGTACGCACCCAGGCTGACCTTTTGGGAGAGCAAACCTGACCGGGGTCAAAGCCACGCTATCAACAAGGGTTTCAAGATGGCAACGGGCGAATTGGTTGCCTGGTTGAATAGTGATGACCTTCTCTGTCCAGGCGCATTGCACGAAGTTGCGAAGGTGTGGATGGAAGACCCGACTGTTGGATTTATCAACGGCACCACCGAATTGATTGACGAATCGGGAGATTCAAAGGGTAAATATTTTGGCGACCGGTTTGACTCTCTTGAAAGTCTGACAACATCTAGGAACACAGTGGCACAGCCATCCACGTTTATCTCTTGTCAGTGTTTGTCGGAGGTGGGTTTTTTGGATGAAGCACTGCACATGTCCATGGATTGGGAACTTTGGCTCCGTATTGGGATAAAGTATAATACCACTTTCATCCCAAAGGTCTTGTCGCAAACCCGCCACTGGCCGATGACAAAAACCAATACTCAGCTCATCAAATCCGGGTCAGATCACCTGAGCATAGCGAAGAAATTTGTTAACGATAAAAACCTTCACCTCAGTCAGGAGGTCAAACGAAAATCGCTCGCCGCGGCTTATGGTAAACAGGATTTTCTGGATTACAAATAACAGAACAGGTTTGGTTCCAAGGTCGCCC